>PMML01000016.1 GCA_003162695.1 Ignavibacteriota bacterium | reverse complement strand
TCTCATGCCAGAACGCTGGATGAACTTCAAAACAGAAGAAAGACTTTAAATACTCTTACAGAAGATTTTCTATTACAGTCTACTGAAATCGTTTCGTGTTTTTTAATAGAAACTTTCGAGCTCGATAATCCAAGAACCAAACATCGAGGGGAAATTATTTACGAAGACAGTCCTAATTTCAATGAATCCTGGGATGAAACGTTTGGTGAATTTGTAATGACACCAGATTATANNGTACGCAGCAAGCGAAATACTTTTTAACCTCGATCGGGAAGCCTACAAATCTGAGCTGCAATACTTTAAAACAAAGAAAGATGAAACTGGTAACGGAAAATAATATTGAAACTTTTGCACTTGAAGCTCTTCATTCATTGGGCTGGGAGTATATTTATGGGCTAGCAATCGCACCGGAGGCTGAACAATCTGAAAGAGAAACTTTTGAGCAAGTCATACTCACTCATCGCCTGCAAAAAGCTGTTGCCCAATTGAATCGAACAATTCCTGAATCCGCACGGGAACAAGCGATACAAAAAATAGCAAGAATCTATTCCCCCGACCTGCTTTACAACAACGAAATCTTTCATCAATTCCTCGTCGAAAAAGTAAAAGTCCCTTATCAGCAGGATGGCTACGAGCGAAGTTACGAAGTAACGTTGATAGATTTCGAACAGCCGCTCAATAATGAATTTCTTGCCGTCAATCAATTTACCGTCGTAGAAAAGAACCAAAACAAACGCCCCGATATCGTCTTGTTTGTGAATGGCATTCCCCTTGTCGTNNAATAATGCCGTTTGTGTTATTTCAGACGGTATGGAAGCTAAAGCAGGAAGCGTATCGGCAGGTTTTACCCGCTTTATGGCATGGAAGGCAATCGACGGGAAGAAAGAATCGTCCAGGTTTATCCCTCAGTTGGAAATTTTACTCAAAGGGATGTTGAATCCCGCGACACTGCTTGACCTTGTCCGCAACTTTACACTATTTGAAAAAAACAAAAAGACCGATGCAAAAACCGGTATCACTCAGGTTGTAACAGAGAAAAAAATAGCGGCGTATCATCAGTATTATGCAGTGAACAAAGCGGTTCAGTCCTCCATAAAGGCGTCGGGTGCAAGCGGAGATAAACGGGGAGGCGTTGTCTGGCATACGCAAGGGTCGGGAAAAAGCCTGAGCATGGTATTTTATGCGGCCAAGCTCATAACCGCTCCCGAAATGCACAATCCGACAATCGTCGTCATCACAGACCGTAACGATTTGGATGACCAGTTGTACGATACGTTTGCCACATCCAAACAATTGTTGCGGCAGGAACCGGTGCAAGCGCAAAACAGGAATCATTTAAAAGAATTGTTGAAAGNNTGGCGGCATTGTCTTTACAACTATCCAAAAATTTTTGCCGGAAGAGGGTAAAGCAGAGTACGATCGTCTTTCCGAGCGGACGAATATTATCGTTATCGCCGATGAAGCGCACAGAACGCAGTACGGCTTCGAAGCGGTAGCAAAGGACGTTTGGGATAAAGAGACAAAAGAAATTATCGGGAAACGAATTGCGTACGGCTTTGCAAAATATATGCGCGATGCGCTGCCGAACGCGACGTATATCGGCTTTACCGGAACGCCGATTGAGGGGACGGACATCAACACGCCACAAGTGTTCGGCCAGTACGTAGACGTGTACGACATAGCACAATCGGTCGCCGATGGAGCAACCCTNNAAAATCTATTACGAAAGCCGCCTCGCGAAAGTCAATTTAAGCGAAGAAGGTAGAAAGCTCATCGAAGAATTTGACAAAGAACTGGAAGAAGACGAAGAAATAACTGCGAAACAAAGAGCAAAGGCAAAATGGGCAAAGTTTGAAGCCATTGTAGGCAATAAAGAACGGGTTAAAAACCTTGCAAAGGATATTGTCAATCATTTTGAACAGCGGCAAAAAGTCTTTGACGGAAAAGCAATGATCGTGGCAATGAGCCGAAGAATTGCCGTCGAACTTTACAACGAAATCATCGCTTTGCGTCCCGAATGGCATAGTGATGACCTGACAAAGGGATCGATTAAGGTTGTCATGACCGCCTCCAGCGCCGACGGCCCTGTAATGCAAAAGCATCACACAACTAAGGGACAACGGAAAGATTTATCCGAAAGGATGAAAGATCCCGCCGACCCTCTGAAATTAGTGATTGTCCGTGATATGTGGCTCACAGGCTTTGACGTCCCCTGTTTGAACACGATGTATGTCGATAAGCCGATGCGCGGGCATAATTTGATGCAGGCAATCGCACGAGTAAACCGCGTCTTCAAGGATAAACCAGGAGGTCTCGTTGTCGATTATTTAGGCCTTGCGACTGATTTAAAAAACGCATTATCGTTTTACTCTGATGCCGGTGGAAAAANNTAATGCTGGAAAAATTTGAAGTAGTAAAGCAGATGTTCAACGAAGAGAGTAAAACACAAAAAGGGATATTGCTCGAAGAGCCTCAGGCATATTATGAGAACAGCCTGAAGTTTAATTACAGACGATTCTTTACTGTTGATCCTAAAGAGAAACTCTCAATTGTATTACAAGCCGAAGAACATATTTTGGGCTTGCAGGATGGAAAGAATCGCTTTATTCGGGAAGTGACGTTGTTAAACCAGGTTTTCGCGTTGGCGATGCCTCATGAAAACGCAAAGAAGATTCAGGATGATGTGGCTTNNCCTTGATGCTGCATTAAGCTCCGACAAAGTTGTCGATATTTTTGATGCGGCAGGAATATCGAAACCGGATATTTCACTTCTCTCCGAAGAGTTCCTTCTAGAAATCAAAGGAATGAAGCACCAGAACCTCGCTTTTGAGTTGCTGAAAAAGATATTGAACGACGAAATAAAAGCGAGAGCGAGAACTAATCTTGTAAAGAGCAGAAAATTATTAGAAATGCTGGAAACGGCAATCAAGAAATATCAAAATAATTTGCTAACAACTGCTGAGATCATTCAAGAATTAATCAACATTGCAAAAGAAATTAAAGAGGTTGATAAGGAAGGTGAGCGGCTCGGACTTACAACGGATGAAGTTGCTTTCTACAATGCTTTAGAAACAAACGATAGCGCCGTTCAAGTGTTGGGCGACGATGCATTGCGGGAAATCGCCAAAGAAATAGCGGACAAAGTCAAAAAAAACGCAACCATTGATTGGACCATCCGCGAAAGCGCAAGAGCAAAATTGATGGTACTCGTAAGAAGAACACTCACTAAGCACGGTTACCCGCCGGATAAACAACAAAAAGCGATTGATACAGTGTTAAAGCAGGCAGAGTTGTTAGCGGATAATGTTTTGGATAGTAATTAAATTTAAACTGTTACCTAAACGCACAAGCACACCCCTTTGCAAACCGCTCAAGCCCACCGCACATCCAAAGTTTGCAAAAAGGTGTGCTTCTTGCCCACGCAAGAGCAACAGCAAAGGCAGGCNNAGCTCCGGTCCGTTAGGCGGTATGGCGGAAAATCGACTCCAACATGAATAAATCAAATTCTTTCAAACGCAATTACTTTCTTTTTCTAATGATGGTTCTGGTAGGCTGCCATCATAACTCCAAGCAACCTTCTAACTTTGCTTTTGTATTCAAATATGGATTTTTTCCTCCACGGAATGTTTTGAATACATACAGTGGGCAATTTACCAGGGATATGGCATTTGATCGGGATACAATTGTAAGCTTCCATCTTGAAGAGAATCAAATGGATTCGATTTATCAAAAGATGGTCGATATAGATGTGTTTAATTATCCTGATGAATATATCCCTGACAAAGGCAACGGAGTCAGCCCATCTCACTCCTATTATTTTAAAATAACAGCGGGTGATAAAGAAAAACAACTTTGGTGGCGAGAGGGATTATATTCGAATAATCCTAAATCAAAACAATTGTACGAATTAATACATTTAATAGAGAGAATGATAACTGGAAACAAACAATATCCGGAATTGCCACAATCACAACATATGCATTGGTAAACGCCATACCGCCTAACCAGTCGCTCAAGCTGACGGAACCAGCCGTCGACGATTTAGCACGCGCGAAACAACCAGTTACTATCGGACAGGACTTAGCTCGC
>PMML01000085.1 GCA_003162695.1 Ignavibacteriota bacterium | reverse complement strand
TTGCATACGTGTTACGCACCCGTGCGCCACTCGTCAGCATCCATTGCTGGACCTGTTACCGTTCGACTTGCATGTATTAGGCCTGCCGCTAGCGTTAATCCTGAGCCAGGATCAAACTCTCCATTGTAATTAAATCTCAATTTCAAGCTTGATCACTAATCTCTGTGTATCGCTTATTTCATTTATTGATTAGTTCAAAAAACTCAATCAATTGACGTATTGTCGTGCACCATTTATCAAAGAACATCTTTACGAAAAAAATGCCCACCTGAAACAATGGGCCGTATAATCTTCTTAAAGGAACTTCCCGCCTTTGTTGTGCGGGCTCTTAATATAACATGCTAATCCTCAAAAGTCAACATGTATTTAATTTTTTCTTCGCTTTTTCTTTTTTACTCTATCACTTTTTTTGCAAAAGAATCTGCCGGGCTGTCTTTTCTATTCTCATATGCTCATCCGCAGAAATATTGAATTTTTCCCTAATAAAATCAAGCTTTTCAGAGTCCTGAGGACTCATCGATCCCTGCTTCCAAATCCTCATCACAAGATTCTGATAAATTTCAGTCTGAACTTCGTGCTGTAAACTCTCATGTTCGGGTTCGCTGACACCCAAAGAAGTTCGCAGAGTCCGCAGCATTTCTTCTTCATCTTTGCTGATCGATCCGTCCGTCCACGCCTGCCGCAGTACTTGCACATATGCCTTCAGTGAAGCCATCGTCGTCGACTGGACCGGATGGCTCACCGATGATTCTGCTTGTAAATTTTTTGGCCCTTCCCGCAATGGCGATGCTTCCGGTTTTTTTAATATCTCTGACCCTCCATGCATCGGCGTCTCATCTTCTTTCCGTCCAACGGAAACAGGCGCAGCAGCAGGCAATTCCGCCGCCGGCTCCTCCTTTACTACGGACCCTTTCTTTTTTTGCTCAAGAATTTTTTTCTTCAGCTCGTCGACTTTTTTTCTTTGCTCGTCAATGTCCGGCATGTTTGTACTTCAAGTATGAGAATGGATTCCTGCAGGGATCGATTTTATCGCTTCCCATATTTTCGCCGTCCGGGCGGATATAATACACCGTGAAATTCAGCGTTATAGCTTGTCCGGCGATTCTTCGTATGCTTTATCGAAAAGATTTTTTGGGGATGCGGAAGAATCATACAGTTCTTGAAATTCTGTTCCTTTTAATTCTTCCCGTCTCCAGAGGATCAAAAGCAACGAAACTGCGGCTCCAGCCGCGAGGCCGAGAAAAATATACTTCTTCATCTATTATCCATTCTGTTGCAAATAACCGTGCACAGGCCGATATCACTTTCTATCTGCCCGGGGAAAAAACTGCATCGAATACTCTGCCTCTTGAACCGGAAGCAGAGCAATCGGAATTTCATTAATATGCGCTATTGGGCTGCAGGAGGAGGCGTCGTCGACTCTTCTTCAGCCAACTTCGATTTGATATCCTGCACTTCATTGCGAATTTCTTGTGCCTTATGCTTCAATTCCGCCATATGCTTCCGCAGACGAACACCGGCAGATTTATTTTTCTTTAAATAAAATTTTTCGAAATCTGATTTAAATGTTTCCACGATGGCCAACAGCTCCGTATAACGATCCATGATGTACTCCTCTTTTGTTGGAAATAATCCGTTTATGAATTCGTTCTATGATTATACATGTTTGCTTTCCGGTCGTTCCGCCTCTCGCTTCATCTTCGCAAGAAGTTCCTCCCGGTGTTCAAACAATCTTTTTTTAAAGGACGCGGTCTCCGTGCCGATACATACGAAACCACCACTTGCATGTCAACCAGCGAATCGAGATNNACTCTCCGAATCGATTCTGCCCCAGCTTACCGCTTCCGACAGTGTCCTACCGGACAACCCGCCTGCATCCAGATACGCATGCTATCCACGTAAAATTTTACTTTTGTGCTTCATCCAATTATTGGTTGTTGATTTTATTCAATTTTCGCCAGTAAGATACGGAGAAGAAACCGATAAGTCAAAGGATAACTGCAATTTTCGNNGACACAACGTCTTCATTCTCTTGAAAATAATAAAAAATATTTCTCAGTCAAATCGAAGTGCGGCATTCGCATCAATTCCGATTCAAGTACTTTCCCGCTTGGAATGAATTGTCAGGAATTTGATTTACTTGCCCTTGCGTCTAAAGAACTATTCCTCTGCAACGCCAAATCCCACAGGCGATATGATACAGAAAACCAAAAATGATGAATTTAAAAAAATAATTGCAGGAAGAAGTCAGAAAAAATCGATTCCTTCCCGGATCTAAGTCCTTTTCTCAGTCCGATTTATGGTTTCTAAAAACGTCCTTGTATGGATAAGCCGATAAAATTCCCAATTTTTTGTGATTTTTAAATATTGTGTTATATTGTTATGACTCGACGAGATATTGAAAGATCAAAATTCCCCTGTAAAATATGAAAATTAAGTATCATGCATTCGCANNATAAAGATATTAACATGTGTGAACATGTTACAATGAGATAAATGAATCGCATCTATGTCTTCACGGGGATTGAAAACCGAGTAAAAAACAATTGTTTCAAAATACACTGCGCAATTACGTTATATTTTAGCATATGAGTACACACATTCCAAATCCTCGAATTGAAGAAAGAGCTCAAACAGGTCCCCATCTTACAAAGCATGAGCACATTGGATTTAACGGCCGTTTGGCATTCTTGATAACCAACATGGTTAGCACTATGTGGTGCGCTTATCTTTTCGCTCTCATAGCTTTAATCAGTCTCCCTGCGGCTCTACAAGGCGGAGCTGCTACTATCGTCTCCTGGATTGCTCAAACATTTCTGCAATTAGTTCTTCTTTCTGTTATTATGGTAGGACAAAAAGTAGCAGCACGGGCTTCCGACAAACAAGCACTGCAAACATACAAAGACACAGAATCGCTGTTGAAAATTCAGGACGAAGTTCACAGATTAATTAAAATCAACGTTGAACTGACTGAAGAAATTCATCGCCTTATACAAGAGCAGAAAAATAATGCACAAAAATAAAAGGCCCTTCAGAGGTTGCAAAACTTGTTCTCCGCGCAGCCGTACACACAAGCTTCGATTCCGATTCATCGATAAATAGATTGCATCTTTGCCCCGGACAAACTACTGCCCGTGCACTCGCTGCTCAAGGGGTCGCGCAAATCGAATCGGGTAGATGGGCGGAACATTCCGGCACGGGCGGGCAATCACGGGCATCGTGGCTTTATCCGACGACGCTCCGCTCGTACATATCTGTATAAAACCGAACCGGGAATTGCGCCCTTCGCTCGAATATGGAGTTAACCGTTCGTGGGAGGGATAAAGAAAGCATCACATTAGTTTTTAAGCGTATCTTTCAAATATGCCGTCGGCGGCCGGCTTCGTTCATTTTACGAATAATATTTGAACACCGGCGAAACAATGGATTCGGAGTTGCAATGACAGATCTGGTGCCGCTTCAAAAAAATAAAATTGTAATTTGTTGATAAAAATTACAATTTTTTCACGGCACCGTGCCTCATGGGATAAAACCTCATCTTTTAGAAATGGTGCTGGAAATAATGCAAAAAGGTGAAGAAGATCAAAAGGATGCCTATATTTGAAAAAGACAATAAATGCGGACTGAGAAGCGGTGCGGCTAGCATCATTTAGTTTCTCATTATTGTAATGCAATATTTTTTAAATTGCAGAATTTATTTTAACGCATATAGCTTATGTCGATATCCTTTAGGAGACCGGATATTTTGCCAAGTGCAGAAATCATAAATTTTGTCCCGTGGTTGTCACCGTTTTCTCCCGGGAAAATCCTTGTCATCCGGCTCCAGGCCTTCGGCGATGTTGTTGTCACATTGCCCTACGTGCAAGCGCTGCAAACAATATTGCCTTCGACACAATTTCATCTCTTAACGCGTGAAGAGTTCTCTTCGCTTCCGCATAATATGGCATTGTTCAATCGAGTATTGACAATCGGCGGCGGAAGGAATCCGAAGCTGCAATGGCTCTCTGCTCTTCAATACCTGCCTTCCTTGATTCATGAACACTATGAGATTATTATTGACCTTCAACGGAATTCTTTAAGCCGTATGATCAGAAGGATTCTGCACCCGAAAAGTTTTTCAGAATTCGATCGATTCTCTCTGCATACGGCCGGTGAACGCACAAAAGAAACTATTAATAAGCTCGGTTTTACACCGCTGCCGGATACATTACCGCGGCTGACACTTCGCAACGATAATACAGGATTGGAAAAATTATTTTCTTCCAATTTCAATCCCGCAAAAAAAATATTCGTATTGAATCCGGCGGGAAGCTCCGAGACCAAGAATTGGCCGACGGAATATTATGTTCAGTTTGCCCGAACTTGGCTGCATACGATCGACAACAACATTCAGTTTCTTGTATTGGGAACGGATGCAATCCGAGAAAAAACGGAATATCTGAAAAACCAATTGGGTCAGAACATTATAACACTTATCGGTTTGACAACCCAGGCGGAAGCCTTCAATATTCTGCAAAAAGCAGATCTCGTCCTAACGGAAGATTCCGGATTAATGCACATGGCATGGGTGTCTCAAATTCCCGTCCTTGCGTTGTTCGGCTCGACAAAAAGCATCTGGTCGAAGCCAATAGGAGAGTTTTCCATTTGTCTCGATTCGTCCGATCTTGAATGCGGCGGATGCTCCCGGCCTTCGTGCTTTTTCGGCGATATTCACTGCTTAACGCGGCACAAGCCGGATTTGGTCATCAAAGTTGCGCAGGAACTTCTCCTTTTGAAGAAATCCCGTAAGTGGTGCGGCGCATGAACCTCAAACCGGCTATAGCAATTATTGTACCGGGCGGCATCGGCGATCAAGACAACATTCCCGTCCTGATCGAATTGCTCCGCAGCTTGAGCGAATTGTTCGATTTGAGCATTTATTCATTCTCCGACGTACAGTCTCATCCGTTTTTTACTTCGAGTTCATGCAGAGTCATCACTGTCCCGTCCGGTATTAAATCCAACATTCTCAAAGCTGTTTATTGTATCTGGAAAATAAGGAAAGACCATTCAATCAAACAATTTGCACTCATTCATGGTTTCTGGATTATGCTTCAGGGAATCGTCGCCGTTCTCGCCGGACGGCTGCTCAAGATCCCCGCTCTTGTAACTCTCCCGGGCGGCGACATTACATATCTTCCGGCAATACATTACGGAAGTCTTTCAAATCCGGTAAAAAGAAAGCTGGCCGCCTGGTGCATTTATCGAGCCTCGCACATCGTCATGCTGACGCGTTTTCAGCAAACTATAATGCAGCGACAGGGAATATCAAGAAAGCAGATTTCGATAATTCCATTCGGCGTCGATATATCCAAATTTGAATTCCACCCTCATCCCTTCGCAGCGCCCTTGCAGCTTTTATACATCGGTAATTTGAATCGTGTAAAAGATCCCTTTACAATGGTACGGACATTTCATTTCCTGACGAAAAGGCTTAACTGCAGGCTTACGATTATCGGAAGCGACACCTTAAACGGTGCAGTACAAGCTTATGCCTGTGAACTCGGAGTGTTTGAACGCATTCGATGGATGGGAAAACTTCCTCACGAGAAAATTTCACTGCAGCTTTCTTCTGCGGATATTCTTTTAATGACGTCTTTGTATGAGGGGCAGTCCGTGGTCGTTCTCGAAGCGTTTGCAAAAGGTGTCGTTGTTGCTGGAACAAATGTCGGCTTGCTTGCCGATATCAAAGACGACGCTTTAACGATATCTCCCGGCGATGCAGAGGGTCTTGCTAAAATCGTTGAAGAACTCATCCGGCACCCTGAAAACATTGCATCGCTTCAATTAAAGAACAGAAAATATGCCGAAACAATTTCCGCCGATTGGACGTTCAAAGAGTACCTCAAGCTCTATTATGAACTTATTCCGGAGCGCCAGTCCTGATTTTGCGCTGCGGATAATGAGGATGCCGTTCAAAAAGCGAATCCTGTTCGCCGTTATGCGTCATTTTTCCCCGCCGGAAATAATAGCGAATGAATCGCGCCCCTCCCTTGGCCAGGTATATGAAGTCTTTCGCTTTTAAAAAATAAATCTGTTTGATGTTATAGTTCAGAAAAGCTCCGGTGCACATGAGACACGGTTCGAATGTCGTGACAAGATATAAAGAAGTTCTGTCGAGCGACAAAAATTGTTCCATTCCCAACCGTTCTATTGCATCGGATAGCGCATTGATTTCCGCATGCCCGCCTGCATCGGACTCACGCAAAACCGTATTGCAGCCTTCCCCGATGATCTCATCATGATAAATCAGGAGCGCGCCGACCGGCACATCGAGCGATTCCAACGATTTTTCTGCAAGCGCCAGAAGCCGCGTCATTTGATACTCGGTCAATTTCTTTTGATGAGGCGTACGATAAATCCGTAAGCATACATAAAGTGCCGATAATAATCCTGCAAATATAATGGAGAGAAGGCTCTTCAAGGTCATCCTTGCATTTGAGTCAGCGCTATTTTTTCAGTTTTAGTGAGTCTGCCGTTTCTGAGCGAATAAATTGTTTTGCAAAGGGACAACGGCTGAGCGTGATGAGAGATGAGGATAATGGTCTTTCCGGATCGATGAAGTGAAACGATGAGGTCGAGGAGTTCCCGGCCGGACGCTTTATCCAATTCGTTGAAAGCCTCGTCAAAAATGAATATTTCCGCATTTCGATAAAGTGCACGTGCAACGGAAAGCCGCTGTTTCTGACCGCCTGATAAATTATTGCCTCGCTCCCCCACGATAGTTTCCAGGCCTCCCGGCAGGCGTTGAACGGTTTCAGAGAGACCGACCTTTTGCAGAATTGTCGCAACGGCATAAACATCGATCATCGTATCCGGTATGCCGAAGGCAATATTTGCTTTCACGCTTTCCGAAAGTATAACCGGATCCTGCGGCACATAGCAAAAAAGATTTTGCCATGAAAATAAGTCTTCTTCGCGGAGGATTTTTCCATCGAATGCGATGTCACCGGATGTTTGCCGGACCAGCTGCAGAAGCACCCGGACCAGCGACGTCTTCCCGAGTCCGGAACGTCCGGCAATTCCGATAAAATCGGATTTATTTAACCGCAGCGAGAGATTATTTATAATCGGGATTTTTTGTTCCGGGTAACCAAAGCTTATATTCCGCATTTCAATTGCATCATTAAATTGCAGCGGCGGGCGATTCGAATTCATTGTTTTTCCAAACGAAGAAACAGGCGTACGAACCGGTGCAACCAGATCGATCGTAAAGGAATATGTATGCATATGCACGACTGCGTTAAGGATTTTATTAAATGACGGAAGAACCCGATAGGTAAAGGCTGTGAACAGCGTCAATACGGTAATAATGGAGACAGTGGAGCGTTCTCCTGTTTGAAAGGAAAATAGAAGAATCAGCATGAGGCCGGCAACGGCAAATATTTCCGAGAGTCTTCCCGGTATGGCATTGGCGGCATTGAGTTTTGCCAGATGACCATTGAGATCGTGCTGTCCTTCAGTATAGCGTCCGATAAAGAAACCTTCTTTATGATACAACTTCGCTTCTTGATATGCCGACAATGAATCTGAGAGGGTTCTCAGGTTCGATGCGCTTCTTTGCTGAATGGTACGCCGGGTAATTTTCAAATAACGAACGCTCATCATCCAAGCAAATCCGACGAATGGGAGCAGAGTGCACATTGTAAGCATAAAAACGCTGAACTGGACAACAGCCATACCTGCTGCAAAAAGAGCCACAATCATAAATTCGGAAAGTATAATGATGCTCCCCAGAATAATATGCTGGGAGAATTCGACGGGAAGAAACGCAATTTTGCGGAGCATTTCTGCCGTGTTGCTTTTCTGATATTCCGGGAAGCCCTGTTTGTAATATTCATGCATCTTCTCCCTTGAAAGATCGGCGGCAACGGAATATACAAATTTGTTGTAATACGCAAATAAATAAAACCCTGCAATATTTTTGGCAATAAAAAGAAAAAGAATAACTGAGCCAAGAAGCACTGCGGGATAATAATGCTGTGACGGATCAAAGGAACGCACCGGCAATCGAAAGAGAGTGAATCCGGCGAAGAAACGAGGAGAAGCGATTGCCGTAATAAACGGTATCATGAGACCAAACGTAAACAATTCAAGAATTGAATTTGCGAACATAAAGAGAAGAGAAACAACATACGTATGTCTCTGGCGCGTATTCAGTATACGGAATGCTCGCAAGAATAGATCTTTTAATAAATGATATTTTTGCAGAATCATGTTGTTTAAACAACCATCGCTGAAATATCGAATTTTAACCTCATGCGACGTGACGTGGATGATATCGCATTGTTACGATGAAATGATCTGCCCATCTGTTCAACGGAAATCTTTCGGCAAACCGCTCATCCCATCGAGTAAGTGTACGGTACAATACCGGATAATTCTGTGGAAACGACTTAAAAGAGGGCGGCGGCGAAAGAGAAGCCAGTCCCCTGAGTTTTACAAGTGTAAATCGATCATCGAACGATCGTATGACCTGAGCCGGAGAATGATAGTAGACTATAAATCTATGACCGTCAATCGATGCTGCCGTTCCGCTGCTTGAAAATCTTCGAAAAGCCAGTCGAACTTTTCCTTTGAAGAATTGGATGATTTCCCACGGACAGACCCGCGGCATGATAACAAACGTAATCGTTGCCCCAGGCTTTAATAATCGCGGAAGTTGATCAATAACTTCTTTTAAATTCGGGATACAGTTCAAACCGCCGAAATTTGAAAAGACGTGATCGAATCTTTCTGCTGGAAGCGGCAGTGTCTGCAGTTGTGTAAATGAACAGCGTGCATATCCGATACGGTCTTCAAAATGATATGCCGAAATTTTCTTTTGCAATTGATCGAGCATGCCAGATGCATTGTCTATCGCGAACACGGAATGACCCATCTTGGCAAAATACAAAGCATCTATTCCCGTTCCGGCATTGAGTTCCAAAATATTGCTGTGCGGCTGCAGAAATTCTTCCTCATGGCTATAAACTTGTTTCCGCATCCATTTCAAAATCCAATTCGATTCTTCGTCGGAATCGAAATGCACGGCTTGAGCGGAAAACGCTTCGCTCGAACGTTCGATATTGCTTTCTTTGTTCACTTGAAATGATTTCATGCCATTTGTCGATAAAGAAGCTTGCACCGATCGATAAGAATTCCCGGCCCGTAATACCAAAGTAATACGACCTGTCTTACCTGCGTCCATCCGAACGCAGCTTTACGGGTCAACAAAAGCCAAAGCATCATTAATCCCTTTCGAAAACGATACACTTTGTGCACATAACGGTGCAGCTGCCTATAATAAGCCGGCGAGAATGTTCCGCGGAACATAAGTGCAAGATCGTCGGAATCGATCCAATTTTGCTTTTCCTTCAGGTCTAATTTTACTTTTTCATAAAACTTTGTTCCGGGCAGCGGATAGGAAACGGAAATGCCTATATCGTCGGGCATAAGATCTTTTACCATGCGAATAGTCGCCCTGATATCCTCCATCTCTTCCCCTGGATAGCCGAATTGCAGGAAGAAAGAAGTTTTTATGCCGTATTGCTTCAATAATCTGCGGGCCTGATATATTTGGGAAACTTTTGTTCCCTTATCCATTGCATCCAGGATTTTCTGCGAGCCGGATTCTGCGCCGACCCACACTTCGCTGCATCCCGATCGTGCCAGCGCTTCGACGGTATCCGACTCCAGAAGAAGGTCGACGCGCGACTGAATCTTATACGGAATTTTAATGTTTTCTTTCTCCATCAATTCGGCAAATGACCGGACCCAGCCGGGCTTGAGGCCGAAAATATCGTCTGCAAACCAGATATGGCCGGGTTTGATTGTCCGCTGGAGAAGTTTAATTTCCTCGACAACATTCTGCGGCGACCGCGAATTGTAGACCTGACCGTAAATCGGTTTGGCGCACCAATTGCAATGGAAGGGGCATCCCCGGGTCGTTACCATATTGACCGAATAAAATCCGTGCCGTCGATTCCATGCAGACTTGTATTTTTCGGCATCAATGAGATGCCACGCCGGGAATGGAAGCTCGTCGAGATTCTTCAATACTGTTCGCCGCGCTGCATGTGTCGCCGTTTCATTCTTCATGAATACCACACCGTCAATCGACGAGAAATCGAAAGTTCTCTCCCGCAGAATTTTTTGGCATACATCACGAAGAGTGAGTTCCCCTTCGCCGATAACAATCACGTCGGCGCCATGCTGCAAATACGTTTCGGCATGATCTGCAGCATCGGAGCTGTGAATAATAACGAATGCTCCATATTTTTTGGCTATTGCGGTCATTACAAACGAAGCTTCGCGCATTCTGCTTAAGCACATTTTGTTGAGGTAATTAAAATCATCGTCATAAATAGCCACAATCGAAGGACGATGCTCTTCAAGAGATGCACGGATATCGTTTTCATTCTGTGCAAGCATGGTATCGAAAAGACGTACGGAAAATCCGTTTTTTTCCAAAAAACTCGCAGCATATAACGTCCCGAGCGGCGGATAGGGTGCCATGGCCTTTTCCTGTTTCAGATCGAAATGCATAAAATAGGAATGCGTAAACAAAACGTCGATCATTGTGCCTCTTCCATTTCGTATACCGTAAGACGTTGGTGAAATTCATCAAGAATATGGCTCTGATGATCATCATGCCATACTGAAGAAATATCCGGTTTACATTGGATAACGGAATCAAATTTATCTTCATTGAGAGTTTTGTGCTTCTTCCTCCAAAATTTTCTTGCGATATGCATAAGGCTTGTATTCATTACATCGAGATTTAAGACATTCAAGACCGATTCATAAAGCATCTGAAGAGGTGAACGTGAATTGGAAAGAAGGCGTAATCCATCTTTCAAAGGCTGCCAATTGGGAAGATACTTATATATCCAGTCGTTTTCTTTTTGATATTTCACAAAAGCGGCAGTATTCCAAATGACTTGTGTTGTGGCGATTTCAACTGCATTAAAATAATTATGATTGGGAAAATGAATGGCATTTTCCGTTACCATAAGATTGATGCAAAAATATTTTTTAGAATTGAGGAGAAAGATCCGGCGGAAGCCGGTGAGAATCATTTTACAAACCCAGAGGCGATTGAATTCGGTGACGATCATAAAGTCGATATCGCCTTTATGCGGCACAACGTGTTTTGAAAGGGAACCAGTGAGAAAAACAGCTCTTACAAACGGAACTTGTTTGAGAAAGAAAGAGACCCACCGGGCTCGCTTGAGCATTGTATATGCCCGTCGCTCATTTTCAAAGCGAGAAGCAACAATCTCAGCTGTACGCGTCGATAAGTAGAAATATCCTTGTGAAAAATGCACAAGTTTTTTTTGCATCAACCGATGCAGCACTTTATCAAACTGAGAATCCGAGCCAATTGCACAGGCCAAAAACGAAGCCAATTGAGCTTTTGTCAGCGGATAAGTAAAAACATCGAAGTAAGCAATGGTACGTAAGATTTCACGCTCTAAATCGGAGTCGTCGGTGTCCTTGGGCATAATATGTCTCCCCATATAGAAAGCACTTATATGAAGCAGAGAATGAGCATTATGAAACATTGCATTCTCTCATTGATCTATTATATAAAACGTTCTCTCCTCTCCAATTGGTTCCTGATGCTTCTCCCGGTACCGGGGCATTTTCTTCAAATTTGCAGAATACCATCCCCCGGGGAGATACCTACAAGGAATATATATCTATTCATTTCCGTCTATATAGGTCGTGGAACCGCAACATCGAATCATTCGTTATTGAAAGAGAAGTATAAAAAGAGCATTATTATTATCATAACAATGCGATTGTATCGTTTTCATAGTCTTCATTTACCACTGGTCTGGATATTGGTCTTCGGCCTGTTCATAGATACGGTCAACATCGACGATGTTATCGGCCACGATGGACTGATTCACGAAGAATATATGGGCGAATCGAATGTCGATATGGGAAGCGCAAATATCGACATCGTCGTCTCAGACGCTTCTCAGACTCATCAAATCATACGAAAACAAGTCGTTCATATTTCAAACAGTTGTCAATGGATCGATGAAGATAGTCCATCCGTCGCAGCACCCGTCATTTCCGAAGGTCAGGAACTTATTCTTCTTCTGAAGGAACAATCTGCTTCAGAATATATCAGCACATACATCCCTGCATCAAACCCCATCTCTCTCGGCAAGTTACTTATTTAATACATTCCGCTTTCTTCAAGTCATTTTACGACATCGGACTGAATCCCGCTGTGTCTTATCCATGCGGTTCATTGATTGCCGGTCGCTCGAAGCAGTGTGGGATGCAGCACATGAAAACCATAGGATGCAGCTTCATGCGGAGATTCAGCCCCGAACTCTTCCGGGCGGAAGCGTGGAATTTACACCTTCCTTCTCAATGGCATTGGATTTCTAAAAATGAAAATCAGCCGGTTCTTGATAAGATAAAGTTATAAACTTATCTTGAGATAGCAATGTGTAAATATCGGAGGATTGGGTTCATGTGTAAATTATTTTTTTTTGTTTTCGGCGTTATAATTTATACACAATTTATTCAAGCACAGATACAAGCGCCCGCCGTGCCGTTTCTCATGATTGCGCCGGATTCACGAAGCGGCGGAATGGGCGAAGCAGGCGTTGCCCTGGCTGACAATGCCTGGGCCGGTTATTGGAATCCAGCAGGATATGCTTTTCAGCAAGGTTCGGGGATTGCCGCGTCATACGCCCAATGGATGCCTTCATTGGGTCTTTCCGATATATGGATCGGGCATCTCGCATATAAACAGCCTGTAGAAGATTTGGGTGGAGTTGTTTCCGCTATGGTTACATATCTGGAACTTGGCGAATTTGTGCAAACGCTGGATAATCCTGATGTTATTTCGACATTCAAGGGTCATGAAATGGCTTATACGTTGGGCTACGCCACGAAACTCAATCAGGATCTCGGTATCGGCGTGAATGCACGATTCTTTTACAGCACACTTGCTCCTTTTGGAACGGCAAGAGAAGTGAGAAACACAACAGTATCGGGAGTCAGCTTCGATATCGGCCTGCTCTATAAACCGGAAAAAGTCCGCATTCCTTTTACAAGGATTGATCTCGGAAATAATCTCAGATTAGGAATGGATATCTCCAATATAGGTTCGAATATTTTTTACATCGATAAAGCACAAGCAGACCCTTTGCCGATGAACCTGCGTCTCGGCTTTGCTTATGATCTCATCCAAAGCAGATATAATACATTAACATGGATTACAGATGTGAACCGATTGATGATTAAAAGAGACACAAACGGAACACCGGATGAATTCTATAAGGCCTTTTATACGACTTGGACAGGATCCACCTTCAATGAACAGATTCGTGAATTTACAATGAGTACCGGTCTGGAATATTGGTATGGAAGTCCGAAACTTATTGCGCTCCGAGCCGGATATTTTTATGAAGATCCCCGTTATGTCAATGAGAAATATATGACACTTGGCGCCGGACTCCGATACGATGTCTGCGAATTCGATTTCAGCTATATCGATGCTCCATCCACTGATAATGGTCCGTTGGCGGAAAAATTCCGTTTCTCCTTATCAGTGGAGTGGTAAAAGCATTTTACTTCCTCCATCGTCTTTCTGCGACTTGTTGTGCAGAGAGGAACCCTGAGAATTTTAATTTTTATCCGTATAAATGGGAAAGGTACAACACACAAATACTTCAAAAACGAATGCTGCTGAATTAAACTCTTCGATTGAACCCGGCTCTTTTTCCCGAGCGCCGGTGGGGCTTATTTCTTTTTTCTATTCGCGGATAATATTTTTTTGCTGAACATCAAATGAACGTAGTCGATGATTCTCTGCTTATAGATGTATCCGAGAACGAATAATATGCTCGCTACAACGGAAACGATGATGGCGGCAAGGTATTTACTCGATTGAATTTCCGCACCAATAAACGAAGATCCGATCATAGCAGGCAAGCGTGCAAAAAAAATGATGATAAAGAAGAGAACGGGCTGAATCGGGGTAAGTCCGGCGATATACACAAGAATGTCCTTGGGAACACCCGGTATAAGAAATAAAAGAAATATCGTCGTTTCGAGTTTCGGGTTATTAATCAACACGCTGAATTTATCAAATTCTTTTTCCGGAACGAATTTCTTAACAAGCGGATAGCCAAAAAGTCTCACACTTGCAAAAACAATAATATATCCTGCCGTTATTCCCAGCATCGAATACACTGTCCCCCAGAAAGTTCCGAATATATATCCTCCTGCAATTTGCACCGGTTCTCCCGGTATGAACGCAATCACTACTTGCAGCACCTGGAAAAGCATGAATACCACAGCGCTCCATGGTCCAAAGGACAAAACATAGCCTCTAAATTTATGAGAGTCACAGACCAGCTCCGTCAGCTCCGGACCAAAACGGATCGTTGCAAAAACAATCGATCCGATAAAAAGAACAGCGAGAACAATACTGCCGATGATATGCGGTTTCAATTTTTCCATGAGATGTCTTTCACTTGACTATGAGAACCCTCCCTCTACAATTACACGAAGAGCCGGAACTGAGAGCGGAGTTTTACAGCTTATAATGTATTGCCAATTCGCAGAAGACGCAATTATATTCCACGGATTTTTCAAAAAGAACCTCTGCCTCTTTTTCCCCTTCGTATAAATCGCAGCGTCTTTTTCGGATCCACCAATATCCTGCCGGCTTCGTGCTCAAGCTCCTGGATGTTCCTTAATTCTGAGGAGATGACAGAATAAAACATTATGGAAAACAATTCCGTACCGGCAGGAACCGAATGCAATAAAGCCGGACAGCGACTCCCTGAACCGAGGAGAAAAGAATCCAATGCCGCTGCAGCCGGGGACTAAGACCGCCCGATGTTACGCAGAAATTGAAGAAGACCGTCATCTCCCCCCATTTGACTAATTTGCCCTGGAGACTGGTTCTATACCTCGCTGCTCCTGATGAAATCCGCCAACTGTTCGCTGGTCGCATTTCCGATCCATTGAACTTTCCCGACTTCAACAACCGGCAGTGCACGGATACCTTTTGAAATCAATAAATCCGGTTTGAATGTAATATCTATTTCCTTTAACTCAAATCCCATTTTTAATTGAAGTTCACTCAATCTCCTTTTTACAAGAGGACAAAAAGGACATCCGATTCCGGTATAAAGGACAACCTTAGCGCTTGAAGACCCGACATCCTTTGCGGCTTGATCTGCAACTGATCCGTATCCCATAGAGCGTGAAAGGGACGGGAAATATCGGACATAGAGCCGGAGAAAGACTACAACAAAGAAAACCCAAAAAAAGGCCTGGAGATAATCACCGCGGATGACGTAGAATATTAAACCGCACGCAAGCACCAGGATTGTGCCGTAAACAAAAGAAATGTGGCATTGCTGCTTCATTGAAGATCCCTTTATGCTTTTTGAAATTTTTATTCGTTGAATAATGAATAATGGAATATACACATAAGTAAATTCACCGTAAGCTCTCCGGCATACGGTCCTGCATTATCTTCTGCCGGTGATTGCATAGCCTCCGTCAGGCGCTATTCTCCTGGATATCCGGTGACGACCACTTCAGCTTGTTCACCGCGCGTATCCGCATCCTGCAATTCCATTGTAACGATTCGCTTCTCTCCCGGCATGAGCGATATATAGTTATCACTGAAAATCACCGGCAACATCCGTTCTTTGCTCCTGCTGCCGATCACGCTCAATTTGACCATAAGCGCCGGATATTTTGTCTTGTTGATCATTGTCGCAGTCAAATAGTATCGACTTCCTTTCCGTGCAGTTTTTGTTTTTGTCTCTAATTTTATTTTTGGAAGATCCCGAACGGCTTTAAGATCCCCGTCTTTTTGTTCACGCCAATAGAAATTTTCCGAAATTATTGAGCTGCCCTTTTTTAAAGTCAGTCTTACGAAATAGACGCCGCTTAAACCGGATGGATATTCCATCGGACAGCACCGGACAATATGATCTTCAGGACAATCGACGGCGATCTTCTTTTTCAGCTTTACAGCACCGTCTATATTGAAAATCTCCATGATTGCAGTAAGATCTGTTCCATTCGAGTTCCTGTAGTTGACAACCTCAATACTGTCGCTGAGAGGATTCCATTGAATGTGAAGCGGCTCGCACGCTTTCTTGCATCCAAAATAGGCTGCAGTCGGTTCGAAATAGTAATCGTATGTCTGCCATACCATTGAGGGCCATGACGGATGACTCATCCATAATAAAAGGCCCATCCTGTTTTTACCTTGCGCTTCGAACATAGCACGATATCCCTGATAATTAATCCATTGAGCGAGAGAAAGCCATTCTTTAAGGCTGTCCGATGGACCAAAATTATCGTTCATCTGTTGAATAAAGGAGTATCCATATTGAGCGCTTTCCAGATTGAAATCGTGCACACCCCACAGACGGTTAATCGGCCACAGGGAAGAATCTGGAAGCATTTGTTTTAGACTCTCATACGAGACCATATTCGGCATACCAAGTTCGCTGTGAATTTTTTCCGTTGCCCTTTTTTCAAAGTAGAATTTTACGGGCATAGCTCTATAGGGCCCGCCACCGCTGACAGGACCGAATGAAGAGCTCGATATATAATGCATATCGGGCTGCAGCTGTGACAGTAAGTTTCTAAGCCCTGAATCCAGAGGCTCCGGTGGATTCCCTTCGTTGCGTCCGCAATAAAGCGCCAGAGACGGATGATTGCGGATTCGTTTTACAAAATCATCCGCATTCTGCATAAACATAGCATTATCTTTGGGATTCGGCCCATCCCCGGGATTTGCCAGCCAGAAATCCTGCCAGATCATAATACCGTAGCGGTCGCATGCCCTGTAGAACTCATCATCGACGGTCTGTCCTACCCAGTTCCGAATCATCGTAAAATTCATTTCTTTATGGTATCGTACCGCAATATCATATTCTCGTGCGCGGTACTGAAGCATCGACTCGGAGAATCCCCAGTTGCCTCCGAAGCCAATAAATCTTCTGCCGTTCACAAATATTTTTAAAACTCCGCCGTCCTCGGAATACGACATTTTTCTGATACCGGTCTGGAATTTTTTTAAGTCCGATAATACGCCGTCGGATGCAGTGAATGTAATTTCCACGTCATAAAGATTCTGCGGGCCGTACCCATTGGGCCACCACAGCTTTGGATTTTTTAGTTTCAGCGAAGGATAGTCCGCGGAAGTAAGATGTATATTCTTCATTTCCGATGCAACCAGCGTCACCGGCTGCTCAAAGTGCAGTTTACCGAAGGCGGCGCTTAAAATTCCTTTTACATCTTTTGATGAGTGATTGCGGAGGGTCACATTAAAAGTAATATCCGCAGATGTCGTATCCGGAAGAGCCATGTCGGTTGAAACGAACGGGTCTTCAATTGTGACAGGGCCGGTTGCCGAAAGATACACATTGCTGTAGATACCGATATTACGCCCGCGAATAGTTGGAATCCAGTCCCAGCCGACGGATGCGTGGAAGGTCGGATTATCCGCACCTATCTCGCCGCCGTTTGCATCATGACTAAGTTTCGTCTGTTCTTTAACAAATCCGGGTGTGTCATTTTTCTTGATGCGTACCGCAAGAGTGTTTTTTTCTCCGGGAAGAAGAATATCGGTTACGTCAAATTGCCCGCGTGTGCAGGCGCCTTCAATCAGTCCGAGCTTGCGTCCATTTAAATATACCTCAGCTTTCCAATTAATCCCGTCAAAGTTGAGAAACATCCGTTTTCCTGTATAAAAAGCAGGTGCAATAAATTCATCGCGGTACCAAAAATCGGAATAGAAGTAAGAATCCGAAATCAGCAATTGATTGTCTCCGAAATTCGGATCCGGTAAAGCACCCGCATTGAGATAACTTACAAGCACGGTAGCCGGAACTGTTGCCGTGATCCAATCGTTGTCCATAAATCCCGGTCTGGAAATTATTTCACCGTTCGTCTGAACCAGAGATTCACGTTGAATTTTCCATGCACCGCCGGCCAAATCCATTCTGCCGTTTTTTCCTCCAGTGGATTGATTGTGCGGGACTGCAACCGGACCCCCCGTACCGTACACTTCCAATTCACTGAGTATGTAATGCTCCGTTGAGCCGGGCTTCAGCATTAGTACGCGCACGTACCTCCCCTTTTCCGGCTTGTCGAGTGCAAGATCATCAACCGGATTCAAAGTCCCGGGCAGCGGTATAATGTCCCTCCAATTCACCGCATCGTCCGATACTTGAATCGATCCGGCCGCGGGCCGGCTAATCCAATTTAAAACAACTCGATTGAATGAGCATGTAGATCCAATATCTACATAAACCCATTCAGTTTTTGCACCGGCGCTCATCCATGCACTTGTAAAATTATACGGGCCTCCGACATCGGCATGTTTTCCGTTGTTGAACATTCCAAATTCGGTAATGGCCCAGCTTTTTGCATTCGGAGAATTTACATGAATCCGGTAAAATTTATAATGTGCAAGTGTGTCGAGCTTAAAAGAACAACTGAAAATTCGCAGGTTCGGCGGAGAAAACCTTCGCCATTGGCCGGTTGCAGTATCCCCCGGTAATCCATCACCGCCGGTTGTTCCCAATTCTTTCCAATGCGAACCGTCTTGAGAACCGCGAATGGATATGTTCCAATGCTGAACTCGAAGACTATCGACCAATAAACTGCCGGATACATTCATGCTGTCGAGATCGGGAATAACGCTGCTGCCGGCCATTTCTATTTGAAGCCACGCTGCGGAACCTTCCAGATTTTTTCTTGTCGCCATATGGCGGTCAAGCACGGTTTCCCGTTCATTCCTCTTCACAATGCTGTCGGTATTGGTTGTTGTAACTATCCAGCCCGGAAGCTGCGATTCTTTTATTCCATC
>PMML01000054.1 GCA_003162695.1 Ignavibacteriota bacterium | reverse complement strand
AACTTATAACCGGACACTAGTGATGAAGAATAACCGTCCATTACTGAATTTATATTCTGTAAATTACATTTTATTGATTTATTATTTACATTATTTGAATATGGATTACAAATATAATTCACTTATTCTTTAAATTGCATTTTATAGATTCATTATATATATTATTGCCCAAGGCGTTATTGTATTATTATTATTTTTCCAATTCATCTCATTAAGGAGGACTATATGAATTTTTCAGCTCGATTTTTGGGACTTCTTGCCGTCGTTTCTATTCTTGCGACAGGTACATTATTCGCCGGAGGTTATCAGTTGAATGAACAAAATGCCCGCGCTGTAGGTATGGGTGGCGCTTTCGCAGCAACAGCATCAGATCCTTCAGCGATATATTTTAATCCGGCGGGTCTTGCATTTCAAGATGGTTTTAATGTACTCGGCGGTATTAATTTTATCCAGCCATACAGTTCTTTTGCACCCGAACAAAACGGACCGCTGGCGAACTACCCCAATTATAATACGAAGCCTCAAATCTTCACTCCTTTTAATATTTACGCTTCGTACAAGCTCAGTGATAAAATTGCCGTAGGACTTGGTGTGTATACTCCTTTTGGATTGGGAACGCAATGGCCGGATCAATGGGGACGATTAGCTAATGGCGGTTCTTATATAGGAAGCTATTTATCCGTCAAGGCGAATATTGCAACGTATTATTTCAATCCGACGGTTGCCTATAAAATCAGCGACAATCTTTCAATCGGTGTGGGTGTAAGTTATGTGTATGGAACCGTTGATATGACTAAAAACATACCATGGAAGTTACTTGGTTTTCCACACGATACTTCCGCGTATGCATCGAACGAATTAAAAGGAACAGGAAATGGATTTAATGCAAATATCGGCGTCATCTGGAAGCCAATAAATGGATTGTCTTTGGGATTATCTTATCGAATGAAAACAGATATGGATTTTTCGGGAAATGCAACATTTTCAAATGTTTTTCCTCCAGTGGCCGCAGCCTTTCCTGGTGGAACCGGAAAAGCTACACTTCCCTTGCCGGGCAATGCGTATTTTGGTGTAGCAGACCAGGTAACATCTGACCTTAGACTCGAATGTGATCTCCAATGGGTTCAATGGTCTGCATATAACCAACTTCAAATCAATATAACACCTGTTACTGCTGGGCAAGGCACAACGACCTATAAGAAAAATTGGCTTGATAAGCCTATCGTGCGTATCGGTGCGGAATATACACTCAGTGACAAATGGACCATTCGCGGCGGATTAGTCGAAGATTTTACTCCGCAGCCTGGTGTTGTAACTGAACCTATGCTGCCGGATGCAAACCGTACAGATTTTACGATCGGCGCCAGCTATAAAATTACCGAAAAATTGTATGTCGATGCGGCATTTATGTTTGTTAAGTTCGCCGATAAGGTTTCTCCGGATTTAAATATCCCGGGTTCACCTACATATACTACTAATGCAACAATGACAATTCCGGGAACTTATAGCAGCAATGCTAACGTTCTCAGCGTGAACTTAGGTTATAATTTCTAATTTTCCTCTGCAAAACAGAAAAAGCCTGTTGAGATATCTCAACGGGCTTTTTTTTGACTGTGAATATACAGCACTATAGAAGGAACACATAACTTTTCATATATATCTCGTTTTTTACCGTTTCAGAGTCATTTTAATCAGCGACCCATCTTTAAGTTTTTTAAATTTTACATCGTCCATAAGCGACCGGATTAAGAAAACACCTCGTCCGCTTTCCTTAAGCAGATTTTTCTCTTCAATCGGATTCGGCAATTTTTTTGCTTCGAACCCGGGTCCATGATCTTTTACTGTTATCGTAATATTGTGAGCATTTACCAAGCACTTGATATGAACTGTCTTTTTCTCGTCTAATTTATTTCCGTGAATAATGGCATTATTGACGGCTTCTGTGCAGACAATCAGCAATTTATAGCACTGCTCTTGAGCAATGTGATTTTCCCTGCCGAGCTTTTTGATAACAGCCTCGATTTTCCGTACTTCTTTAGGATCGCTTTTACAATCCAATTCGTACATTATTCGACTTCCCGTCATAATCTTCTTCATTATTAATTCGCTTTGGGTAACTACTCAGCTTATTCTGAAACAATTGTTTTTTGCTCAGTTTTAAATCCCCCTGTAAAACAGGGAAATTAAGTATCATGCATTCGCATGATACATTTTTATGTTTCCAACTCCCTTTTGAATAAAAGGGGGAAGCGCTTTTTGCATGTGGATTTTAATAATTGATGTTACGCAAAAAATAAAAAGGACTGTCATTCCCACACGTGCTGGAATGACAACTTTACTTTTTTCTGTACAGCTCATACTCTGCGTAACATCAGTCATTAAATTAAACGCTGAGTAGTTACGAACTTTTTATTAAACCAGTTCGCTCTCTGCGAAGAAGAATGCGACTTCAATCCTGCCATTTTCAGGAGAATCCGATCCATGTACGATATTCTCTCCCTTATTATCGGCAAATAATTTGCGTATCGTGCCCGCCAGCGCATCCTTAGGGTCTGTTGCTCCGATGATTGTACGGTAATCGGCGACGGCATTTTCTTTTTCGAGGGCAATAGGAACGCATGGTCCGCTCGTCATAAACTCTACAAGCCCTTCGTAAAAGGGACGTCCTTTATGCACTCCGTAAAAAGCTCCAGCCTCCTCTTTGGTCAGCCTGATCTGCTTCATTCCGAGAATTTTAAATCCGCCTCTTTGAATCCTCGAAATAACCTCACCCTGTAAATTTTTTCGCACACAATCCGGTTTGAGAATTGCCAAAGTTCGTTCTAACACTATTTGTTTTTCCTTCAACTGTCTTAATGAAACGATTTATCAACATCAATATACGAAGAAGAGTCATTCTTCACACTATCATTTGCTGCAAATATTTTTACATATTCCGATATTACTGGTTTTGGGGAATATCCACAGGAAAAAGCTTTTTGAAGTATTGATAAAGATGAAGGAGTTCCAATGAGAATGAACGTACTTCGTTTGATATCGTTATTTTCCAGCCGGTTTTGAAGCAGAGGTACCGCCTGGCTTGAAGTACATCCATTATGAAACATTTGCTCCGCATCAAACGGTGTTGTAATTAAATTATTTTTTTGAAGATGCACGAGACCCGTTTCAAATGATTGTGTGGACTTTTGAGGCTGATCAAGATTATAATACCATTGGAAATGCAGCAGAGGGCGGATAATGCCGGAAAATATTTTTGAAGTACGTTGATCATACTCATCTGCAAATCCTCTGTTGACAAAAATACATTCATTTTCCATCCGGATGCAGCCCTGCACGTCGGCATTGATTTTTTTGGCCTCTTGATCAAACGATGCAAACTGTTCCTGATGCATGCACGCCGCCATCAGTCCCAGCACAACAACGGCCAATTCAACGGCTCGATGCCTTGATATCCAATGTTGACTTGCGAAAAAAAACACAACTGCGGGTAATACAAAGCGTTTGTTGATATCTCCGAATTCCCCTATTTGTGAAAATGGAAGAGCAATTGTCATGAACATGGAAAGAACTGCAACAGCGAGAAACAATGGAATATGCCGGTCGATCCATTTTTTCTTATAACTAACGATACCGAGACCGAGAATAAACAGTTCAACGACAGCATTAAGAAACGACAATGGTATTTTTTGCGCGATGGGAAGAAGCCGGTTGAAGATATGAATGGCATAACGTCCGTTCAGGATCTGTATCCACAACGATGGATAAAACGTTGCTCCATGACCGCAGCGCGAATTCATCAAAAAGATAAGAACAAGTACCAGAGACGGAAGAATTGCAATGATAATCTTCCATGCGATGATTCCGGACCTTTTATATTCCAAGAAAAGGACGATAAGCACCGCAATTCCGAATAATCCAACGGCAATGACATGCGCGGCGAAAAGCACCATTGAGATAAAGAAAAGCCCGCAGGCAGTTTGCCGCGACATCAAATCGTTTCTTGAAGACAGCCATCCGGCGGCAATCATCAACAACGCAAGCCCGAGCTCATAGCTTAAAAAGCCCAAATAGAAAAAATGATTTTGAACAAAAACCAAACCCAGCCACCTCAGGGGATGCCATGCATGATGCACAGAAAAAAGATAATACCATCCGAAAACGAAAAGAACAGCATAGAAGATCAAGAAAAGTCTGCCTGCGGCGAGAACGGGTACCAGAAACTGCAATGAGGCCAGCATGAGCGTAACAAGAAGATTGGGCGGCAAGGGGAACCAATCAACCGTATAGTATACCGACCAATCGGAATTCCCTATGAGATATTGATGAAGGACTTTGCTTTGAAAAAGCCATTGCGGATAATCCTGCAAAGGAAGAAATGCGTTCGCGCAAAGAGAATACAGGACTATACAGCAGGAAAGGACGAGAATGACATTATGCGTCCATCGAAAACATTTATTCTTAAAGCTTTCTCCCGATGGATTCTTTACTCCCTGCGAATATTCCACTGCTTTCACTTATGGATTTAATTTTTTGCTTTTTCTGGAAGGTTTATGCGCTGCTGAAAACATTCGGCTTGCTCTCCCCTTGCCGTGTCCTTTTTTTCCTCTTTGTGTTTTTTTAAGCGCGTTCTCGACCGCAGCTCCGATGAGAGCCGGATTTTCAACTATGACAATACCGGCAGCACGCATTGCTTTCATTTTTTCTTCCGCCGTTCCTTTACCGCCGGAAATAATGGCGCCGGCGTGTCCCATACGTCTTCCAGGCGGAGCAGTTTGTCCGGCTATAAATCCAATGACCGGTTTCCGGACTTTGGCCTTAATAAATTCTGCAGCCTCTTCTTCAGCCGTTCCGCCTATTTCGCCGATCATAACAATCACTTTCGTTGCTTTATCGCGATTGAACAATTTTATCGCATCGAGAAACCGCGTTCCGATAATTGGATCTCCGCCGATGCCGAGACACGTGGATTGGCCTATTCCGCGCCGTGTCAATTGATCAACCGTTTCGTAGGTCAATGTCCCGCTGCGCGATATAATGCCCACAGGCCCCGGTATATGAATAAATCCGGGCATGATTCCGATCTTCGCTTCTCCGGGTGTAATGACTCCGGGACAATTCGGCCCGACAAGACGTACCTTCTTCTTTTGAATGAACTCATAAACCTTTACCATATCGTTCACCGGTATTCCTTCGGTAATCGCTACGATAAGTTTTACTCCCGCATCTGCTGCTTCCAGGATAGCATCTGCAGCGAATGCTGCAGGAACAAATATAATAGATGTATTTGCCCGCTGTTTCCGAACCGCCTCTAACACCGTATTGAAAATCGGAATGCTTTTTGAAAAACGGTCTTTTTCATTTCCTTCATAGAACGTCCCGCCTTTACCCGGAGTAACGCCGGCAACTACGAAGCTTCCATACTCGATCATTTGCTTCGTGTGGAACGTACCTTCAGCGCCTGTTATCCCCTGAACAACAAGCCGCGTTTTTTTGTTCACAAGAATGCTCATGAATATACCCCTTCTGCAAAGAAGAATTAATTTTACTTTTGATGCTCAAGAAAATCTGCGATGCGGAGAATGAGCGGTTCACCGAATTGCGGCCCCATGATCTGCAGACCGATCGGCAATCCCTTGCTGTCGTTTCCGCATGGAATGCTGATACCCGGAATACCGGCTAAATTCGCTGACGTTGTATAAATATCGGACAAATACATTTGAAGAGGATCATCCATTTTTTCTCCCGCCTTGAACGAAGTCGTCGGACTCGTCGGAGTTATGAGACAATCGACTTCGTTGAATGCTTCAAAAAAATCCTGCTGAATCAATCTCCGGACTTTTTGGCCCTTCCGGTAATAGGCATCGTAATATCCGGACGAAAGGACATACGTACCCAGCATGATGCGGCGCTTGACCTCGGGGCCAAAGCCTTCGCTTCTGGATTTTACATACATGGCTGAAAGGGTATCTGCATCGTCGGATCTGTAACCGTACCTCGCTCCGTCAAAACGCGCAAGATTCGACGATGCCTCTGCAGTCGCAAGAATGTAATACGCTGCAATAGTATATTCGGTGTGCGGAAGGGAAACTTCTTTGATGATTGCTCCGTTCTTCCGCAAGATATCTATACTTTTTTCAACAGAGGACTTGATTTCCTCGTTCAAAGCCGATCCGAAATATTCCTTCGGCAATCCGATTCGAAGCCCGCGGACATTACGCGTTAAGGATGAGTTATAATCGGGAATCGGAATATCGGCCGATGTTGAATCCTTCGGATCGTAACCCGCAATAACCTGCAGGACAGATGCGATATCTTTGACGGTCAGCGCAAAAGGACCTATTGAATCGAACGATGAAGCATATGCAACGAGACCGTAGCGGGAGACACGTCCATAGGTAGGTTTGAGGCCGCAGATACCGCAAAATGCTGCCGGCTGACGTATCGATCCACCGGTATCGGATCCGAGAGACGCTGTTGACATCCCCGAAGTGACGGCAACAGCAGAACCGCCGCTCGACCCCCCCGGGACTCGATCCCTGTCTTGCGGCAACTTGACTCTTCCAAATGCCGAATTCTCAGTAGAAGACCCCATGGCGAATTCGTCCATATTGCATTTACCGATCAAAAGAGCATCCGCATCCTGGAGCCTCCGGATAACAGTTGCATCATAAAGCGAAATAAAATTCTTAAGAATTTTCGATCCGCACGACACTCTTTCATTCTGCATGCAAATGACATCCTTGACGGCGATGACCATTCCGGCCAGAGGTCCGGCGGTGCCAGCTGCAATTTTCTTATCGATCAAATCTGCCTGTGAGAGTGTCCGTTCCGGAAAGACGGCAAGAAAGGCATTCAAATCTTTTTGCCGTTCAATGGCATCAAGATATTGCCGGGTCACCTGCACGCACGTAGCCGCACCTGAGGCAAGGTCTGCCTTGATTGCATCAAAAGTTTTCATCTCAATAGGTTTGCAGTGTTACTTTTGTTGTGGTGTTTCTTTTTTTTCGTCCGGTTTCTTTGTCTCGGTTTCTACTTGATCCTGGACATCACGTACAGCTTTCCTGAATTCGCGAATGCCTTCGCCCAATCCTTTTGCAAGATCGGGAAGCTTCTTGGCACCGAAGAAAATTAGAATAAAAAGAAAGATAAGAAACATTTCCGGACCGCCGACATTACCCATAACAACTCCTCTCTCAAACTGCAGCGAACTGCTGCGCTGATGATACAAAACTATGAATTATCGATTCAAATATTTTTTTTCCGTCCGTCAATCCCAACAGGGCATCAGATGCGCGCTCAGGATGCGGCATCATACCAAGGATATTTCCCTCTTCGTTGACTATACCTGCAATATTATTTACCGAACCGTTCGGATTCGATTCTTTTGTCACACGTCCGTTTTCATCGCAATAACGAAAAACGACCTGACCGTTTTCTTCGAGCTTCCTGATTGTATCTGCTTCCGCAAAATAATTGCCGTCGCCGTGCGCAATCGGAACGTTCAGTACCTCACCCTTTTGACAGGTTCCCGTAAATCGCGTCGAGATGTTTTCTGTGCGTATCGATACATTCCGGCAAACGAACAGCAGCGATTCATTGCGCAAAAGTACCCCCGGAAGAAGCCCGGCTTCCGTAAGAATCTGGAAACCGTTGCAAATTCCGATAACAATCCCTCCCTTTCCGGCAAATCTTACGACATCTTTCATGATTGGCGAAAATCGCGCAATAGCGCCGCAGCGAAGATAATCGCCGTATGAAAACCCTCCCGGAACTATGACAACGTCGACATCACCGAGAGAATGTTCCTTGTGCCAGATGAGCCGCGAATCCTGGCCGGCAAGCTGTCCGGATGCATAGTGCGCATCATGATCGCAATTTGAACCCGGGAAAACGATAACTCCGAACTTTATTTTTTCCATCATAAGCCTTTATGCTCTTCCAGCGAAATTGAAAAATCTTCCATGATCGGATTCGCTAAAAGCTTGTCAGATATTTCCCGGCTGATTTTTTCCGCTTCATCGCGCTGATTCGCATCGATATCCATCTCTACACATTTACCGATACGTACATTTGCAACACCGGTATATCCAAGCGAGTGAATACCAAGTTCTACCGCTTTCCCTTGTGGATCGAGAATTGATTTACGCAAGATAATTGTTATTTTTGAATGATACACGTTTTCCTCTTTCTTTAAATATCGATACTCGATAATTCATTTTCATTTTCTTTTTCAACTTCTTTCTGCTGTCCCGACGTTATCTTTCTCATCCGCTGGAATACAGCGCGCACTATCCCAAAAATTATATATGCGCTCATCACGGGAAAGAAGAGACGGCCTTTTGAGAAGATAACGATTAAAGCCAGAAGTACAAAACCGACAATTTTCCACGGATGAACCCGGATTTGCTTTTTTGTTAATTTCGGCAGTGTATCATATTTAATCCGGCTCACCATTAAAAGAGACAGGACGATTACAATCGGTGCGAGAGCATCAGCAGCCCATCCGGAAAGTCCGGTCTCTCCGTAATATTGCAGCATGAACGTGCACAATGCCATTGCCTGCGCCGGAATCGGCAGACCATTGAAATAATCTTTATCGAATCCTACCAGTTGAACATTAAATCTTGCCAAACGAATCGCTCCAAAGAGCAAGGGCAGGGATGCAACGACAATACCGACGCTATCGAACGATTGCAAAAACGCCCGGTATGCCATAAAAGAGGGAGCTGCTCCAAAGGAAACTACGTCTGCCAAGGAGTCAAGCTCGACACCGAACTGGCTTGATGATTTCGTTATTCTTGCCATAACTCCATCGAGTGAATCGAAGATTGCCGCAAGAATAATAAACCATGCAGCATGCTGAATTTGTCCCTGATCGGCACTGATTATTGCAAGAAAGCCGCAAAAAATGTTCAATGTCGTAAAAAGACTCGGAACGACAGCCCGTGTGATTCTCATCGGCTTTGCGCTCCTTTCTGCGCTTCGAAAAATTCCGCAAGGATAGTCTCACCTGCCCTTGTCTTTTCTCCTACTTCCACCCGGATGATTGCATTCTTCGGGACAAACACGTCAACACGCGATCCGAACTTTATCATTCCGAATCTCTCGCCCATCGTTACGCTATCCTTTTCCTTCAGGGAACACACAATTCTGCGCGCAATGAACCCGGCTATTTGTTTAAACAAAACTTTTCCTTCGGCATTCTGCATACCGATAACCATCTGCTCGTTTCGCTCGGAAGCCTTCTCCGCATTTGCTGCAAAATACTCGCCTTTGACATAGCGCGTATGCGCGACAATTCCTGAAATCGGATTGCGATTGACATGCACGTTTAATGGAGACATGAAAATGGATATCTGCTGGGCATCATCGTTTAGAAATTCCGATTCGTGCACCTTCCGGAGGGCGATTACTTCTCCATCGGCGGGAGCGATAATAAGATTTTGTCCCTGCGGTGTCGTTCTGTCCGGATCGCGAAAAAAATTCAGTGTAAAACCGAAAAGAACGATTGACAGCATAATCAATGCGCTGCGGATTGCTTTTGGCTCTACAAACACAAAGGCTATAACGGCAAGAATCACACAAAGCGTTGTAATCGTAAAAAAAACATCGTAACCGTATCGAGTAATCATCTCTTTTTTTTAAACCTGACCCGCAGCATGGTAAGAACTGCGCACTAACGGGCCCGACTCCATATGCCGAAATCCCATGGCCAAACCTTCTTCTTTTAACATTTTAAATTCATCCGGATGGGCATATCGAATAATCGGCAAATGGTCTTTCGACGGCTGCAGATACTGCCCGAGGGTAAAGATATCACATCCAACCTTGCGCACGTCGCGCATCGCATCGATTACTTCTTCCATTTGTTCGCCAAGTCCCAGCATCATTCCGGTCTTTGTAACAAATCCGCGTTTTTTTGCACGTTCAAGAACTTTCAGCGACTGCTGGTAATCGGCCTGCGGGCGAACGTTCCTGTACAACCGGGGTACAGTCTCAATATTATGATTCAAAATATCCGGCTTTGCATCAAGCACGATTGTCAGAGCTTCTTCGCTTCCTTTAAAATCAGGAATAAGCACTTCGATCCTGCACATCGGAACACGTTCATGGATAAGCCGTATTGTTTCCGCGAAAATCGGAGCGCCTCCGTCTCTTCGTTCATCCCGGTTGACCGATGTAATAACTGCATGACGCACCTTCATCAACTCAACGGCTTCCGCAACGCGCCGCGGTTCATCCCAGTCCAAACCGTATTCCGGCCGGCCTGTTCTTACGGCGCAGAAACCGCATGACCTTGTACAAATATCGCCAAGAATCATGAAAGTTGCAGTACCCTGCCCCCAACATTCTCCAAGATTTGGACAATGTGCTTCCTCACAGACCGTATGCAGTTTATAGGAACGCATGAGGGCATTTATATGAGCAAATTCGCCTCCTCCGGGAATGCGTGCTTTCAGCCAATCAGGTCTTCGTTTGACCTGATCTCCTTGACCTGTCGATATTTTTTCCGGAATCTCCAACTATTGTACCTCGTTTTCCGTCATTTGTTCCAGACCTTGCCGAACACGCGCCATAAACTGCCCGCCCGTCGCACCATCAATAAACCGATGGTCAAACGAAAGGGTCAGATAAAGCATTGAGCGAATCTCTATCGAATCATTGCCTTCATTTTCGACGACAACCGGCCGCTTCTTCACTGCACCGATCCCGAAAATCGCTGCCTGCGGTTGATTGATAATCGGTGTGCCGATGATATTGCCGAAGACGCCGTAATTCGTCAAAGAAAACGTCCCGCCGGAAATATCCTCCGGAAGGAGCCTTTTTGCCCGCGTTCTATATGTAAGATCGTGAATTGCCTGCGCAAGTCCAAGAAAATTTTTTTCATCTGCGTATTTTATAACAGGCACTAAAAGCCCGGCGGGAGAAGCTACAGCAATCCCCAAATTGATGTATTTTTTGAAAACAACCTTGTCCCCTGCGAGGGAGCTGTTCAAAAGAGGGAATTCCTTCAATGCCCGAACCACAGCAAATGCAAAAAAGGGGGTTAATGTTAATTTAAACCCATGTTCTTTTTCAAATCCATCCGAAAGTTTATGGTAGAGCAATATTAATAAAGAGACGTCCGCCTCATCGACGATAGTCACATGAGGAGATGTTGCGGCGCTGCGGGACATATGCTCCGCCATTTTTAACTGAACATGATCCAGAGGAACAATACGATGGAGCGGTTCAGGATATTTTGCCAGAACCTCCTCGATCGGCACAGACTGCAGGAAAAAACTCTTTTCCTTCCGTCCGACAGACTGAAGAAGCATCTCTTTCTGCTTACAGTAAGCCAGAATATCTTTTTTGCTGACCCGGCCGTTCGTTCCAGTACCAACGATCGCATCCAATTCCTGATTTGATATTTTTTCTTTCTCAGCAATCTTTCGAACAAGCGGGGAATAAAACCTTCCTGATTTCTCTTCCCGGTTTGACTTATTGGTTTCACCGGATATATGAACGGACACTTCCGGGGACTGATTCCCGACATTGAAGTTTATCACGGATTCTTGAAGTGCTGTATTCTCGGGAACAAGACCCGTTTCGACAATGGCTATCACCGCACCGACAGGAACGACATCGTTTTCCTTTGCCCGTATTTCAACAAGCACTCCTGCGGCCGGAGATGGTATTTCCGAATCAACCTTGTCCGTACTGATTTCGAGCAATGTTTCTTCTTTTTCAATCCTCTCCCCAATCCTTTTCGTCCAGTGAAGAATTTTCCCCTCCTGAATACTTTCCCCCATTTTCGGCATGACAATTTCAATGCGCATATCTTTTAATACCGGACAAGACGTTCGACTGCAGTAATTATATTTTGTTTATTTGGGAGCATCGCATCCTCCAGAGGCGGGCTGTAAGGAACCGGAATATCCATGGCTGCCACGCGCATGATCGGCGCATCCAGATGCTCAAAGCAGTGCTCGGCAATCCGCGCAGCAATCTCCGCTCCGAAACCGGCCGTCAATGTGTCTTCATGCGCAAGAAGGACTCGATTCGTTTTCCTGACCGAATCGTATACTGTGTCTTCATCGAGAGGATTGAGCGTTCGCAAATCGATCACTTCAACGGACACACCCTTTATTTCCAATATCCGCGCCGCTTCGAGAGATTGCTGGACAAGATAGCCGTACGTTACAATCGTTGCATCGGCTCCTTCTTTTCGTACAGCGGCTTGACCGAATGGGAGAAGAAAATCTTCCGGAGGCTCCTGTGCCGCGGCATATCCCTGACGATACAGCCCCTTGTGTTCTAAAAATAGAACCGGATCATCGCCGCGTATAGCAGTCTTCAGCAATCCTTTTGCATCCGCTGCATTGGAAGGATAAACGATGCGGATTCCAGGGATGTGCGTAAAGAAACTTTCGATGGACTGACTGTGATACATTCCTCCATGGATATAACCGCCCACCGGCACCCGAATTACAAGCGGGCACGACCAGGTTCCATTGGATCTATATCGAATCGTAGCAAGTTCATCACGTATCTGCATAAATGCCGGCCAGATATAATCGCCGAATTGAATTTCAACGACCGGTTTCCATCCCTTCATTGCCATGCCGATTGCAACACCGACAATACTCGCTTCTGCGAGCGGAGAATTAAAGACGCGGTTTGCTCCATATTTCGTTGAAAGCCCTTTTGTTGCGGTAAAAACTCCACCCTTTTTATCCGCTATATCCTCTCCGAACATCACCATTTTTTGATTCCGGTCAAGTTCTTCATCCAGAGCATGGTTAATCGCGTCGACCATAACAACCAAAGATCCTGTCCCCGTGGACGGTGTCTCTGCTTTTGATGTCATCCGATGCATAATACCGTACAAATGCAAGCCCACAGTTGACGGATCCGGCAAACTTTGTTTCTCGGCCCAATCCGATTCGGACTCAATCTCCTTTTTTATTTCAAATTTCAGATCCGTATCTTCCTGCTCTTCAAGAATTCCGTTTTCCAGAAGTGACCGCGCAAAACGAGGAAGCGGATCTCGAAGCTTTTCCCTCTCCAGTTCCTCCTCGCTTCTGTATTTTTTATGATCATCTGAAGAAGAATGAGGAAGCAGGCGGACTACATGAGCTGCTATAAGAGAAGGTCCTTTACCGGTTCTTGCAAGGTGTACGGCAGATTCCATACTCGAAAAGGTCTGGTAAAAATCCGTTCCATCGCATTCCATACGGTGAAGCCCCGTGAACCCGCGTACTGCTTCGAATACCGAACCGCCTGCGGTTTGAAGAGCGACAGGAACCGATATGGCATATTTATTATCTTGAATAAAAAAAACAACCGGCAGCAATTCCCGAGCTGCCCAGTTTACCGCTTCAAAAAACTCCCCTTCACTCGTTGCGCCCTCTCCTGACGAAACATATACGACCTCATCTGCCTTTTCTTTTTTTACCGCAAGAGCAGTTCCCACAGCCTGTAAAAATTGAGTTCCGGTCGGACTCGATTGCGTTACGATTCTTGCAGATTGGTTTCCCCAATGGCAGGGCATTTGCCTCGATCCTGTCGCTGGATCGCCGGCACGGTGAAGAGAAGCAAGCAGAAGTTCTCGAATCGTTATTCCGTAAGCAAGAACAAACGATTGATCCCGATAATACGGAAAGGCCCAATCGCATCCAGGCCTGAGCGCCAGCGCAGCTGCGACCTGCGCTGCTTCATGGCCCGATCCGCCAATTTGAAAAAAAGACTTGCCCTGTTTGAGCAAACGAAGCTGCTTCTCATCCAGAAAACGAGATGTGAGCATCAAACGATATGCCCGACGCAAGCGCTCGTGCATTTTTTTCAGATCCGGCTGCCGTTCGATATTAGTCAATATATTCTGCATTCCTCATTGCTGCACATGTAGAGAAACCGGAGCGGTGTCTATTATTTTGGATAATTCCATCGGCGATATTCTCTGTATTGCGCTGTAGTCAAAAATCTGCACCAACGCATCTTCAAGAGCCGCTTCAACATCCTCCAGCGGTATCTTTTTCTTGAGGATTTTTTCAAGAGATGTGACCCCCTTATTGAATATTCCGCAGGGAATAATCCTTCCGAACCGCGCTAAATCCGTATTGACATTTAAAGCGAATCCATGCATCGTAACCCAGCGGCTGACCTTGACGCCGATCGCGGCGATCTTTTCACCGTCGACCCATACACCAGTCAGTCCTTCTTCACGTGTTCCCTGAATTCCGAATTTCCTGAGAGCAGCAATAATAGTTTCTTCGAGACTGCGCAGATAGAAGTGAATGTCCGGTTTTCGCTGATTCAAATCGATAATGGGATATCCGACAATCTGACCCGGGCCGTGATACGTTATATCTCCCCCCCGGTCGATATGAAACACTTCAATACCGTCGATCTTCAGCTCATCCTGAGAAGCGAGAAGATGATTGTCGTCGGCGCTCTTGCCGAGCGTATAAACATGCTCATGTTCCGTCAACAGGATCAGGTCGCCGATAACGCCGGCCTGACGCAGTTCCAACAGTGACTTCTGCAATTTCCAAGTCTCGGTAAAACGGGAACGCCCAATATGAATAGACAGCAAGGGAATCAATAAACGCCTTTACGATCGGTCATTCGTCAAATAGTCAGATATGAAGAGCAACACCATAGGCCTCTCCTGCTGCCTCCATAATTGCTTCCGACAATGTCGGGTGCGCATGCATGGTTGAATGGAGTTCATACCACGTCGTTTCCAGCGCTCTGGCTGTAACGAGTTCTGCGATCATTTCTGTTGCTTCGGATCCTACAATATGTGCACCGAGGAGTTCGCCGTATTTTTCTTCAAAAATCAATTTAACCGCTCCTTCGCTTTCCCCCAGTGCCATCGCCTTACCGAGCGGTCTGAAAGGAAAACGTCCGACCTTAATTTTGTAACCTTTCGCCAATGCCGCCTCTTCAGTCAGTCCTACGCTTGCAACCTGAGGCTGGCAATAGATGCAGGATGGTATATTGGTTCGATCAATGCCGTGCGCCGCTTTTCCGGCGATATGATCAGCAGCGACGATACCTTCGTGTGATGCTACATGAGCCAGCAGCGGAGGGCCTGCAACATCGCCGATAGCATAGAGCGCATCCACATTCGTTTTACAGAATTCGTTTGTCTGAATAAATCCATTTTCCAGTTTTATACCCGCATTTTCAAGCCCGAGATTTTCTATATTCGCCTGCACGCCGATTGCCATTAAAGCAACTGCTGCCTTGAGCTCCTTTTTCCCATTTGCATCTGAAACTGCAACCGTTACTTCGTCCCCGACTGTAACCCGCTCGACTTTTGTTCCTGTTAGTATTTCGATTCCTGACTTTTTCAAACTTGTTTCTACGATCTTGACTTGTTCTTTGTCTTCCAATGGAAGAATATTCGGCATCATTTCTATCACTGTAACCTTCGTGCCGAATGTGTTATAGAAATATGCAAACTCGATACCGATAGCACCTCCGCCGAGTATCAGCATCGATTTCGGCTGTTCCGTCAAAGCCATCGCCTCGGTGCTGCTGATAATTTTTTTTCGATCGATGACAACACCGGAAATTGTACGCGGTCTCCCGCCTGTTGCAATGATAATATTACTTGCCTTGATGGTCTCTGCATCTTTTCCGTCGGTCGATACCTCAAGAAAATTTTTTCCTGCCAATTTGGCCGTACCCCTGATGATGTCGATCTTATTTTTTTTCATCAGGTACTCAACACCTTTCGATATTCGCTCGGAAATTCCGCGGCTTCTTGCAATAATCTTTGAAAAATCAAAACCCAGACCGGTATGAGTAATGCCGAATTCTGCCGAACGTTTGAAAATCGAATACAGTTCGGCGCTGCGGAGCAGCGCTTTTGTCGGTATGCAGCCCCAATTCAAGCACACACCCCCAAGTTTATCCCGCTCGACAAGTCCTACTTTAAGTCCATGTTGAGCCGCCCTGATGGCAGCCACATATCCGCCGGGCCCTCCGCCTATAATTGCAACATCATATTGTCGTTCAGCCATGCTCTTCCTTTCAAGTTTTCTTCCGGCAAAATATAACCAGAACTCAAGCGAAATACAATGCAGGAAAAACTCCCATCCAGCCTTCCTGTAATGCTTATTCAACACTTAAAAAGCCTTTGCGAGTTCCGTTTCCTTCCTGCGTGACGATGAAGGGAAAAATGATGGACAAATAAATATATATTTTTTATTGATTATCTTTCACTTTTAAGGTAATATTAAATAAAAATTTTACGGATGGTTGAGCCAAAAACAAGAGTTCTGATCAGCAATAGAAAAGCGCGGTACGAATACTTCATTTTAGAAACACTTGAAGCAGGCATCGTACTGAGCGGAACGGAAGTAAAATCGATACGGATGGGAAATGCGAATCTTCAGGATAGTTTTGCCGTTCTGCGCAACGGCGAAGTGTGGGTCGAAGGAATGCATATCAGTCCGTATGAACAAGGAACGACAAACAGTCACGATCCCAAACGCAAACGCAAGCTTTTGCTTCAAAAGAAAGAAATCAGAAAACTTGCCGTCAAAGGAAATGAAAAGGGATTGACTCTTGTTCCGCTGTCGGTCTATTTCAAGGGACCGTATGCAAAAGTGGAACTCGGCGTCGCGCGCGGCAAGAAAACATTCGATAAGCGTCAAGCAATAGCCGAACGCGATGCAAAACGAAATTTAGATAGAATCCGAAGGAGAAGTCAATAAAAATTGTATCCATCCATCAATGAACAAATGGACAGCATCAAGAGAGGCGTTGCGGAAATCATTCCGGAAGACGATCTTGTACGCAAACTCGAACGATCCATCAGATTAAATAAACCGCTTAAAATCAAACTTGGCTGCGACCCAAGCCGACCCGATCTTCATCTCGGCCATTCCGTCGTTCTTCGCAAACTTCGGCAATTTCAGGATCTCGGACACCAGGCAATTCTCATCATCGGCGATTTTACCGGAATGATCGGAGACCCGTCGGGAAAAAGCAAGACACGCCCTTCCCTGACGCTGGAAGAAACGCACAAGAACGGTGAAAGCTATTTCGATCAAGCCACGAAAATTCTTGATCCGAAAAAAGCCAGAATGGTTTATAATTCCGAATGGCTGAACAAAATGAATTTCGCTGAAGTCATACGTCTTGCAAGCAAATATACCGTCGCTCGTATGCTTGAACGGGACGACTTTACGCTGCGCTATAAAGCGGGAGAACCGATCAGCGTTCATGAGTTCCTCTACCCTCTCGCACAGGCAATGGATTCCGTGTCTATTGAAGCCGATGTCGAATTGGGCGGTACGGATCAAAAATTTAACCTTCTCGTAGGCAGGGACATACAAAGGGAATTCGGACTCGAACCGCAAATAACGCTTACCATGCCGATTCTCATCGGTACGGACGGCACGGAAAAAATGAGCAAGTCGCTCGGGAATTACATAGGCATCAGCGACAGCCCCAAAGAAATATTCGGAAAAACGCTGAGCATCCCCGACGCGCTTCTTTATACATATTTTGAACTCGCCACCGATGTTCCGAAAGAGAAACTCGCCTCCATTAAAAAATCTCTTGACGATCTTTCCGTCAATCCGCGGGATGTCAAACGAGAGCTCGCACGCACCATCGTCCGCATGTATTATTCACACGAAGCTGCAATGCAGGCAGAAGAAGAATTCGACAATATTTTTATATCGAAAAGCATTCCGAACGACATCGAAACGATGAAACTTTCTGCCTTTGGAACCGTTCTCAATATCGGAACTTTAATTACAGAAGTCAGGCTGGCCGCTTCGAAAAGCGAAGTGCGGCGGCTTATCGAACAGGGAGGCATAAGCATCGATGGTGAACGTGTCACCGATTTCAATGCAGCGGTTCCTTTAAAAGATGAGTTTATCATTAAAGTCGGCAAACGGAAATTTTTAAAAATTCAAAAATAGTAATTCTTTATTCATTTTTAACTCGGAGATGATAAATTGTTCACCCCCACAAAAATGTTCTTTACAAAGGGCGTAGGACGTCATAAAGATTATTTACAATCATTCGAACTTTCATTACGCGATGCAGGCATTGAGAAATGCAATATCGTCACGGTTTCCAGTATTTATCCTCCCGGATGTAAGCGCATTCCGAAGGATGACGGTGTCAAACTACTCAATTCAGGGCAAATTACTTTTACAGTGATGGCACGCAACGCAACGAACGAACCGAACCGGCTGATTGCTTCCTCCATCGGTGTTGCTCAGCCTGCGGACGATTCAGTATACGGTTATCTTTCCGAGCACCATCCGTTCGGTGAAACCGATGAACGTGCCGGCGAGTATGCGGAAGATCTTGCAGCAACGATGCTGGCAACAACACTTGGCGTTCAATTTGACCCGAACACGGCATGGGATGAACGTGAGAAACTCTTTAAGATGTCGGGTAAGATCATACGGACTTTCAATATAACCCAGTCTGCAGAAGGAGATAAAAACGGCTTATGGACAACCGTTGTCGCATGTGCCGTCCTTCTACCCTGATCATGATGTGCGGATTTAGGTTTTATAACGGATTCTCAATAGACCGAATCTGTCTCATCGAGCCCCTTCGATGACAACGACAAATTCCCCTTTTCGATTGTCCTTGAGGAATTCCTGATAGAGTTTCGGTGCGGTGCCGTAATAGAATTTTTCCGTTCCCATGGTCAGATCGAACCCGACGCAAATCCTTCTTTCCTGCCCGTACACATCCGCGATATCGCGAAGTAGCTGAACCAATCGGTATGGCGTATCCATAACGACAACCGTCCTCTTTTCCTTCTTCAATTCTTTCAATTCTACAATACGCCGTTCCCGCTTTGGAGAAAGGAAGCCGTGAAAAACGAAACGATCGATGGCAAATCCGGATGTAATAAGTGCAGGCATCAACGATGAAGCGCCGGGTATCGGTACGATGCGAATGCCCGCTTGAATGGCATGCCTTACCAGTTCTTTGCCGGGATCTGAAAATACCGGCGTTCCTGCATCGGAGATAAGTGCAACCGATTTCTCTTTCTGCAGCAAACCGATGACAATCGAACTGACTGCAACTTCGTTATGTTCATTTAATTCTTCAACCGGCTTTTCAATCTGGTAGTGATGCAAAAGACGAAATCCTTCTTTACGTTCTTCACAAATAAGTACATCGATCTCTTTGAGTATTCTTAAAGCTCGAAGAGTGATATCTTCGTAATTGCCGATCGGTGTAGAAACGAGATAGAGAATCCCGGCCATAAACTCCTACCTGTTCTTTCCGCCTTGGTGCGGGTTTATTCCATCTTTCCTGCGAATCTCCCAATCCCGAACGAACAGGACAATCAACGCTGAGGTAGGAACGGCGATGAGAAGTCCGATAAATCCCAGAAAAGACATAAAAACCAGAAGCGAAAGAATAAGCAAAAGCGGATGCAATCCCACTTTATTACCTACGATTTTCGGAGAAAGAAACACTACTTCAAGAATGTGCAGAAATCCGATCGAGCCGACTGCAAATGCCAATTTCAGCAGCGCCGGCTGCTCGCTGAAAAGTGCGGAGATGGACGATAGAATAAGAATGGCTCCCAGTCCAAAATATGGAATAAGATCGAACAAAGCGCCAAGCAGCCCCAGAAGCAAGGCATATTTGATACCGATGATCGAAAAAAGGACAGCTATGATTATTCCCTGAACGCAGGCAACAAGCAGCACCCCTCTTAAATAATGCCCGACAAGCTCATCCGCCTGACTCATAAGATCGGCTATTCTGTCGCGGTTACGACGCGGGAAAAGCATTTTGAACCTGAGCGTAATTTTATGGAAATCCGTAAGGAAATAGAACGTCAGAAACGGGATTATGGCTATATAAAATATTTGCGTGATAAACCCGCTGATGCTGCTCATCACTGTACCAAGTCCCGCCAGAACAGCTTTTAAAATATCTTCAAAACGCGGTGTCAAATGGCTTGCAAATGAGTTGCGCAGTTCCGTGGAAGTAATTCCGTATCGTTCCAGTATGACCACAAGCTTGCTGTTCCATAAAGCATCGCTATATTCATTTGTCAATTTAGCAAGCGACTCCATTACTCCTTCGAACTGAGTTAATGCAATAGGAAGAACAAAAAAGATGACCAGCGTGATTCCGAAAAGGAATAACAAAATAATAACCAAGGAACTTACCCAGCGCGCTATTTTCCTCCGTGTCAGCCAATCGACCATCGGATTGAGCGTGTACGCAAAGATAAAAGAAACGATAAAGGGAGCAAGAATAGTCGAGATGGAATCGACAAACCATAATGCAAATAAGACAATCCCGAGCCACATCAAGTTGCGCGCCAGAATGTACCGGCGCAGCGGATAGAGAAGAAACAACAATGCACCGAGGACAAGAAAAGGGGAAACAATCGAATGGATGGTATAAATGAGAACGAGCAGCAAGAGAACTCCCCCTACGAGCAGTACGATCTCGATCCGGCCCAGGGAAGCAAATACAGAATCCCACTTTAGATCCTGAAGAGGATCTTGTGTCGCCTCCGGATCCGTCCTTTTCTTAGTTTTCTTCGCCGGCATCTATCATACTCCCTTTGCAGCTACTCCGGAATGACCAAAACCTCCTGCTCCCCGCTGTGATTCATTCAATGTGTCTGTTTCGCTCCAGGTCACTCTGCTGTAAGGTGCAACAACCATCTGTGCGATGCGATCCCCGCGGCGAACAACAAATGTACTTTTTCCAAAATTTGTTAAAATGATTTTAACTTCCCCGCGGTAGTCGGAATCGATCGTTCCAGGAGCATTAAGAATGCCGATGTGATGTTTTATTGCAAGCCCGCTGCGCGGTCGTATCTGTGCTTCAAATCCTTGCGGTAATTCCATGCTGAATCCGGCAGGAATCAGAATCGTCTCACCCGGCGCAAGAGTCATTTCTTCTTTGATGTCAGCACAGACATCCATACCGGCAGAACCCTCTGTTGCATAGCAAGGCAGGGGAAGATCTGTTTTTTCCGGATTTGTTCGCGCTATTTTTACATCCGCATGTTCCATGAAAAGCTTTTCCTTCTTTACGCATTTCAGAGCAAACGGAAATTTATTTTTTCCCGTTATGAAACCGAACGTCCCCTCTTAAAATTGATAAACGAAACTAACTTTCGGCTCAATTCTTTTTTGGGACACATAGTTGCCGTTGTTGTCTAGCGCCCATGTCCATTGGTAGACTGTCGACACTATCATAAACGATACGGGTTTGTATCCTACTTCTGCATAGAGAAGGGAGTTTTCATCAAGTTTAAATAAACTGCCGATATTTTTCCGATCATAACCGCCGTTCAATACGATGGAAGGAATGACATCCGGCACATCAAGGACGGCATGGAAAAAGCCCGCATCTCTGACACCGACAGGAGCCTGATATTTTCCAATAATGTTGAATGTATTTAAAATGCTGACGACAATCGAGCCGTAATTACCTTCGTTTTTTGTAATCGTTCTCAGCGAATCTGCTTTGCTTCTAAAAGAACTCACACTGCCGGTATACCGATCCAGTTCATACAAAGCGTTGAAGTAAGAAGGAATAAACTGATCGCCGTTAAACTGCCGTTCATATTTTGCATTGATGGTCACCAATCCCATTCCCGAAAAACGAAAATCGATTCCCGCAGCAGCGCCGTTCCCGTAATCGACAATCTTTGCATAATCCATATAAAGCGTCGACTTCACCGTCTTGTAGGCCAGAAGCGGCAATCCTGCATCAAAGCCGTATATCGACATTGAATGCCCGTCTATCCGTTGATTGATGTTTGACGGATCGGTTGTTATATTCGCATTGACCGTACGATCTGTGACATAGGTTGCGCCTATTTCAAAATTATTCACTACAGGAATTTTATCGAGAGGAGTCAATTTCAGCGGCTTGACATATCCGCGCACTCCAGAAATTCCGGCGTGGGCAAGATCGCTGGTCATGGATTCTATTCCGAACTGGTTGAAATTCAGATCAAGTTCCATTCCGGTTCTTCGTAAATCGTAGCTGGAGGAATTCTCATATCCTTCCATTATAAAACCATGTCCTAATAATGCATTATCCAGTTGTCCGATGCGGATATAAAAAGGATCTCCCTTTTGTGCCCAGCGGGCGTAGCGGATCATTCGAAGATAATCCGAGAATGAATTATAATCGGACCTTAATTTTCCATCCGTGCCGTAACGGAGGTTGACGTTCAGACCGAGGCCGAAATTACCGAATCCCACTTCCGGCATAAAATTTATCAGATAATATGTCTGTCCGTTGATGAATGTAGCCCCGAGTCCTACCGGAAAAACACCGCTGCTCATTGCGGCTCCCGCAACTTGCTCCTGTGACTGTCCAAGAGTGATTCCGGCCTGCAATAAGACACAGGCAATGACGCATATAATCGTTCGATGCATTTTCATTTTTTTCTTCCTTATTAATTAATTAAACGGCAAAAAGAATCCTGCATATAAACAACGCTCCCAGCATACCGACAAAATCCGCAATCAGACCGGCCGGTACGGCATGCCTGGTATTTTTAATTTGTACAGCACCAAAATATACCGCAAGAACGTAAAAGGTCGTTTCCGAGCTTCCGTACATCGTCGATGCAAGCACACCAATAAAAGAATCCGGTCCGTGCACTTTCATCAATTCCGTCATAATACCAAGCGACCCGCTGCCGGAAAGAGGACGCATCAGCACCATCGGCAGCGTTTCTGCCGGAAGTCCGATAAGGTTCGTAACCGGAGAAAACACCTTGACCAGCATATCCATGGCGCCGCTTGCCCGAAACATACCTATGGCAAATAACATTGCTACAAGATACGGAATTATCCGTATCGCCGTCGTAAATCCTTCTTTTGCTCCCTCGACAAAGGATTCATATACTTTTACTTTCCTGACCGCTCCCCATATCAGAAAGATAAGAATCATCAGCGGAATTGCTGTGACGGCCATCAGATTGACGATATTTTTAAAAAGTTCCGTCATTATCTTTCGCTGTTGTTTGCGTCTTCCTTTTCCGATTCGATTCTATACCACGGAAGCTTTTGAAGTAATTTCGATGCAGTCACGCCGGCAACGGTCGCACACAATGCGCCGAACATCGAGGTCCCGATGATAATCCCCGGATTCGCAGAGCCTGACGCAGCTCTCACGGCAATAGCTGTCGCAGGAATAAGAATTAGACCACCCGTATTGATTGCAAGAAATGTTACCATTGCGTTGGTTGCAGTACCGGGTTTCGGATTGAGCGAATTTAATTCTTCCATCGCCTTGAGACCCAGAGGAGTCGCGGCATTATTAAGACCGAGCATATTTGCAGCTATGTTCATGATAATGGAACCGATTGCCGGATGATCCGGCGGTATATCGGGAAAAACCTTTTTTGTAATCGGAGCAAGAACTTTCGAAAGTAATTGTACAAGTCCGGCCTCTTCGGCAATTTTCATCAATCCCAGCCACAAGGCCATCACACCGACCAGAGCCAGAGCTATTTCAACCGCAGTTGCAGCAAAATCAATCGCCGCCTGGGTCACTGCCCGAAGTTTAGTAAAGTGGATCGGCTCAAAAATAATCACGCCCTTAGCATTTATTTTATCCTCTGAGAATTGAAGTGAAACAATACTNNACTTTTATCGAACTGCTTTTTGCCATAGTCTGCCAGATAATCGGAGACGAGTCTGAAATGACGAGCGCTGCTTTTCCATCGGATGAGAGAGAGGCATTCTGCTTCAACGTATCGTTTTGATATCTGCGGTCCTCGATACCATAGAAATTTCTCAATACCGCACATGCAACAATAATGTCTCCTTCAGTCTTCGTTCCACCAGTCCAAACTTCTTTTGAATGGAAAGATATCCGGAGAGGAAGTCCATTCCTGTAGGTATTGTTCAATTCATCGTATGCGTCGTTTCCTGCCGCCGCAAGCAATGAAAGAACGATAAGCGCCCACCAGATATGGTTCAACATAAGTTTTTCAAATTGTTATTTTTCCGTTAAATGACAATTCATAAATAGAAAAAAAATTATCATCAGATAATTACAATATTGGTTTTTTCTTGGAAAAAGAAAAGGGGGGTCAGTGAAAAAAGCCTCTATCGATGAGAAAGTGAGAAAAACTGATTTTGAAAAAAATGACGGGAAAGCGATTTTCATTGCTCATTCAAGCGAAGAGCCCAACAGAGAAGCGAAATGCTCGAGAGCATGATTCATTTTCAGCCTCCTTACACTGCTTTCCGCACATCATCGATGTTGAGAATATCATAAAGGGTATTACGCTGGGCAGGCAGAAAACCGGACTCTCGGATAAGCATCTTACATCCCTCGGCACTCGTCTTGTTCACAAACTTTGCAGAGGCATGAACATTCTCTTCCGTTAAAACCCCGCCGAAATCATCTGCTCCAAAGTGAAGCGATATCTGGCCTATTTTTTTCCCTTCTGAAAACCACGATCCTTGTATATGCCGGAAGTTATCCAGATAGATGCGCGACAAGGCAATCATTTGAAGGTATCGCAGTGGCGATGCATAATGCGGTATAATCTTTTCCAGCGGCGTATTACCGGGCTTGAACGACCACGGAATAAAGGCCGTAAAGCCGCCTGTCTCGTCCTGTAAGGCGCGTACAGCATCCAGATGCGTTATGATATCCTCATCTGCTTCCAGATGCCCGTACATCATCGTAGCGGTCGTTTTATACCCGATCCGATGCGCAGTTCTCATAACGCGAATCCAATCGTCAGAAGTCCCTTTTTTGCCGCTGATTTTCTTTTTTACTCTATCGGAGAGTATTTCCGCTCCCCCGCCCGGCAGGGATCGCAATCCCTTTTCCCATAATTTTTCCAGAACGGTATGAACGCTGAATCCGGACACTTTCGACATGATAAGAATTTCAGAAGTCGAAAAGAAATGCGGAAAAATCTGCGGAACCTCTTTTACCGTCCGCTCAACAAGCTCCAGATAATACTCGAACGGCAAATCGGGATTTACACCCCCTTGGAGAAGGACAGTCGTCGTTCCATTACGAGCAGCTTCTTTGAATTTTTCCATCATATAATCCACCGTACGAGTGTAGACTCCTTCTTCACCCGGATGACGATAAAACGCACAGAAGATACAATCGACAGTGCAAACATTCGTATAATTCGGATTTGTATCCAGTACATACGTCACATACGGTTTTGGGTTATTTTTAAAACGAATCTCGTTTGCCAAAGCGCCAAGATCGAGAATTTCTGCATTGCGGAGCAGGAAAACCCCCTCTTCTTTCGTCATCCGAATGCCGTTTCGAATATTTTTTTCTATCTCTGCAACTGTCATGCATCCACCGCAAGAGAATATATTGGGATGTAAAATAAACGTTCTTTCTTTTCCATCGAGAGAGAGAGGAAACAGGTATTTTTATTCATACTTTTTTTGTATTTTATTCTGCGTTAAATATTGACGGTATATCCTGCTGCTTTTAATTCTTTCATCAATTCGAATCCGGCTTCTTCCAGCTTAACAACAATTCGTTTAACACTGATACCGGGGATATTGCCGGGAAAATTCACTTCTGATTTGCATAATACACAAACATGCCCTGATCCCAGCTTGCCGACCAAATGACCTATTTCAAACATCACATACCCAAGATCGTCTTCATTCAGAACAAAATATGCAAATCGTATATCGGCCCGTTCCTGAAATGTGTTAAACGAAATCATCGTTCCATGCTGTCTTTCTATCAGCACCTCTTCAATTCCAATCTCCAATAAAAAATGCGCCAGTTGTACATAGAGCGGGCTGTTTTTTTCCCCGATGATATAGACAGTACGCGCAGCAGCAGGGCTGGTTTGTACCTTTTCGGCTTTAACCGGCGGCTTCAACACGCGAACTCCATCCGAGACGGTTTGCGTCAACGGCTGGTTTTCCTGTAATTCTTTTCCATCTGAAGATACCATTTCCGGAGAAGCTTTGAGTTTAGCATACAATTCATGTATCGAATGCAGAATCAAGAGTGCGGAAATTTGGAAAAAAACTCCTCCATTTTTATCGCTGAGAATTTTATTTTTATAGGGAATGCCGATCGGGCCGGAGAGTTCTAAAATTTCAAGGCACGCTTTGCGCCATTCCAAATATGTATTTTGCAGACGCGCATTATAACCGGAAAAATCAAATCCCCCCTGAGGGGCAAGTCTGTTCCCCGCCTCGACAAGCTCTTCGAATCGTTTAAGAATATGTTCCGACATATATCCTGCTAGACTCTTTCCATTACTTCCAAATCTATTAAAAGTTTTTCGAATTCTGCAATAGCTGCACGCTCACGAGCGCCGATACGGAAGTTAAATCCTTCCAGATATTCATCGCATTCCTGCCCTGTGAGGCCGATGCTTTTCGCATGCAGAGCGCCTGCCTCAGTATAATTTTGTTCCGCTTTTTTGAGAGAGGCTTGCAGAATTTCGATCAATTCCGCTTTCATGTCCGGCTGCACCGCTTTTTGTACCGCCCATATTGCAAATACAAATGGAAGTTTTTTCCATTCGTACCATTCCGATGCAAGATCATAAATCAACTCAAAACCAGCAAGACCGTGCTTTTGGCAACGGAGAGCCTCATCTCCGATCAACAGTACAGCATCGAACGACCGATACTCGTTCACACCGGAATTCATGCGCTGGAAATGTGCATGTACTCCGTATTTATTTTTCAACAAAACCCGCAAGAGTTGAACGGAAGTTGCCGTGTCGTCGACAATACCAATGGTCCTGCCCTGGAGGCTTTGCCAGTCATGATTTGTGAAGAGCATTACACTTTTCACTTGATCTCTCGTTGCAATGCAATAATCAAGAGCTTCCAGTTTCGTCTGCTGCTGCAGATAGTCGACCAAAGAAAAAAGACCGGCATCCAGATACCCCCTTGAAGATAGATCACCCATTCGACGGGGAGAAACCGGCAAAATCTTGAATTTCCGCTGTTCGATATTTGCATAGAATGGCACGGAATTCAAATACGGAATTTTTCCTACTACATGTTCGCCGTATAGACGAAGCGGATTATAATAGATATCCCGTTCCACCGGGATCTTTCCTGCATCACGAATAATTTTAACGATTTGTTCTTTTGCCAGCACTGACGGACTTATCGCACCTGCATCATGCGCGATGCGCTCACCTCCCACCGTTCCATCCATATCATCTGCCCCGAAATTTAAAGCTATGGATGCAACATCCTCCGTCAGCATAACCCAATAGGCCTTGATATGCGGAATGTTATCGAGTATCAGCCGCGAGGCGGCAATCACCCTAAGGTCGTCGATAGCCGATGTATATTGATCAGAAGGCTTAATACCGGTTTCCCCCGGCTGAAAAGCTAATGGGATAAAAGAAAGAAATCCATGCGTCTCATCCTGCAATTCCCGGAGTTTGAGAAGATGATGTACCCGTTCTTCCATCGTTTCGATATGACCGTATAGCATCGTTGCATTTGTCGGGATCCCCAGTCTATGAGAGGTTCGATGAATGGCCAGCCATTGCTCGGCTCCTATCTTCTGAGGGAAGAGTTCCTTTCGCACACGCTCTGAAAACACTTCCGCTCCGCCTCCCGGCATCGTTCGAAGTCCGGCTTCTTTTAATTGCCGCAAAACATCTTCAATCGATATTTTGAATTTCCTATGGAAAAAATCGATTTCGACCGCCGTGAACGCTTTGATATCCGCATGCGGATATTTTTCACGAATACGCCGCAGCATATCGAGATAGTATTCCCACTCCCAATCCGGATGCAAACCGCCCGTAATATGCACTTCCTGAATGTCGGAGGTAAGCTTTCCGAGAATTGCTTCGATCGTCATTTCATAAGATTTCGCGTCACCTTGTTTTACGGCAAAGTCGCAAAACTTACACGATAAGACACAAACGTTCGTCGGTTCGATTTTTTGATTCAAGACAAAGTAAACCGCATCACCGCTTCTCTGTTTTTGAACAAAGTGCGCCATCTTGCCGAGCGAAATGATATCGTTGGTTGCGAGGAGCCTTAATCCGTCTTCAGCGGATAATCGGTTCCCCTTTCGGACTTTTTGCCAGACGGGCTCAAGATTTATATCCCGGAAATGTATCTCCATAACTACTTCCAAAATTCTTCCCATTGTGAATGGACTCTGCACACGACATCGGGATCCATAACAAGAGGGTCCGGATATCCTTTTTTCCACGTTGCATCTATTCCCATAACACCCGAATAGAGCGGAGAAATTCCCGACATTTTTTGATCCGTAAAAATCACATCCCTCTGACAGTCAAATCGCGTGAATATTCCCCAAATCGAGTTCACTCGATCTCTCACATCGACATCTTCGCTCACAACCGCAATGATGCTGAAAATCTGACATTCCCGGTTCCGAAGCAATTTCTCCAGAACTGGTCTTCCGTTTAATTGTGATCCGCTCGATGCTGAACCGCTGGAACGGATTTTGACAACAAGCAGAGTTTCTTCCCACGATTCTGCGTCTATGATTCTTTTATCGGAAGAAATAACCTTGGAGATAAGCGAGCGCTTCAGGCCGGTAATCCGCTCATCTCGCTTCTTTTGTTCGTGCTTCCTGCTCTGTTTTCTCGTCGCATCTAAAATCATTTTACTTCCCAGTTCCAAATTAAAACTTGTAAAGTCGAGAGTATCAAGCGGAACATTCGGAAGCAGCATAAAGTCGAAATGCGGATCGAAATTTTCATGAATTTCCTTCAGAACGGAAGACCAGTTTTTCGGATCGACCTCTTCCGAAACCAGGACCATGCATTTGGTCAACGATAATTGACCTGTCCCCAATAATCCAAGTGCGGTTTTCATTGCTTCTTTTTTATAGCGTGCTTCCGTCGAAACAACGAGCAGATTATGAAAACCCGCTTCGTAATACGCCCACATCGACCGAATTTCCGAGTGAAGAAGCCTGATCAATGGAGAAAGAATTTGCTGTGTCGCATCCCCCAGAAATTTATCTTCCAGAGGCGGAACGCCGACAACCGCTGCAGGGTATACTGCATGATGACGATGTGTAAGAGCTTTTAAATGAAAAACCGGAAACAGCGATGCGTGGGAATAATGGCCTAAATGATCTCCGAACGGTCCTTCTTCTCTGCGCTCGCCGGGGTACACATTTCCTTCCAGGATGAACTCAGCCCGAGACGGGACATCGACGCCGATGCTTTTCCCGCGTGCAAATGGAATTCTTTTATTTCTTAAAAATGCAGCAAACATTGCCTCGTCGATACCTTCCGGTAAAGCCGCGATCGTTGCGAGCAGCAATGCCGGATCTGTTCCGAGAGCAACGCAAACCGGAAGTGCCCGATTCATTTGTTCCGCATGATGATAATGGAATCCACCGCCTTTTTGAATTTGCCAATGCATGCCTGTTGTAACGGCATCATACACATGCATACGATACATTCCAATATTCCTCTTTCCATCGACCGGATCGTACGTAACGACCTGCCCCTGCGTAATAAAACGACCGCCATCGCCGGGCCAGCAGGTTTGAAGCGGCAGCACATTGAGATCGGGAGACAGAACAATGGACTGGGAAAATCCTGATGCAACTTTTCGCGATTGAGAATGAAGAATGCGAAGAAGCATCGATCGATTCTTCCATAGCTCCGAAGGTTTGGGTGGAAACAATCTTTCTGCAAAATTTATGAGTTCTTCGCCGATCTGTTCCGGATGCCTGCCCAGAGCGATTTCAATCCGGCGTTCCGAAGCATAAACATTGACAGCACAGGGAAACGGTGAACCTTTTACATTTTCAAAAAGAAGAGCCTGTCTGCCTTCACGGAGAGATCGTGCGGCAATTTCGGTTATTTCAAGAAAAGGATCAACCTCCTTCTTGATTCTTCTGAGCTCACCGATAGACTCCAGATACCGAACAAATTCGCCAAGCGCCGGAAACGTCTGCATTATTCCAAATCTCCGGAACGCCACCCTTTTGATTCACGCAGGCCGAGAACACCGAGCAATTTGGCAATATAAGCATCAATATATTCCTGGACGGAATTCGGAACAAAGTAAAGAGGAGGAGAAATCGGCATAATCATCCCACCGCAAGCCGAAATTTTTGTGCATTGTTCAAGCGTAATGGTAGAAAGCGGAGTTTCCCGTATGCAGAGAATCAGACGATACCGCTCTTTTAATGCAACCTGAGCAGTGCGCGTGATAAGTGTATCCCCTATTCCGGATGCTATTTTTCCTACTGTAGATGTTGAACAAGGAAGAATCACCATAGCATCGAATCTGTTGGATCCTGATGCAGAAGGAGCGGTCAAGTCATCATCTGAAAACTGCCTCTTTGCAAAAGAAGCGAATTCTTTTTCAGAAATGCCGAGTTCTTCCTTCACGACCACTTTTCCCCATTTGCTTATAATAAGAAATTTTTCCGCTTCACATTGCCTTAAAAATTCCTTAGCAAAAATCGCCCCGGATGACCCGGTCACTCCGACGATAATCCTCATGGAAAATACACTCCTGCCAGCACCATTGCAAGAACCGCAAAACCGATGACAGCATTTATTCTAAAGAACGCCAGCTCAACATCTTCGGCTTTCCTGTGCTCCAGATATAAAAGGTATCCGGAAACAATGAGCAGCGGCAGAGCCGCTAAAGCGCGGATTTGCAGCGTAAAAAGACCTACCAGTACGGCAAAAGATAAAACATGCAGGCACGCTGAAATTTTTAATGCACGTTTTCGTCCGTACCGTGAAGTAAAGGAATAAAGATTCTCTCCCCGATCAAATGCCTCATCAAGCGTTGAATAGATGACATCAAAACCGGTGGCCCAGAAAACCATAAAAAGCGATAGCAGCAATCCGGGGAGCATTCCTTCGGCTGTATTTTTGACTGCAAACCATCCGCCGAGCGGCGCCATCGATAATCCGAATCCTACGCCAAAATGCGCGAACGAGGTAAAGCGTTTCATATATGGGTAGATAAGAAAAATTGCGAGCGGAATCGGAGAGAGAGCAAGACAAAAAGGAGATATTAATTTTGCGCTGAATTCATACAACGCAAAGCCAGCGATAAGAATAATAAATGCCCCGCCAAGAGGCATCCTTCCGCTCGGCAACTCCCTGTCGGTCGTTCGCGGATTGCGTTTATCGATATGCCGGTCGATAATTCGATTCAGAGCCAGAGCCGTCGTCCGGGCTCCAAGAGCAGCGGCAAGAATGAGCATGATCAGTTTCAGCGAAGGAGGCTTTGGTGAAGCTAAAAATACGCCGGCGAAAATCAGCGGTAAAGAAAAAAGAGTATGCTCAATTTTAACAAAATCCGTTATACTTTTTATTTTTTTCACGCTGTCCTGATTATTTGACAATCGAACCGGCAGGCATTTCACCGTTCGGTTCGATCAATTTCATGTCTCCGTTCGCATCGCTTGCCGCCAAGATCATCCCCTGCGATTCCTGCCCCATAAGTTTAGCAGGCTGCAGATTTGCAACGATAACAACCGATTTTCCGATCAAATCCTCCGGCTCATATTTTTTTGCGATACCGGCAAGAATCTGCCGTTGTTCGGATCCAAGCTCGACCCGAAGTTTCAGAAGTTTTTCCGATTTAGGAACTTTCTCTGCTTGAAGGACTTTTGCAATGCGTAAATCAAGTTTTGAAAAATCGTCGATCGTTATAACCGGCTTGATCGGCGCGGCTTCAGGTTTCGGCGTTTTCTCACTGCCATCTTCTAAAAATTTGATAATTTCTTCGATACGCTTATCCTCAATCTTTTGAATCAATATTTCAGGTCTATCTAAAATATGGCCGGGTTCAAGCAGAATATCTGCCGCAGAATCCCAGCCGTCCTGATACAACACCGAATCCATCTTGAGAAGTTTCCAAATTTTATCAGCCGTAAAAGGAATGACAGGTGCCAGCAATATTGCCAGCGTACGGACAACCTGCAGGGAAACGTACAGCGTAGCTGCACATTGTTCAGGATTTGACTTTTTGGTCTTCCAAGGCTCGCTGTCGTTGAAATATTTATTGGCAGATCGAGCAAGGTTCATTGTTTCCATCAAACCATCGCGGAATCTGTACTGTTCGTATGATAGTCCGACCATCCCGGGTATTTTCTTGATTTTAGAGATCATTTCAGCATCGAGTAAATTCAATGTACCGGGACTCGGAACTTTGCCTTCGAAGTTCTTTTCTGTAAATGCAATGGTACGATTGATAAAATTTCCAACGATATCTGCAAGTTCATTGTTGACGCGCGCCTGAAAGTCTTTCAAATAGAAATCACTGTCGCTTTTTTCCGGTAAATTGACGGCAAGTGCATAACGAATCGTATCAGCGGGGAAAAACTTCAGGAAATCTTGAACGTCGATTCCCCACCCGCGGCTCTTTGAAAATTTTTGTCCTTCGAAATTCAAAAATTCGTTGGCGGGAACATTTGCCGGCAGAATATATTGTTCTTTTCCGCTATCATTCCATGCCATGAGCATAGCAGGAAAAACGATGCAATGGAATACGATATTGTCTTTGCCGATAAAAGGGACATATTTTGTTTCCGGATCGAGCCAATATTTTTTCCATGCGTCAGGGGTTCCTTTTCCGGCTGCCCACTCCCTGCCGGATGAAATATACCCGAGCACAGCATCGAACCAGACATAAATGACTTTGTGTTCAAATCCTTTCACCGGAACAGGAACTCCCCAGGTAAGATCGCGTGTCACTGCACGGTCCTGCAATCCATCCTTGAACCAGCCCTCGCAATAACGCAGAACATTTTCTTTCCACCCATCCCGCTCATCTGCATTTTTAATATATTCCTGTAGCCTCTTTTGATACTTTCCAAGCGGAAAATACCAGTGCAGCGTTTCGCGGATAACCGGCGTGCTTCCGCAGAGTTTGCACTTTGGATCGATCAGATCGACCTGATTGATCCACGTCCCGCAATTTTCACATTGATCTCCGCGTGCCTGCGTTGATTTACAATTCGGGCATGTTCCTTCGACATACCGATCGGCTAAGAACAGAGAATCTTTTTCGCAAAACAGCTGCTGTTCCTTTTTTTCCAGAACAATGCCGTTCTTATGGAATTCCGTAAAGAATTCAGTCGTTGTTTTATAATGCAAAGGCAGGGATGTGCGAGAATAATTATCGAAGCTCATTTCAAATGCTTCAAAAACCGATTTATTCGCCGGATGATAGCGGTCGATAATGGCTTGAGGGGTTATCTTTTCTTTTTCCGCAGAGACGGTAATAGCAACCCCATGCTCGTCAGAACCGCAAAGAAAAAGAACTTCGCGTTTCTTTAAACGCTGATAGCGGGCGTATATATCGGCCGGAAGATAGGCGCCGGCAAGATGCCCCAGGTGAAGATAGCCGTTTGCATAAGGCAAAGCGGCCGTAACAAGTATGCGTTTAAATTCTTTGATCATGGTTTATTCCGTTAAATTCTTTCGTAATCCAAGAGATACATTTATCAGGATAAGAGGAAGGTAGCCATTTTTGTCTATTTGAGCAATTGCTTGATTTGTCAAATCAAGAGCGCCGATTAAGTTCGCTTGAGGAAAATTCCGGACAAAGCGTTTCAAACTCTCCTGATCCCAAGCTAATCCCGTATCGTTCCCCGTTTTTTGAAGCAGGAGGGCTTCTCGCAGCCAGATCTGGAGCACTTCAAGCCAGCGTTGCAGGGCAGTTCGATCGTACGTACTTGATAGTTCATCAACTGCCTGCAGCATCGGCAGCCGTTGTTTGGAAAGAGAAAGCCGTAAAAAATCAACGACCTCCTCACGCTGTGCCGCCATATCAGCAGATGTCAGAAGGCGTGCAAGTCCGTAACTTCCGTTCGCCAAACGCGCCGCAAGCCGGCTCTGGCCATTTTCAACACCATCGCGTTCCTGCAATGCCGTAAAAATATCTTCTTCGAGCAAGAAATCACACTGCACCGTCTGGCATCGGGAAAGAATGGTAGGTAAAAGGCTTTCTTTAGCCGACGTTGTCAGCAGAATGACGGTGTCCGGCAGAGGCTCTTCCAAAATCTTGAGAAGTGAATTGCTCGCTTCGTTATTCATCAACTCGGCATTGAAGAGAATAAATATTTTTTCCCCCCCTTCCGAGCGCGACATCGAAGATTCTCGTTTCATGCCGCGTATGCTGTTGATTTTTATAAAATTTGCTTTTGCAATTTCAATCTTATGATATGGATCTTCAGCCTTGATTCGAACCTGTTCTCGTACGGTGAGGATTTGATCTTCCGTGAGCACGGCAAAGGGATCATCTCCCTGCTGTTCCCCTTTGCCTACGGGCAGAGGGAAAATAAGCTTCACATCGGGATGCTGAAGCGTTTCGAATTTTTTGCAGCTAGGGCACGATCCGCATGCATCAGATGCACCGGACGAACAGTTGATTGCGCGGGCAAATTCCAGAGCAAGTGCATCTTTGCCAATGCCTTCTGCACCATAAAAGAGGTAGGCATGTGCCAGTCGGTTTGCGCGAAGCGAATTTTGCAGAAGGCGTTTGACACGCTCCTGACCTATAATTTTTGTCCAGCTCATATTGTCTCGTTAAAATGCGTGGCCAACGCCGAGTTGGACGACTCCCGTGGCAACGGTTTCCGGAAAAAATTTCTTTTCTGTAATCCAAGCGTTTGTACCTGCGGCAAACGCATCGGGATCGAATACACGCATGCCGAAATCTATGCGGATCGGTCCGGCAATAGTATTATAGCGAAGGCCGAATCCCGCCGCCATTGCAATCTGCGAAAACCGGAAACTTGACGGTCTCGCCCATACATTACCGATATCATAGAAAAGCACAAACGAAATTTTCTCGAGATCGATAAAAGAGAAAGACCCTGCATTTTTGAGGGGATTCAACCGCGCCTCGAGACTGCCGTCCAGAAATGCATCGCCTCCCTGGTCATCCGTACTGTCCACAAATCCCAACGAACGTGATTTCCAGCCTCGCACACTTCCGCTCCCTCCTGAAAAAAATCTTTGAGTCAGAGGAACATCGATCGGCGATGACCCGTAAAGCACGGCCTCACCCACATTCCATTTCGTTGCCCAGATAACATCCCGTTTCCCATCCGGATCCCAGTACCATTGGCCAAGCACCGTTGCTTTTAGGTATTGTGAATAGGGCAGGTGGATGCCGATATCACTGCCGAACATTCTCGGCAGAGTGCCCGATTCCTCAAGAGAAATTGATTGCAAAAATCCTTCCGAAGGATAAAATATATCATTCCGTTTATCGCGCTGGAGAGTGACCGTCAAAATCGAATTGAGCTGCTTCGCGTATGTTCCTATCGTTGTATCGCGCTGGGCAACAACCGCCCTCGGACTGCTGAACTCGAGTGTCCAATCATAATATGCTTTTGTATATGTTGCTGTTTGAGTTATGACTTCAACCTTGTTTTGCAGAACGGGCAAATAATAGGTCATCTCTTTATCGATAATGCCGGAGAGAGTCCAGCTCAGACTCGTCCTGTTATTCAAAAAGAACGGCTGCAGAATCTGCATCGAAAGATTCAATTTTGCAACAAGCGAACTGTCCTGCCATCCGGTTTGTGTCAACAGCCGCTTGAATTGGATGGCATAAATTGACTGTATATTGACGTCCAGACTCGTGGAAAAATTCCGTGCACTTCCCAAAAAATTTCTATGATTATAACTCACACCCAAAGAAACATTGAATGCATTGTTCTCGTCGTTAACGCCTATTTCCGGCGAAAGCTCCTGAAACGAACGTGTCCGCACCAAAACATTCGTCGGAATACTTCTGGAACCAGTCAATGAAGGAGAAATAACGTTCTCGATTTTTGATGCGTCAAAGATTCCGAGTCGATTTAAGTTTCTCTCGCTCTGCGTTTTTTTCTGTTCGCTATAGAAATCGCCTTCCTGATAATCAAGATGTTGAAGGATCGTCATCGAATCTATGTGAGCCAGCGATGCCGTGTCTTCCTGAATACTAATTTTCCCGAATGTGTACCGCGCGCCCGGCGTATAAGCCAAGACAATTGTAAAATTATTGGTGGAAGCGTACCGATGGGCATCGATCGTATCGACCCGCATATTGACATATCCGCCATTGGCCAGGACGGCAATATCATGCCGAACTTCCGTCTCCAGATTATCCATAATAAACGGCTCATGCACATGGAGCACCGAATTCATGACAATGTCGTTCCGAACATCTTCCGGCAGAATATCCAATCCTTTATACACAACAGTGTCGATGAGCGAACGTTTGTTCTCTTTTATTGAAAACAATATTTCGATAGTCCCGCGCTCCCTATCGACGATGAATGTCGTATCAATTTTTGCCAGGTAAAAGCCCTTGCTTTCGTAATACTTTTTAACCGTAAAAAAGTCCGCTCCAAAAACGACCGGATCGAAATATTCGGCTTTTTGCCCGATCGATTCGCTGATATGCGTATAGATGTATTTCCAGAACGTCCAAGGGGATTTTTGAGTTTGCATCAACGAAAGAAGTTGATCCGGCTTTACGCTTACATTGCCGGTAAACCGAATGTCTTTGATTTCCAATTTACCGGTTCTGTCCTGTCCAAAAATAGAGCAGGAAAATAGTATTAATACAAGAATGGCCGAAAAAAGGCGCATGGACCCTCAATAAAAAAAAACCCAGCACGAAAATGCCGGGCGATGTTCATTATATATTCAAATCGAATTTAAGAGAAGTTAATGATGAGGCTGCGACAATCAATATTCCTTATCATCCTCATAGAAAAAATCTTCATCTGTCGGATAATCAGACCAAATTTCTTCGATGCTTTCATACGGTTCATCGGTATCTTCCAATTCCTCTAAATTCTGTATAACCTGAGTAGGAGCACCTGTCCGAACCGCGTAATCGATTAATTCATCTTTTGTCGCCGGCCAAGGGGCATCATCCAGATATGAAGCCAACTCAATGGTCCAAATCATTTTTATTTCTCCTGCAGCATAACATTCATGTATGTCGGAATCAATCGCTCGCGCTAAGACTTCCCTTTTGCGACTTCTTTCGATCATCATTATTAAAAAAATAATCTATAGGGTTTTGCGCTACCCCGTTCAAACGAACCTCATAATGCAGATGCGGGGCAGAAGATAAGCCCGTATTACCCGACCGCGCAATCAACTGTCCGCGCCGGATGATCTGTCCTTCATGCACTAAAATCTTCGAAAGATGGCCGTATATAGTTTTCAACGAATATCCATGATTGATTTCAAGCACGATGCCGAATCCTGTTTGATGACCGGCAAAGTCCACCGTTCCGTCGGCAGATGCATAGACAGGCGTACCTGTCATATTCGAAATATCAATACCTTCATGCATCCTGTAGATATGTAGAATCGGATGCAGTCTCATTCCAAATCCTTGAAGCGAATAATATCCCTCCATAGGCTTAATGGCAGGCAAATGAGAAAATCTATCTTTATTGTTTTCGACTGTATGCTCGACAACATCATAGCTCGTTTTTTGAATATGCAGTTCTCCTTCTGTTTTATCGAGCACCGCATGCAAATTATTCAGCAAGTCATTAATCTTCATCGAGGAAGAAAAATCGACACGGCTTTCAGTTCCGCCGAGACCGGCCTTTTGCACTTCCTCATTGATCTTCGGCAAATCGGCAAGCAAGCGAAGTTCGTTTCCCTGATCACCAAGCTTATCCAGCGTTTTTTCATCTTTTTCAAGCCGGTTGTTGAGATAGGCCAATTGATCCATAAGAATTTTATTCTCATTGGCAAGTGCGCTTTGCTGCAAATACGAGAGACGTAAAAAATCACCGCAGTATTGATTAATTATAACGGATGCAGTGATCAAACAAAACCCCAGCACGATCCCGAGGATAATCAGCTTTATTCTACCCCAGCGAATCTCTTTAAATTCGACGGATTGAGGTGAATATCTATAAAGCGGTAAACGTGCCATAAATGTACGAATCGTTCCTTGCAAGTTTTGAAAATCTAGTTCCTGCGCAGGGTGAAGATAGGAAAATATTATTCTTTTGTCAAGATTTTTTCACATTTATTCAAAATCGTGATCGAAATAATCGATAACTCTTTTCCCTTTCGTTTTTTCCGTAATAGCCGCATCTAACCGCCGTGCGAACGCCTTCGCTGCATCATATCCATAATGTTTCGATAGATAATCCAATGCAACGACTTCAATGATAACTGTAATGTTTTTTCCCGGGAAGATGGGAAGCTTTATATGCGGCAGATTAACACTCAGGATCGCAATACTTTCATGATCAAGACCTGTCCGGGTATATTCAATATTAGGGTCCCATTCTTTGAGTTCTACAATAATTTCTATTCTCTTTTGATAACGGATAGAACGAATACCGAACGTCGCCCGGACGTCGATCAATCCCAATCCTCGAATTTCCATAAAATGTTTCACAACATCGGAGCCGGAACCGATGAGAATGTTTTCACTTTTACGAACGATCATTACGACATCGTCGGCAACAAGCCTATGTCCCCGCTCCACAAGATCGAGGGCAATCTCACTTTTTCCTATGCCGGAACGGCCGGTGATCAATACTCCGATGCCGTAGACATCGATAAATGAACCATGAAGAACGGTTTGCGGCGCAAATTGATCGTCCAGAAAATCGCTGACATAATAAACGAGTTTGGTCGTTTCAAAGGGAGAAAGAAAAACAGAAACATGTTTTTCCGTAGCTATCCGGACTAATTCTTCGTCAAGCTCGTTGTCATTTGTGATAAAAATACACGGCAGATCAAAACTAAAAATTGTTTCAAAGACATGCAGACGTTCTTGCTTGCTCAAGTGGTTCAGATACCGCATTTCTGTATTGCCGAAGATTTGGACACGGTCATATGTAAACAATTCGACATAGCCTGCGAGAGCCAGCCCGGGACGATGGATGTTTTTGTCCCTGATTTCCTTTTCAAACCCTACTTCTCCGTTCAACGTTCTCAGCCTGAGCCGCTCTTTGTTGACTTCGTATAAAAAACCTACGGTAATACTTTTTTTCTGCGTCTCTTTGATATGGTTCAGAGGCATACAGTTCCCTTTCTATTCTTTATCCCGCGCTTTTCGCACTTCTTTTCTGTCTTTCGTGTGAAGTTTGCCTTTATATTTCTTAAGCTGAACAAGAGCCTTCTCCACTGCGATATCGATGGATTTTGTATACTCATCACTCTTTCCTATCGCTGTGAGAACAGTGCCGTATACCGAGATGGTAATTTCCGCAATTTTTCCATCCTTAGGTTTCTTTTCGAAGAAAAGAATGACGTCCGCTTTTATGATGCCATCGTAGAAGTGATTGAGTTTTTCCAATATTTCTTCGGTATACGCAATGAGCGAATCATGCGCCTTAAAATGACGTGCCGTTACTTTGATCTGCATAGACGTCCTCCTTCGTGAGCCGATGATTATGCCTTGGGATGCGTATCTTGATAAATTTTTTTCAACCGTGAAGTTGAAACATGAGTATATACCTGCGTCGTCGATAAACTTTCATGTCCCAGAAGTTCTTTGACGGCCCTTAGATCTGCGCCTCGATTCAAGAGATGAGTTGCAAATGTGTGGCGCAGCATATGAGGACTCTTTTTTTGTATTTCCGATACCTGTCCTACAAATTTTTTAACGATGCGTCGAACAGCCTGCGGATAGATGCGCTGCGCATTTTTCGCGGTAAACATCGGGACCCCGGCCGGCGAGCGGCTCCTCGAAATATCAGTTCGTGTCAGCAAATAACGGGACAAGGCTTCGGCAGCTTTCATTCCAACAGGCACAATTCTTTCTTTACTTCCTTTTCCTTTCACTTTTATAACCCCTTGTTCTCGGCTGTAATCCTTGATGGAAAGAGCAACGAGCTCTCCAACCCGGATACCGGTACCATAGAGAAGCTCAAGGATTGCGGAGTCGCGCTTTCCTTCATCGGTCGTGCAGTTAGGAAGATGGAGAACATTTTCCATTGCATGCTCATCAAGAAATTGCGGCAGATGCTTCGGCAGGCGAGGCGTCACTAAAAGGATTGCCGGATTTGAGGAAATAATTCCCTGCCTTTTAAGAAATTTAAAGAAGGAACGCAATGCGGCAATTTTGCGTGCAACGCTTCTCGGCTGAAATCCATCGTCCATAAGCATTCCTACGAACAAACGCAGAACGTCCCTCTTCACTTGTGAGAAGTCCTGAATACATTCTTTTTTAAGAAATTGCAAAAACGATGTCAAATCCGTTTCATAGGAAAGAACGGTATGCGGAGAATAATTCTTTTGAATTTCCAAATATTCAAGAAAATTTCGCACGTGTTGCTGCATATTATGCCGATTCAGCGAGTTCTGTTTGAACGACCTCTTGTTTGCATGCGGGACACATCAAATAGTTCCCTTTTGTTTTCGAATATTTTGAGACGATGTATGCGTTATGACAAGCCGGACATGCCTGATTTACCGGTTTATCCCATGAAGCAAAATCGCAATCCGGATACCGCGAGCATCCGTAAAACACGCGTTTCCCTTTTTTTGTTTTTCGTTCAACAAGTTCCCCTTGTGTACACTTCGGGCATTTTATACCCATCGAAATCGGCTTGGTATTCTTACACGCCGGATAATTCGAACAGCCGAGGAACGTTCCAAAACGCCCTCCTTTGACAACCATATCTCCGCCGCATAATTCACACTTCCCGCCGACAACGTGCTGATGTTTTTGTGCATCTTCTGCAAGCGGCTTGGTGTTCTTACACTCCGGATATCCCGAACATGCCATAAATCTTCCGTTCCTGCCCCATTTAATCACCATCGGCTTGCCGCACAATTCACACAGTTCCTCCGTCGTCGTTTGAAGCGATTTCTTAATACTCCCGGCAAGACTGGAAGCTTTTTCCACCGAACGATAAAATGGTTCATAGAAATCCTGCATCACTTTTATATATTCCTGTTTCCCGGATGCAATCGTATCGAGTTCATTCTCCATTCGTGCGGTAAATTGTATATTGACAATTTCCGGGAAATGGGCAAGCAGGAGGCTGTTGACCTGCATTCCCAGATCGGTGGCAAACAATTTCCGTTCCTTTTGTTCCACATAATTTCTATCGATAACCGTAGAAACGATGAGAGCATACGTGCTTGGACGTCCGATGCCCAAAGATTCCAATTCTTTCACAAGACTTGCTTCCGTATAGCGTGCAGGAGGTTTGGTAAAATGCTGACGTGGCAGCACATCGTTGATTGCGGTTTTTTGTCCCTGAACAAGTTGCTCAGGAAGCTTCGAAGTCGGATCAGTATCTTCATTTTCAGCCGTGCTTTCTTCCGCGATATCGTCAAACACCTGCAGAAATCCTCTAAACTTGGCTTTCTGATCCGTAGCCCTAAACAAATAGTCTCCTCCTTCGACATCAATTGATATCTGCTCAAACTCCGCGGGATTCATTTGACATGCAACAAATCGGTTCCAGATCAATTCATAAAGTGCGTACATATCTTTATCAAGATATTTCTTTATAGTTTTGGGCGCATATTTTATGGAAGTCGGACGGATGGCTTCATGCGCATCCTGAGAGGATTTGCCTTTTTTAAAAAGACGCGGTTCTTTCGGTAAATATTCTTTACCGTAATTATTATAGATATATTCCCGCACCTGTGCAACGGCTTCGCTGCTGAGACGCGTCGAATCCGTTCGCATGTACGTAATAAGTCCTGTCGGTCCTTCGTCTCCTATATTGACTCCCTCATAAAGCTTTTGTGCGAGTATCATGGCTCGCTTTGTAGACATCCGCAGCCTTCGCGCCGCTTCCTGCTGCAGCGTGCTTGTAATAAACGGGGCCGGCGCGTTGCGCTTCACAATACGGCGATTAATCGCTCCAATTTTGAATTGGTGTTTCGGGATATCTTCCAGATATCCTTTCATCGTCGTTTCATCGGGAATCCGCGGATCTTCACCCGCAACTTTTGTCAGCTTTGCGAGGAATTTTTCTTCATCGAGTGTTCTGAATTCCGCCGTCATCGACCAGTATTCTTCCGGAACAAAACCTCTAATGAGCACTTCCCTATCGCAAATGATACGCACGGTAACAGATTGCACTCTTCCGGCAGAAAGTCCATAATACATCGTCTTCCATATAAACGGAGTGACTTTATAACCGACGATGCGGTCCAGCGCCCGTCGTGCCTGCTGTGACATCACCAGGTGCTGATCTATTTTTTTCGGATGAGCCATGCCGTCCTTGACGCCGCTTTCCGTGATCTCATGGAAAAGGACACGCTTGATATTTTTATTGATGCCTTTCAGTTCGCCGGCTATATGTGCGGCTATCGCCTCTCCTTCTCGATCAGGGTCAGTTGCAATGAAGACGGTTTTCGCCTTCTCCGCATGTGTTCGTAATTTTTCTACAACCGATTCTTTACCTGCGATTGTTTCATACGAAACCTCAAAACCATTTTCTACATCGACGCTTAATTTGCTTTTCGGCAAATTCTTGATATGGCCGACCGAAGCCTCGACTATGTAATCTTTTCCAAGATATTTGTTGATGGTTTTTGCTTTTGCAGGGGATTCAACGATTAATAATGATTTTTCCATAATTCCCATATTCAGTGAATAGTATCATTTGAGCCGAAAATCAGCTTAGAGTTCATCCTTCCAGGATCGAATATATGTCCTGCGACCAGAGTTTTCATTTCGGAAATCCCCAGCGCAGAGAGTCCCGATCCCATAATGGTGTCAATTACCGATTCGATTTCAGCGTTTCCGAGCAAGCCCAATTGAGCACACTGGATCAAATATCCGAAGGCATCCGGCAGGATCATCATGCGCTCTGCATCATTCAACTGCCGGTGAGAAACAGCTTTAGCCTGGACCGTGAGCGATGGATTCTTCAGATCGATCATTCGCTCAAAAAACCACGAAAACGCTTTGGAGATTTCACCTTGTGTATAACCTTGCCGCATTAAAGAACTCAGATCGACTTCGTGCAGCCGTTTATCTAAACGCAGCTCACCCACAAGATAAATAATAATTTCAACGATTCTTTCCTGCATCTTTTCTTTCTTTATATGTAGAGAGCATCGATAAGTATCTATCCTCGCGGTCATGGATAACGGTTTGTTCGTCAGTCGTTCCATCATGATATCCAAGCAAATGTAAAGCACCATGGATAAGAAGCCGCTGTGTCTCATCCCGAAACGTTACGCCGTATTCGGCGGCTTGCCGTCGAGCTGCATCTAAATTGATATAGAGTTCCGCCTCCTCGCCGCTTTCGTCGCCGAGATCAAATGTTATAATGTCCGTATCATATTGATGCTGCAAATATTTTCGATTCAGCGCCCGTATCTCTTGAGCGTCAGTAAACACGATGGACATTGCAGGCAATGTGCTCCGCCCCTCTCCGGTGTAAACGCATCGAAAAACACGGGGAACCAATTCTTTAGGGAACCGTAAAAATGGGTGATTATGTGAAACGAAAATCATCCGGATCGTTTTCTCCGTTTCTGGACATTCGAAGAAGTCTTGTTCCCGGCTAGAGGGAGGGGAAGAAGTACCGATTCGGTGAGCGATAATGCTATTCCAGACAACATGACTTCAGGACCCAATCTCGTAAAATCTCCGGATAAAATAGCACGATCGACATTGGCATAGAGAGAGCATCCTCCCCCGCGCTCGATCGTCAGACCGGATAATTTTCCGTTCGATTCACCGATGAACGTAACTTCTCCCAGTATTGCGCTGACAACATAGCCGGTGCAATAATGAAGCTGAAGATGGGAAGCCGCCGTGTAGACTGAGATGAGATTCCCTTTTCGCAAACCGATATCGATGCCGGAATATATTTCTACCGAAAGACGGCTGCTGCGAGGAGCATTGAGAATCTCGAAGCGTACGCCGTCGCCGATTTTTTTCGGCTGTACTTCTAATATTCGTGCAATTTTTTTAATGTCAGTTCGTGCAAATGCAAACTTCATACGATCTTTCCGTTCAAGCTTTCTTCACGCAAATATACCTGCAACCTTTCTGAATGTCAAGTTTCAGATGGTAATCGTCGTATTTTCGATCGCCGCTTCGCATTCCAGCGAATAACCGCGGCTTCGAATTTCTTTTTTACATTTTTTTAAAATATCGTCTACCTTCTCGTCGCTGTGATTCTGATCATGATGAAAAAGGTATAAACGTTTCGCATGCGCTTCTACCGCCACGCGCAATGCGAAAAGGTAATCGGAGTGTCCCCAACCCACGCGGTCGATATATTCTTCAGGTGTATAAGTCGCATCATGAATCAGAACATCGGCATCACGACAGAAATCGAAAATACGCTGGTTCGGATCTCCTTTCATAGCTCGAAATTTATCCTTCACTTTTGGTTCGAAATTTGCCAGCGAATCCGCTGCGGCAGCATCAAACGGCTCGTTATCACTGATATAGATCAAAACCTTTTTCTTATATTCGATTCTGTAACCGATGGTAAAGCCTGGATGATTAACATAAATCATCTTTACGACTGCATCGTATACCTGTATTTCCTGTTCTTCAGTTATAGGTACAAAATTTATTTTTGCTTTGAGATCATGCAGCTGTACAGGAAAATAAATTCGATTCATCTGCTCGGCAATGATCTCGTTCAAAGGTTTTTCCGGACGTTCCGTACCGACAATCGTCAGTTCATTGCCGGGAATGAACGCCGGTTTGAAAAAGGGGAATCCCTGAATATGATCCCAGTGCGGATGAGAGATAAACAAATATGCCTTTACAGATTCTCCATTGTTTATGAGAAATTCGCCAAAACTTCGAATTCCAGTCCCTGCATCAAAAATAAGCAGCTTATCGTCGTCGAGTCTCAATTCCAGACACGGTGTATTGCCGCCGTAACGAACGGTATGTTTACCTGGAGTCGGAATCGACCCCCGAACGCCCCAAAATGTGAGCTTCATAGAAACTCCTTCCGATTTTATACGGTCATATATTTTTTGGCTTCGTCAACATAGCTTCGAGCCGATTGTTCAAAAAATGTTTTTTCTTCATGAGTAAGCAGCCGTTTTATTTTTCCCGGTATGCCCGCCACTAAAACACCATCCGGCACGTCATACTTTTCCATGACCAATGTCCCCGCAGCAATCATACTGTAATCGCCTATTCTCGCACCATCGAGAATACAGGATCCCATTCCAATTAAATTAAAATTCCCAATAGTGCATCCATGCAAAATGGCTCCGTGGCCAATGGTATTATTTTCACCGATGCGGACCGCATAATTTTCGTGCGTTACATGAACCACGGCAGTATCTTGAATATTGGTGCGTTTTCCGATATGGATGGAATTTACATCGCCCCTTAAAACTGCATTAAACCAGACACCGGCGTCTTCTTCTATTTCGACATTACCGATAATCCTCGCCCCGTCTGCAAGAAATACAGACCGATGAATTTTCGGTTCTATTCCATCGTATTTGATTACCGAATATGACTTTAATTCCATTTCGGGGGAGTCCAAGAACTTCTCTTCCAGCTTAACAGTTCGACTTTGACGCTGCCAAGAATTACTTTCATTTTTGCCTTAATGGGAATACACGCCTGATCGTTGCTGAACCATCCTTCGAATCCGCCCGTCAGGCCGAAAATTCCTGTAAAGTCCGCACGTCCTTCAAAGTGAACACAGTCGATCGGATATTGAACCGAATCGATTTCCACTTTTTCCCGTTCATTAAGAAAATTAATATATGTCTTTACTTCCTTATTGTCGATACATGTCGGCACGTACTGCTCTTTTTTCCGGCGGGCATTGCCGCGTGCATAGAAGAATAACGAGAGCCCGTCCTGGCAGTGCCCGGATATTTTCGCCGTGTCAAATTTTTCCGGCCTGTATGTACCGTCATTTTTCGTTCCGTTCTCTCCGTGCAGAGTGTTGTCCTGGTATTGAAACCATATTTTTCTGTACGAGATTGTTTTCTTTGAGCTGTCCTCACTCAACCATGTATGCGTGAACAGGTCCTGATCAATACCGCTGTAAAACCGGATATGCAGTTCTACGAGCCAGGAGAGAGAGGAATTTGAATTTATAACTGCCGTAGTGTGGTAAATTTCCCTGCCATCGACATTTTCTTTTGAATTGACCCTCATGCGTATTGTTCCAATGTTAAAAAAAGAATAATGCACTCCATAGACAAGTTCTTCGCCGACCTGAAGCATAGATCCCAGCTGATTTTCGGTCAGTGTCATGTCTCCGGGAACAACGATCGACCGATCACTGCGTAGACCCAGCGAACATACGGCAAGAAGGACTCCGCAAAGAATACTGCACCAAACTATCCTTTTTCTTTGTAGCATTGTTTTTCCCCTATTACTTTAGATTTGATATTTTTTCTGCTTCCGGAAACAACGTCATTGCTTTTTGGAATTGGTTGTCCACTTCAAGAATCACGCCAATATATCCTTCAAACCCGAAGAGCCATTGAGCGATCTGTGCCTTCAACCTGGCTTTAATGAAGTTCAGATCCTCTTGATATTCTTTTTCATCGATCACGATCTTCTTTGTCGCAATATACTTTCGGAAATCCTGGAGCATTGGATCCGATATCTGGAACGACGATTTGAATTTTTCTAAATCCTGTCCGTATTTAGACCGAACTGAATTTCCGGGACCTTCAATATATTCTTTTGAATAGTCGTAGAAAATATTACGCCTCCAGAGAGTTTGAACAAGTCCCGTAAGATTTCCGGATTTTACGACATAATCCGGCGTAATCCCGCCGCCGCCGAGAACCGTGCGGCCGCCGAATGTTTTAAATTTCGGAATCGTACTGTCGGATTTTTCATCATGAGTATGATCTATGTTTTCGCCCTCTTGTTCATCCCGCTGGAACGCTTCCATCTGGTATTCGTCTTTGTTCTTCCCTTCATAGGAACGCTGGATAAGGCGGCCGCTCGGAGTATAGTATCGCGCAACGGTCAGCCGGAACGCCGAACCGTCCCTCAGCGGATATTGACGTTGAACCAATCCTTTTCCAAATGTCGTTTCTCCCACGACAAGTCCACGATCCCAATCCTGGATTGCTCCCGACACAATCTCGCTTGCACTCGCTGTTCCATGGTTCACGAGAATGATCAGCGGCAGCTTTTCATACGGATCGCCCGACTGTGCATAATAAGCTTCCTCGAATTCCGCTTTGCGGGATTTCGTATAGACAATCGTTCGGGGATGTTCCGCCGTTCCTCCCGATAAAAATTGATCCGCCATGTGATACGCTTCTTCAAGATATCCGCCGCCGTTATCGCGGAGATCGAGTATCAGCCGTTTCATTCCCTGACTCTGCAATTTTTGAAGCGCGGCCGCAAACTCCTCGTGTGTCGTTTCCTTAAATTGATTGACCCGCACATAACCGACATCTTGACTGACCATCATGGATGCATCGATACTATAGATGGAAATAACGTCACGGATAATTTCAAAATCGAGAAGATCCTTTTCACCGGGACGCTTGATCGTTATTCTGACTTTTGTCCCTTTCGGACCTCGCAGTCTCTTCATAACATCTTGATCGGTATACTTGATAGAAGAGGAGTCGTTAATTTTCACGATACGGTCATCGGAAAGGACACCCATCCGTGCAGATGGTCCGCCGGCAATCGGCTCAATAACTGTAATCGTATCATTGATAACTCGGAAAGAGATTCCAACCCCTTCAAATTTCCCCTTAAAATCTTCAACCACTTTTTCAAACTGCTTCGGCGGAATATAGATTGAATGCGGATCGAGGGAATTCAGCATACCGACAATAGCGGCATCCGTTAATTTTCCGGTATCAACCTCGTCGACATAATTTTTTTCTACGAAACTCAGAATATCTCCGAATTTGCGTATTTGGTCATAAAGATTATCCGCCGATATCAGACGATTAATTCCCATCCCCGCGATCATACTGACGATAATCAAAGCACATACTGTAATAGTGGAAAATCTTTTTTTCATAATTAAATTCCTTGCAGATTCTATCCAATGCAGATCAGACAATCGCAGACCATACTGCCTTTTCTTCTGATCCATTCTTTATTTCCCTTTCACTCATTTTTGCAATAATACGTTAATTCACGACAAAATCAAATACTTCAGGTCATTCTTATCCCTTTGTAACGCGAATTTCAGCAAAAAGATTCACTCTCTCGTTTCCGGCTTCATTTGGGGAAACAGAACAACATCGCGTATTGATTCCTGATTTGCAAGAAGAATAGTCAGCCGGTCGATTCCAATGCCGAGCCCGGCGGTAGGCGGCATGCCATATTCCAGCGCTCTGAGATAATCCTCGTCTAAAACCTGTGCCTCATCATCACCGCGTTCACGAAGTTTCATTTGTTCTTCAAATCTCGCACGCTGGTCGAGAGGATCGTTTAATTCTGAAAATGCATTGCACAACTCCTTGCCGTTGACGATCGCCTCAAAACGTTCGACCAATCCCTGTTTTGTCCGATGCTTCTTGGCAAGAGGAGACATCTCCAAAGGATAATCGATAATGAACGTCGGCTGAACGAGAAACGGTTCGACCTTTGCGCTGAAAATTTCGTCAATAATAGCTCCGATGCCTGCATTCGGTCCTATGTCGATATGTAATTCTTTTGCAGCCGACCGCAGTTCTGTCTCCGACTTCCCGATCAAATCTTTACCCGTGTATTCTTTGATAGCATCGAACATCGTGACACGTTTCCATGGAGGAGTAAAATCAATCACCTTATCTCCCACAACCGCCTGCGAAGATCCGTTTGCAGCGATTGCGGCCATGGAAACAAGGTCTTCGACCATCGACATCATCCAAGTATAATCCTTATACGCGACGTAAATTTCCAACATGGTAAACTCAGGACTATGGGTGCGATCCATTCCCTCGTTTCGAAAATCTTTAGAAATTTCATAGACCCCGTCATAACCGCCGACAATCAATCGCTTGAGGTAGAGTTCGTCCGCAATGCGAAGGAAGAAATCGAAATCCAATGCATTGTGATGCGTCTTAAACGGACGTGCGGAAGCGCCGCCGTAGATCGGCTGAAGAACGGGTGTTTCGACTTCCAGAAAACCACGGTCGTCAAAATATCTCCGTATAGCGCTGATAATTTTCGCCCGTTTCACAAACACAGTGCGGACTTCAGGGTTGACGATTAAATCTATATAGCGCTGCCTGTAACGTATCTCTTTATCGGAAAGCGGATCATAAATGATTTTTTCGCCTTTCTCGTTGATCTTCTCCTTGACAACAGGCAGCGGCCGCAATGATTTTGATAAAAGTTCGAGCTTCTGTGCATGAAGAGAGATTTCACCCATTTTCGTCCTGAATATAAATCCGGTAATACCGACAATATCCCCGATATCCATCAACTTAAAAGCATCGTAGGCAGATCCGATATCGTCTTTCCGTAAATAGACTTGAATCCTGCCGTGAGCATCCTGAATATGGCAGAACGAGGCCTTACCCATCCGCCGGATCGACATAATCCTCCCGGCAATCGAAACGGTCCGCTGTTCCACTCCGTCGGTAAAGCTTTCGATTATTTCTTTTGAAAATGCATTGCGCTCAAAGGAATACGGATACGGATTAACGCCCATTTTCTTCAGCTGCTCTAATTCTTCACGCCTTCGGGACATCAAAACATTCAGATCTTCTTGTTCCGGCAAATGCTCGGATTGTTTTTTTTCTTCCGCCATACAAGCTTTCTCTCAAGTTAAATATATTTACAACAAATGCAGTTTATTCGGGTCCGTGCGCCCGTAAAGCGCAGATAATTCATACATCCTCTCTGCCGGGTACGAACCCACCTGATCCCAGGTAAACCGCCACTCCCAGTTTCCATCAATCGTCCCGGGAATATTCATGCGGGATTCTGAATCCAATCCGAGCACATCCTGAAACGGCACGATTGCTATATCCGCATGGGATTGAAGCGCCAGCCGGATAAGATCCCAATGTATCGCGCTTCCGTTCGTTTGACAATACCTCCGCACGAAATCTTTTTCGTGTTCGCTTGCTTTTGCATACCATCCGCATGTCGTATCATTATCATGTGTGCCGGTATAGACGACACAGTTTGCATTGTACCGGTGCGGTAAATATTCATGATCCGGACCTGAAGCAAAAGCAAAATGCAAGACTCTCATTCCGGGAAAGTCCAAAGCATCCCTCAAAGCCCGCACTTTATCAGTTATGATACCCAGATCTTCCGCAATGATGGGAAGTTTTCCGATTTTTTTGCGGACTATTTTGAAAAAATCTTCTCCCGGTCCCTTTCGCCATTCACCATGAATCGCCGTTTTTTCTTTTGCGGGAACTTCCCAATATGATTCGAAACCCCGGAAATGATCGATCCGGACTATATCGAACAACTCAAATGTTTTCTGGAATCGTTCGACCCACCATTGATATTTCTTTTCTTTCATCACTTCCCAGCGATAGAGCGGATTTCCCCAACGCTGGCCCGCGGCACTGAAGTAATCAGGAGGTACTCCGGCTACATGAGTCGGGATCCCGTTTTCGTCCAGGGAATAATCTTCCGGATGAGCCCAAACATCCGCGCTGTGCCCGGCGATAAAAAATGGAATATCCCCTATCAATTGAACTCCCCGTTCATGCGCGTATCCTTTCAGCTTGTTCCACTGACGGACAAAACACCACTGAATGAATTTATGAAATTGAATATCCAATCCAAATTCTTTTTCAGCTGCCCGAAGAGTTGCAGGGTCTCGCCGGGCCAATTTTGTTTCCCATCCGGTCCATTCCTGTCCGTCATAATGCCAGTTCAACGATTGAAACAGAGCATAATCATCAAGCCAATATTTCTCACTGCTGCAGAACGATTCGTATTGATCCCGCTGTCCGTTCCGGATTACTCTAAAAAATTTATTTGCAGCTGCCTGGAGTTTTTCCATGCGGAAGCGGGTTACTGCGGCATAATCGATTCGATGATCTGAAATGTTGCAGAAACCATCCGCTTCAAAATTATCAAGCCATCCAAGTTCTCTAAGTTCCTGCAAATCGATCAGCAGCGGACTTCCGGCAAACGCCGACGAAACCATATAGGGAGAATTTGCCATTCCAGCAGGTCCGATCGGCAGCATCTGCCACAAAGCCTGTCCGGCCGCATGGAGCCAATCTATAAAATGGTACGCTGGAACGCCGAGATCGCCCGATCCGTAAGGGCCAGGCAGAGACGTCGGGTGAAGTAATATTCCTGCACTCCGCATAAATCGCATAAATTAAGCCAACCCTAAATATTTTTTCAAATCCTTGACCTCCGGATACGACAACATCCGGCATTTTCCGCGGGGAACGCCGAGAGTTGTCAATCCGGCAAACGCAACACGATCCAGCTGCCTTACATCATAATCAAGCACTTCGAACATACGGCGTACTTCGCGATTGCGCCCTTCCCGTATGACGATCAAGATTTTTTTTCTTTTAGACCCTTCGACAATTTCTACGGTTTGCGCCTTTGCCAGCCCGTCTTCAAGATGGATGCCTTTTTTGAGTTTTTTCAAATCATCATCCTGCATCGTTTTATCGACCGTTACACGATACACACGCTCAATTTCAAATTTCGGATGGATCAGGGCATTTGCAAATTCGCCGTCATTGGTGAAGAGCAGTACCCCCGTCGTATTGCGGTCAAGCCGGCCGACCGGAAAAACTCTATACTTCGTCCGGACATAATTCATCACTGTTTCACGTCCCCTCTCATCGTTCATGGTTGTGATGACGTCTTTGGGTTTATTCAAAAGGATATAGACATTCTTTTCCTCTATGGACACGATCGTACCGTTCATAGATACTCGATCCTTCGAGAGAACGACCTTCGTACCCAATTCAGTCACAACACGTCCGTTGATTTTTACAGCGCCGGAGCGAATAAGTTCATCGTTTTTCCTTCTTGAACCGATTCCCGCCATCGCAAGAAAACGGTTTAATCGAACAGTTTCTTGATGAATCCTTGTATTTTCTCTTTCCATAATTTCCACCGCGGAGCCTTTTTCCCGTGCTCGTCCATTCTTGTGATCAACGTTTCATCACCGGTGATTTGCCGTCTTTTTTGCTCGGCTTCAATTTTTTGATCAGAGGTTTCAGAACGTATTGTATCCGGATATTCCTGTTCAGCTATAATCTCCGGATCCGGGACATTTATTTTTTCCTCAAAATTTTCTCGGCCGGAAAGAACGATTTCTGTCTCTGCAGAAACCGCTTGCATTCCCTCCGGAATCAATTCCGTCTCCGTTAATTCATTTTTAACTTCAGACGGAAAAAGGGGGTCTCCGGAATTTACGAGAGGAATTGCATCGGCAGATTCCTGTTTCGCATTTTGAGAAACGATTTTTTCTTCTCCTTCTGTATCCGGTTTGAACTCTATCGCTTCCTGCGCCGTCGTTTCATTAGGAACGATTGATATTTCGCGCGCCGTCCTTCGCGGAAGAATAGAAGCTTCCTTCTCTTCCAGATCTATTTTCTTTTTCGGAATATGGGGAAGGCGGGACTTGAATTCTTCCTGTTCTTTTTGCATCTCCTCCGCTCCTGCCTGAGCTTCGAGCATCCTCCGTTCCGTCTCGAACTGGCTCTCACCCAGTATTTCTTCTATTTCGCGCGGACGCGGTAAATCCGTAATGTCGTTCAGTCCGAAATGTTTTAAGAATTCTTTTGTTGTTCCGTAAAGCAAAGGCCTTCCGACGCTTTCCGCCCTTCCCGTTACACCGATTAATTCCTTCTCAAGAAGAGTCCGCAGCACATAATCGCAGTTAACCCCTCTGATTTTTTCAACTTCCGATTTTGTAATCGGCTGTTTATATGCAATGATAGCCAGCGTTTCCAAGCCGGATTGAGACAGCTTGCGTCTGCCTTGTTCGCGATAAAGCCGGCCCAGCCACTCCGCATATTCTGAGAGCGTTGCGAACTGGTATCCTCCCGCAACAGAAACAATGCGATACGATTTGGAAGCTTTTTCGAACTCTTTATTGAGATCCGCTACAACCTGGCGTATCGTTTCCGTTTCAATTTGACGTGCTTCGTCGTTTTTACCTTCACCGATATAAATAGCTTTTAACTGCGCGAGAGACAGCGGTTCCTGGGCTGCAAAAATGAGCGCTTCCACAAGCACTTTAAGCGTACTCGGAATTTTTAATTGCTGTTTTACTGCAGTCGTTTCGGTCATCGTTTCTCTGTTCAGAGCTTACTGAATATTGCGCATAATCGACAATTCACCGTACGGGGAAAGCTGCCGGACAATAATTTTTTTCGATCGGATCACTTCCAGAAGCGCAAGGAACGTGACGACAATTCGGATCCGTTCCGTAAAATCTTTTACAATTTCAAAAAATGTAGCTTCCGAGCGATGAGAGAATAATTCCTCAAGAAAGGCGATTTGTTCTTCCACCGTGACGTTAATTTTCACGATTTCATGAAACATACGCTTCGGTATTCGATCCATTGCGAATTTAAACGATGCAATGAGATCGAAAAAAGTTACATCGCGAATCATATCTTCGCCCGTTTCTGCTTCGTACACGCGCGCATCCATTTCATAATATCCGCGATACGAGACCTTGAATTGTTCTTCTTCAAGCTTCTTCATCTCAAACGCCATTTCTTTGTACCGCTTATATTCGACAAGCCGCTGCACCAGATTGGTGCGCGGATCGGTATCTTCTTCTTCTCCAGGCTCAGGCGGCAGGAGCATTTTTACTTTGATCTGCATCAATTCCGCCGCTACAACCAGAAATTCTCCGGCGATTTCAAGATCGAGTTCCTGCAGATAATGCATGTAATCCGAAAATTCCTTTGCAATACGCGCAATCGGAATATCATAGATATCCAATTCATCCCGTTTTATAAAAAACAGGAGGAGATCCAACGGTCCCTCGAAATCTTGAAGTTTAATATTAAACATGATAATCAATAAACAGTGAACTGAAAACTGTGAACGTTAAAACCAAAGAACTAAAGAACCGAATAACTAAACAACTGAATAACTCAAGAACAAACCAACGTTGAACGAAAGCACCGCAGAGCCTTGAGCGTTCTCCATTATCCCATATTCATCGCCGCATGAACCTCATTCATTGTTTCTGCAGCCTTTTGCTTTGCCCGTTGTTCACCATTGTCCAGAATCGAATGGACTTCGTCCATGTGCGATTCAAAATATGCGCGTTTCTCGCGATGCGGTTCGAGTGCTTCAATGATCCGCTGTGCACATCTTGTTTTACAATCAACACATCCCAGTTTTCCGGCTTGACAATCGGCGCGAATCGCCTCGACTTCTGCCGGATTGAATTTCGTATGATAGGAAAAGACAAGACAAATATCCGGATGACCCGGATCGCCTTTTCGAATTTTCTGCGGATCAGTAACCGCTGTTTTCATTTTCTTCATGATGGCATCGGGAGCATCGGAGAGGAGAATCGTATTGCCAATCGACTTGCTCATTCTCTTGCCGTCCAGACCCGTCAGCCGTGCAAATTTTGTAATCCGCCCTTCCGGTTCCGGGAAAATAGGAACACGTACCGGATACTGCGCGTTAAAGCGCCGTGAAATTTCCCTTGTAATTTCGATATGCGGCAATTGATCTTCGCCGACCGGAACGACCTCTCCTTTATAAAGAAGAATATCCGCTGCTTGAAGCACCGGATATCCGAGATGCCCGTAGACTAGACTTTCCATCGCCAGGTCACGAACCTGTTCCTTCAGGGTCGGATTACGTTCCAAACGTGCCGTCGTTATCAGCATTGAAAAGATCAAATGTAATTCTGAATGTTCCTTGATTTGCGATTGACGGAACATCGGACTGATCTTCGGGTCGATGCCAGCTGCAAGCCAGTCGATCAGCATATCGATTGAATTTTGGTACAGGAATGACGAATCCGGATTTGTCGTTAATGCATGATAATCGGCTATCAGATGATAGTTCTGAAATTCCCCCTGTAACGCGACCCAGCTTTCCAGAGCGCCGGTCAAATGACCAAGATGCAATTTGCCTGTCGGCCGCATCCCACTCAGTATTACTTTCTTTTTTCTTTCCAAAAACCTTCCTGCTCCTATTTAAAATACGTCAGATTTCGATGTAGAATAACCCGGCCAATTCGCCGATACGTTCATCAGGGACCGGTTCACAGCGACTTTTTCGCCTTCGTTCGATTATGCTCTTGCCCATCGATCGGCAGTTCATTCCTGCAATCAGAGTACTTCAAAAAATGTGAACCGTATCTTGCACCTAAAGAAGAAGACCCGATTGAATTTTCCCTCACATAGTATAATGCAATAGCTGTAACCGGCTGCATAATGGAGCGTTCACATCCGTCTGCACCCGCACTCATTGCTCTCCTGCATCATAGAAAGCAGTATGGATGAGATTTAAAGGATGTCTTTTGTCGCGTCACGAAAACAAATTTCAAAGTATTTTCCCCGGTCGCCTGAAGAGAAAAAAATCACAGTAAAGTCAATTCATAAAAAGATAAGGCTTCCAATGATCGTCTACCGTTCCGATAAAATGCCGGATAAACATAACATGGTTTGGACGGATCGGTTTTCGGAGGAGCGTCATTTGAGCTTCACCCGGTGCACGATCTCCTTTTCTATTATTACACTGCACACACGCTGCAACGAGATTTTCCCATGACTCAATGCCGCCATGAGCCTTGGGAATGACATGATCTACGGTCAGTGAGATATCCGTTTTCCCGCAATATTGACATCGATGTCCGTCTCGCCGTAATATATTCTTTCGTGAAAGCACGATCTTTTTATAAGGAATGCGTATGTAGACGCAAAGACGGACAATGCTCGGATACGGCATCGTTGCAGAAACAGAATGGAGACTTTTCCCATCACACGCTGCTATCAATTCAGCTTTGCCTAAAAAAAGTAAAATTACCGCTTTTCGGACATTACAGATACTCAAAGGTTCGTAATTATGGTTTAACACGAGCACTTTGCGGCTTAATCTGCCATTGAGTTCTATGGTTTTCTCGAAATTACTGAAGATCGCACCTCCTTATTAAACTGCCCGAGAGACATGAGACATGATCTCATGATTTGAAA
>PMML01000042.1 GCA_003162695.1 Ignavibacteriota bacterium | reverse complement strand
TTTGAAACTATTCTTTTTCGAATCTTACGTGTATATGTATAGCCTAAGAAATGAAACTTAAAAAGAGATTGCTTGTAAAATTATTATACGGTTTAATTTCAATCCACATTCCGCGGACAAAGTATATTTATTGCTCACGGCAGAGCGGTCATTTTTCCAGAATGGAAGATATATGGAAATACTCAAGAATGAAAGCACAAAAATGAGAAATAGTAGTCAGATGGAGTTCATCTTTCATGATGGGCTCCATCTGAGTGATTGTTTAAAAACGACTTCCTTTTTACTTGATCCCTCAGCAACTAATCAGCGTATGGAGTTACATCCACTATGAGCAGAGAGGAGCTTTCTTTAGTTTATGATTCCTGTAAGAGATCAAAAATAGTCGGCACATTGAAGATGTGGTGAATTTCTTGTATACTTGAGCGACTTTTCAGGCTGGCCTGATTTTGTTTGTGATTTTCTCGTAAATTCATCATAAAAAGGCGGATTGAAGCTGTAATTTCTTATATAAAAAATGACAATAATAATTCGGCCGAGTGAAGCGCATGAGAACTCATGATATGAAAAAAAAGAAGCGGGTTCCTTTCGGAATGAGACGCGAATTTCCGCCGACCCGTCTTTTCGTACTCGTCGCAAGCCGCATACCGGCTGGAGAGAATCCTCTTTAAAGATTTAGAGATTTTTTCGGATGCCTCTTGATTGTACTGTTTCATTGTCTTCGATTTTAAGCCAGTGTGATCTTCGTCAGGAAAGGAATAAAATGAAAAAGTATTTATTGTATAGCGTGATTTGCATCGGTTTTTTATTCCCGAATTTTACGCTGAGAGCTCAAGGAGATTCCAAAGGGAGGAATTTATTCGATTGGGCGGATACGGTCGATGTCAATAGACCGCCGAAAAATGCGCAGTCGAATACTTTATCCCTGATTCGCGTACATGGGAATGTATTCGTCAATATTGCGGGCGATACCGTTGTTTTCCGGGGTACGGCCGTTGCAGATCCGGATAAAATTGCCCAGCAAGGGCGCTGGAATAAAAAGCTGTTCATAAAAGTAAAAGATATGGGAGCGATGATTGTTCGCATTCCCGTGCACCCTGCCTCCTGGCGTGCGCGAACACCGGCCAAATATATTCTCCTGCTCGATCAGGCCGTCCAATGGTGCTCCGAGCTTGGTCTTTATGTCGATATCGATTGGCATTCGATTGGCAATCTGGGTATGGAGCTTTTTCAAGATCCCATGTACAATACGTCTCTCAAAGAAACGTACGAATTCTGGCGGGCCATGGCGGTGCATTTTAAGGGAAATACGACGGTTGTTTTTTTTGAACTGTTCAACGAACCCACACTTGCAGACGGTAAACTGGGAAGTATGACGTGGAGTGAATGGAAAAAAATCAACGAGAATATCATCAATCTTATCCGCGCATACGATAGAGAGAAAATTCCCCTCGTTGCCGGATTTGATTGGGCTTATGACCTTACACCGCTGCGGAACGAACCGATTGCTGCGGAGGGTATCGCATATTCCGTCCATCCGTATCCTCATAAACGATGGCCTCCGTATGAACTAAAATGGGAGGAAGATTTCGGTTTCGCAACCGGGAAATATCCGGTTGTTGCCACAGAGTTCGGATTTATTCTCGGTGATCAGGGTGCGGAAGCAAATCTCAATTATGGAAATACGATTATAAAATTTTTTGCAGACAAGGGTATCAGCTGGATAACATGGGTGTTCGATCCGGATTGGTATCCCCGTCTGATCAATTCCTGGGATACATTCAAATTAACCGAAGGCGGAGAATTCTTTCAACAGGCGATGCAGAAAAAGCATTAAGCCGCCGCCGGTTCAATCGTTCGAACATAAGGAGCGGAGCATAGTATGAAAAAAAATATTATTGCTGCAATATTTGTGTTGTCTTTCGGTTCTTTACTGCAGGCGCAAATACGACATGCGGTCAGAGTCGAAGACGGAGTCGTTCTTGAAACTTTATCAGGTACGATGAAATTGCGCGTCATCAACGGCGCTGTGATTCACGTTATTTCTTCGCCGGTGAAAGATCTGCCGAAGCGGAAAAACCTTTCAGAGGTGGACAACCTTACAGGCAGCGGAAAATTTACACTTGCGGAATCCGATAGTGAAGTCGTTCTTAAGACTTCCAAGTTGATCGTTAAAGTCCGCAAACTTGACGCGTCCATCCGTTACTATGATGCGAGCGGTCATTCGCTGCTGCAGGAAATGGCCGGCGGAAAAATATTTACGAAAGCGGATCTTCCCGGCGATACGGCATGGACGGTGGAACAAAAATACCTTTCGCCGGATGATGAAGCGATCGTCGGTCTCGGGCAATATCAGTTTGATGTGATGAACTGGAAAAACGGTCACATGAAAATGCATCAGCAGAATACCGCAATTGCAAGTCCGGTGATTGTATCAAATAAAGGATACGGATTATTCTGGAATAATTATTCGTACACAGAATTCAATCCGGAGGTCGAATCTATTCCGCTGACCGCTCTGGATGACAATGCGGTCGGAGCCGATTTTAAGCCCCAGACGACAGGCAGGTATACGATTGTACTTGAACGCCCCGGTTCTGCACCGGTTGAAATGTCGATGAATGACAGTATACTCTTTAGAATGGTTGCCGGAGTAGGGTACTCCCCTTCGATCGTTATGCAGTACCTGGAAGCGGGAAAAACGTACTCCATTAAAATTAAAAACCTTGCAAAACAGATCAATCCGGTCATTTCTTCAAAATACATGCTGCCGGCCGGAGGTCAAGATGGACAGCATGGATTAAAAGGTGAATATTTCCCGAATATGAAGCTGGAAGGCGCGCCTTCGTTTGTCCGCGTCGACTCTGTGATCGATTTCGATTGGGGAGAGAACCCGCCGCAAAAGGGATTTAAGCGTGAGGAATATTCCGTCCGCTGGACTGGAAAAATTGTCGCACCGGCGTCGATCAAGAACGTTTCCATTGATGCGGCTACGGATGACGGCGTTCGTGTTTTTATCGACGGAAAGAAGGTTATCGACGACTGGCGCGACCGCTCTCCCGAAACGGACAGCTATGTGATGGATATGGAAGCAGGGAAGACATACGATATTCGGATCGAATATTATCAAAACGGCGGCGGGGCTTCGGCGCGGTTAGCGTGGAATGCCGAACGGGCAAAACACACGGAATATTTTTCGAATCAAATTGCGCTCTTCTGCCGGACTCCGGAAATGGCGCCGTGCATGTCGTTTAAATCGCAGGTTGCCGATGCAATCGATTATTACTTTATGTACGGTCCGGAGCCGGATCAGATCGTTGCCGGTATGCGGACAGTAACCGGCAAAGCGCCCCTGTATCCGAAATGGGCATACGGTTTGTTTATGAGTCAGTATGGCTGGAAGACCCAGGAAAAAATTAAGAGTGTCATCAACGGCTACCGGGATCGGAAAATTCCGCTCGATGTTGTTGTGCAGGATGCCGACTACTGGCCTCAGTTTCCCAATAACTTATGGGGATCGCATATCTTCGACTCGAGCCGGTATTCGGATCCGAAAGCAATGGTGGAGCATATTCATCAGCAAGATGCACATACCATCGTTTCCGTCTGGCCGCGCATTAATAAAGGAACCGATGTCTATGATTCGATGGATGCCAAAGGATTTTTGCTCGGTCTTCAGGATACTCGTTTGAATACAAACGAGGGAGCCGGTATTAAAGATGAATCCCCCAACGCGGCGTACGATCCATTCAATCCGGAAGCGCGAAAACTTTTTTGGCACTTCATAAATGAGCGGCTCTTCAAGCTCGGATTTGACGGCTGGTGGATGGATGCTTCCGAGCCGGAATGGGGCTACGATTTTTCACGGGCGCATACCGCGATGGGAACGGGGAGAAGATATTTGAACGTGTATCCGCTCATGTCGACAAAAGGAGTGTATGAAGGGCAGCTTTCCACGGGAAGCACAAAACGTCCGTACATTCTGACACGTTCTTCATTCGTGGGTCAGCAGCGTTTTGCTGCAACAACATGGAACGGCGATGTCAGTCCCGATTGGGATACATATCGAAAAGAAATACCGGCGGGGCTGAATTACTGCGCCACCGGTATGCCGTACTGGACGGTAGATATCGGAGGTTTTGTGCCGTATGCCTTTGCGGATTCACCGGAGTATCCGGAACTTCTGGTCCGGTGGTATGAATACGGAACGTTTCTGCCCATTCTTCGCGTGCATGGCTGCCGAAAAACGGAATTCTGGAATTACGATAAAAAAACCGAAGGACTTTTAACGACCTATACGAATCTTCGCTATCGTCTTATGCCGTTTCTTTATTCCCTGGGTGCAAAAGTGACATTCGAAAACTTTACGATCTATCGTGCATTGATGATGGATTTTCGAAGTGATGCCGGCGTCTACGATATTACCGATCAGTTCATGTTCGGAAAGGAATTCCTGGTTTGTCCCGTCGTCCGGCAGCATGCGCAGGCGAGAAAAGTTTATCTTCCAAAAACGACCGGCGGCTGGAGAAATTTTTGGAACGGCAGGAACTATCCATCGGGTCAAACCATCGATGCCGCAGCGCCTCTGGAAACGATTCCTCTGTTCGTAAAAGCCGGTTCGATCGTACCGATGGGGGATTCGCTTCAATATGCGGAAGAAAAAACAGATGGAACAATCGAGCTTCGCGTTTATACAGGCGCGGATGGATCGTTTAATCTGTATGAAGATGAAAACGATAACTTCGATTACGAGAAAGGCATATCTTCCGTGATTCCATTCTCATGGAAAGAGAAGACGAAGACGCTTACAATCGGTGCCCGGAAGCGTGAATATCCGGGAATGATAAAAGAACGGAAAATAAATGTGGTCTTTGTAGGTGAAGATCATGGCGCCGGAATTGAGACTGTAAAAAACATAGATAAAGAATTGCTCTATAAAGGAAAAACCATACAAGTAAAAGAGCGGTGAATGGTCGATGAGCATTGAACTTCTATCAATACTCTATATATAGAGAGAAGTCCGGATTTTTGCCGGCGAATTTCAGAACTTCGCAAAAAATCTCGGGATTTTTCAGGTCATAACCTTGCAAAATCTGTTTATTCTGATATATTGCAGAGCGGTTTTTGCCGGGAAATCCCGGTCTTCAGCGACGGGACTTCTATATCTCTATATAAAGAGGATCTGAAACAATGATGATCCGGTTGTAATTTTTATGTGACATTCAATGTGACCCGTATCATACATGTATTTTTAGTATTTGTTTACGTTGGACTGTAGCGTTAAAGAAACTTGCAGCCGAAGCAGTAGAAGAGAAAGAGGATTGTTGTGAGATATTCCATTCATGTGCTCATTGCCGGATTAATTTTTCTTATGCAATCCAGGGATACGCTCTTCGCAGAAAATTTTATTCATGCGGATCATCCGTACATTCAATATTACGGCCGTTGGGACCGGCATGATTCGACCTGTGCAAAATATTCGTGGCCCGGAGTCTATCTGGAGGCGGAATTTACAGGGAGCCGCATCGGTATTCGTTTGGATGATCATACGAATTATTTCAATGTTTATATCGACGGATCGCTCTTCAGTGTTTTTCACGGCACACAATCCGGGCAAGCCGATTACGTTCTTGCAAAAAATCTTCCGGAAGGGAATCATACGCTGCTTTTAAGCCGCCGGAATATTACATTCGAAGAACCGTATTCTTTTTACGGACTTCTGCTGGACAGCGCTGCGTCGATCCTGCAGCCTTCCCCGAAGCCTGATCGGAAAATCGAATTTATTGGAGATTCGTTTACTGCTGCAGAAAGCAATGAAACAAAAGCGCAGTCGCTTCCCTGGGAAGAACGATATCCCGTCACTAATATCGATAAGGGATTCGCTCCGGTTGTGGCGCGGCACTTCCATGCGCAATATGCGACCATATGCCGTTCCGGAGCCGGAATGTTCTGTGACTGGAGGGGAGATACCGGAGCGACACTGCCGAAACTGTATAAGAGAACGCTTATGGAAAAAGCGGAACCACTTTGGAATTTCCAGCAATGGGTCCCGCAAGTCGCAGTCGTGAGTCTGGGTCTGAATGACTTCTCGGGATTAAAAGACAGCAGTGGAGTCGTTACGGAAAAAAAATCGAAACTATTTTGTTCCGCTTATCATGATTTTTTAAATGTCATACGTGTTCAATATCCCGGCGTGAAAATTGTCGCCCTGGCTCCTTACACGGCATGGGCGCGGAAAAACACGAAGCAGATCGTCGATGAAGAAAATGCCTTCGGAAAAAAAGATGTTTTGTATGCAACGTACGATGAGTTCCCCGGCGGTTACGTCGGCAACGGGCACCCGACAGTAGAGACGCATAAAAAAATGGCGGATCAAATTATTGCTTTCATGGAATCTTTTCGTATATTTCCGGCAGACCTAAAATGAAAACATTGAATTGAGAAGAGGATAAAGGATCGTTATGGTAAAATATTCGCCTGCGGACAATAGATATGAAAAAATGCAATATAAATTTTGCGGGGCCAGCGGGCTGAAATTACCGGCGATCTCGGTTGGGTTGTGGCATAATTTCGGCGGCACGGACGATTTTTTGAATGCCGCTTTATTGCTCCGGAAAGCATTCGATTGCGGCATCACCCATTTTGATCTCGCCAATAATTATGGCATGCCTCCGGGAAGCGCAGAGGAGAACTTCGGAAGAATTCTAAAAAAAGATTTTCTTCCGTACCGCGACGAACTTATTATATCGACAAAAGCGGGTTATAGAATGTGGCCGGGACCGTACGGCGATTGGGGATCACGCAANNATTTTTTATCATCATCGTCCCGATCCGGAAACACCTCTTGAAGAAACGATGCAGGCGCTGGATCAAATCGTTCGGTCCGGAAAAGCATTGTATGCGGGGATTTCTTCGTATCCTCCTGCGCTGACTATAAAAGCAGCGAAGATGTTGAAGGAGCTTGGGACTCCATGTCTTATTCACCAGGTACGGTATAATATTTTAGACAGGGTGCCGGAAAATGGCTTATTAGAGGTTCTGGAGAAAGAACGGATCGGATGCATCGTTTTTTCACCTCTGGCACAAGGAGTATTGACAAATCGATATTTTAACGGAATTCCCGGGGATTCCAGAGCTGCAAAACCTCACGGTTTTCTTCATCCCGCGGATATTACAGAAGAGAAACTGTCTATTACACGCAAGCTTAATGTATTGGCTGAAAAACGAGGCCAATCGCTTGCTCAGATGTCGCTCGCTTGGTTATTAAATAAAAAAGAAATAACTTCAGTCCTCATAGGTGTAAGTTCTGCTCGGCAGGTGATCGATACGGT
>PMML01000057.1 GCA_003162695.1 Ignavibacteriota bacterium | reverse complement strand
CATTTTGGCGGGCGTCAGCAGTCGGTCAGGGAATTCCGAAAGGAATCTTTTCGGGAACGGCAAATTATTTTTATGACAGGCTCAATAAATTGGTTAAACACAATTATATAACCGAACACTGCTGTCCCAAATAAAAAAGCCGATTAAAGAAAGAATAATTTGTCATTCCCAGCCGGAGGCATTGAATAGACGTCCCGCCACGCGAGACGACATCATTAGGCTTCCAGCTAAGCGGGAATCCAGGAATAGGCTCTAACCTGGATCCCCGACAAGATCACTCGGGGATAACAGTCTTGGACAAGTATGATAACCGAGGATTATTCAAAGAGTAAAAAAAACGCAAAAAAGCATACGTAAAAATACGTAGAGCATAATTAAGGTTCTTACGCGATGTTTTCTTAAAAAGCAACCGTTATGTTACTACAAGAAATTTGAAGAGAGTGTTGGCGTTTTAATTTAAAAGAGAAGCTGTATACTGGAACATAAGCTGAGAACTTTCGTCTGTAAATAAGAGGTTATAAGTTGTGATAATGAAAAGTAGAATAAACAGAAAAAAACAATATTATCAATCAATCAACATCAAAAAAAGGAGCAATATCATGAAAAAAATTCTTTTAGTCGCCATTTTGATATGTGCGATATCGGCTTTATCATTTGCCGGAACAGCGTCTACATCGGCAAACGTTACAGCCAATGTTACTGCAGCAGTAACCGTCACCAACAACTTGCCTATGGCCTTCGGTAACGTTACACTTGGAACATCACCAATAGTTGCTGCCAATACAGGAGCTGCTGCAGCATTTACTATTTCCGGAGCGGCAAATACGGCTACAGGCGTTGCGATCGTATATCCGGCAACATTAGTAAGCGGTGCGAATTCGATGCCTTTTACAAGCAGCGTTCTTCCGCGAACTAATACGGTTGCGGGAGCTGCCGGCTCAGTGACGACTTCCACCATCGATGCTTTCACTGTTACTGGCGCTTTGACATCGAACATAGGCGCTTTATTCCTTTATGTTGGCGGACAGATAACAGTAGATGCAGCACAAGCCGCCGGCTCATATTCGGGAACAATTACCGTCACGGTAACACAATAGCAGAATTCTCCTTACCGGTACGCTGCAAAAGCCCGGAGGCTGAAAAAGTCTCCGGGCTTTTGCGTTTGTGGAATCAACTGAGTACTTTCCATTCTATAACCACACCATGGAANNTTTGGAACATACCTTCGAATGGACAGCCGGTTGTAAGCATTGTGTGCCGGAACGATGCGGTGATTGGAACGATCACCGCCGGTTTTTCGCAGCGCGTGCAGCCCGCCTCTGTTTCTGCCGCAAAGTTTGAAGTACACGTCACGAAAGCAATGGATGTGATAATACAATTCACACTCCCTCAGCAGTTGTCAGGACCCGGCGGCGGGAGCGGCGTTGATCTTCGCTTCGAACCCGATTGTGCCCGATGGTCGTCTGTCGATAATGTTTCCTCGGCAACATCGTTCGATCCGCGGGAACCTTTAACAATCCATATTGAACCGAACCAGGCCGTTTATCTCTGGGTTGGTACCGTTGCTTCTGCTCTCGTAAAAAGTCAGGCCGGCGCATATAGCGGTTCCATCACTTGCACTGTTCAGCAAATATCACAATGAAAAAAATAACGGGACTTTTATGAAAACACTTCCGCTTTCGATTCTTATGTTTTTTTGTTTTCTACGCCTCTCTGCACAGGTCGCCGTTGCGCCGCCGATCGTTTTCTGCAGTCCGGATCACCGCTTCGGCGATCTTAATATAGAAAACCGGACGACGGTTCCGCAGGAAGTTTCCGTGGAATTCACGTTCGGATATCCATCGTCGGATTCTCTCGGTACGATGAACATGCAATATGGCGATACGGCGACCGAAAAAGAATTGTCTCTGAAACCGTATCTTAAGCTCTTTCCTAAAAAATTTGTTATGCAGCCGGGTGATAAGCAAATTGTACGAATTGCTGCAAATGTTCCCGTTTCCTGTAAAGACGGATTTTATTGGACGCGCGTTATAACGACAAGCGCCGAGCAGCAGGGACACGTCGATACGGTGCGGAAAGATATAACGACAAAACTGAATTATATTTTTAGACAGGTTACAACAGCTGCATACCAAAAAGGGGGACTCACAAACGGTACAACGATTACAGGAAAAGGAGTTTCGAAGAATAATGCAGGAACATTGATTCTTTGGTACATCAATAAAGACGGCAACGCTCCTTATTTTGGCACAGCAACGGCAAAAATTTTCGATGCAAATGGCGCTCTTGTCGATGAGATAAAAGAGACTATCGCGGTCTATGTTTCGATGATGAAACGTTCTATTCTGACAAAAGATCTCCCGGCAGGAACATATACCGTCGACATTTCACTTGCACCTCAGCGCAACGACATTCCTGCGGATCAGATCCGGTATTGTTCTGCGTACGAAAAACGCTTTACCGTCGTTCTTCCATAACCCGAATAGATGGAGAGAATGCACAAACGTAGTCCGGCGTTCCTGCTGGCGCTGATGTTCTGTGCGGGAATTCATGTCTGCGCTCAGGAACATGCATCAAACGCTCCGGAAGAAATTTTTATCCGCCTTCGCTATGATGCCGGCAGCGTCAGCGAGATCGTCAACGCTCTGAGTGCAGGCGATTCAATATATCTGCCGGTTAGCGGAATGTTTGCGCTGCTTCATGTGTACACATCCGCCGACAGCGGGATAGCTCGTCTTCATGGTTTTTACATCAGCCGGCAGCGGCCGTACGCCTTCGATTGCATGCACCACTGCGTTATTATCGGAAAAGAAACATTTGCCCTGACGCCCGATGAATTTAAACAAACAGATCTTGATCTCTTCCTTACCGCAAGCGCATTTTATCGATTCTTCCGCCTCCGGATTGACATTGATTTCAGGCAATTAGCAGCCGTTCTCACGACTGAAGATAAGCTGCCGATTGCCGCAGAGCTGGAACGGGATGAACGATTGCAGATTACAGAAGCACAGAAAAAAAATCACACATCATATCCGCTTCTTTCCGCCCGGCAGAAACCGCTGCTCGGCGGCGGCGTTCTGGATTATACGATTACCGGTGCGCATTCGGAGGAGGGGAACGCATACAATGGAACATTCCGGGCAGGAGCAGAAGTCCTGGGAGGCGAATTTAACGGAACGCTGAATGTCTCCGCGGACAGCAGCAGGCTGTCCGGAGGAAATCAAACCTTTCAATGGAAATATGTTTTTGACGATTCTAAAATTATATCGCAGGCATCGTTGGGCGTGATGGACGGATACGGATTGACTTCGTCTCAATTCAGGGGTATTCAGTTATCGAGTCAGCCGGTGGTACCGCGGATGTCGTATCAAACAATTGCAATACAGGAACAACTCAAGCCCGATTGGACCGTGGAGCTGTACGCCGATGAAAAGCTCATCGATTCCAGGCGTACGGATGCTCTGGGAAACGTGCAATTCGATGTTCCGCTTATGTACGGCACGAACGACTATACACTTCGTATGTACGGACCGACCGGAGAGGTCGAAGTCGAACGAAAGCGCATTCAAATTCCTTTTGTATTTCTTCCGCCGCAGGAACTGGATATGATCGTTAATGCAGGAAGTCTGTACAATGAACATTTTCCATTCTATCAGGTGCATGCGTTGTACGGAATCGATGAACGTCTGACCAACCGTGTGTCGTTTGAATATATAGACGACACGCTCAGGAGGAGGCCCGTTTTGAACGACGTTCTTTCCATCCGGCTTGGGCAGAGCATTTTAGCCGACATCGACATTGCTCCGTCCGTTCATTCATCGGCGGACGTGCAGGTCATTTTACCTTCCCGGGTTCAATATGGCATTACAGCAGCGTCGTATAAAAGCGATCCCTACTACAATTCCACCGATAAGAAGTCGGATATTCAGGCGAACTATTCTATCCCTTTCAATCTTGAAAGGCTGCAGCTCGCGCTCCTTTCTACTGCCGACTGGACTCAATACAGCGGTTCAAGAAACGAATCTCTGACTTTCGGTACATCGGTGTCTCCCGGCTCATGGAGCGTGAATTTACAGGAACGAATAGGCAGAACGGAGTCGGGCGGCATTCNNCGGTACTAAACTTTTCTTCCGCGGGAGATCTGCTGCTCAACGCATCCCTGACGTATGATCAGGAAGCTCACAATCTCAGTGCATTTGGATGCAATCTTTCGTCGTCGCTCTTTACTGCAGGCAGGTGCCAGTTGGGAATTCAAAGGGATATGGTCAATAATCTCACGGTTGCTTCGCTGCTGTTGACAATCGATTTTGATTTTATGAGGACAACAACATCCCTCCAGGCCGGGGATCATCCGGTACAAACGCAAACAATCAGCGGTGCGCTGGTATACAGCGGAATCAATCACTCAATCGATGCGTACGGCCTGCCCTGGGAGGGAACAACCGGAGCCGCGTTTAGAATGTTTTTGGATGAAAACGGCAACGGCATTTACGATACAAACGAGACGCTTGTCGAAGGCGGATCGGTAAATCTTGAACATGCAGCATCGTTCCAGAAAAGCAGCAAAGGAGTGGTCACAATATGGGAACTTCTTCCGTACGAGCGGTACAATGTCGATATTCGTGACGTGGCTATCGTGAATAGTTTATGGGTGCCGAAACAAAAATCATTTTCTTTTGTTGCCGAGCCGAATACACTCAAGATTATCGATGTCCCATTTGTCGCTGTCGGTATGATCGAAGGGACGGTGCTGCGCGCTTCCACAAAAGGTAACGAACCTGTTGCCGGGCTTAAGGTTACGGTAGAGGGCATAACTAATTCAAACCGTTATACCATTCCGCTGTTTCAGGATGGATCCTTGTATTACGTCGGTATTCCGCCCGGAAAATACAAAATTGCGATCGATTCCGCACAACTTGCGATGCTGAACTGTATTGCAGAACCGGCGAAGCGTGAATTCGAAATTCGAGCAACATCTCAAGGAGATGAAATTTCCGGATTGGATTTTCTTTTAAGATTGATCCCATCCATGAAAAAATAGAGTTTTAGAGAATCTTCAAAAACAGGCAGCCATCCCCGGCGCGTTCTGCTTTCATTTCCTCAAAAAAGATCAAATTTCGAATCCCTTGCTATAACTCTTTATAAGACGGAACCGGCAGATCATTTGCAGTTTCTCGTTCAGGAATGACAATGAACGAGACCATACGATATTCAGTTATTTGCCTGGCAGTCCTGCTGTTTTATATTTCCTTTGCTTACGGACAAAAAAGGGCGTATGCGACGGCACAAATTACGGCAACAGTCGTAGCTGCTCTTCCGGCTGAAATGTCGTTATCCGTAGATAAGTCCGGCGATATCAATCCCATAAAACCACAAGTTGTAACACTGCAAGTAAAGACCACCGATGTCATTGCTGTTGAAATTAAGGATGGAAAAAAAGATGGAGGGAGTTCCTTCGTGCTTCAGAGCGGAGATTCGCAAAAATTCATCCTGTATGCAACGGCAGGAATAGGCGTTGTTCGGTTTTCCTACTTATCGTATTAATCCGAAGTATTTTAAAAACATCAATTCTTTGATTGCATCCGGCAACGGCGAAAATTATCAGTCCGAACTGAATCATCTCCGATGAAATTCAGGAAACGATTGCGGTCTATGTCTCGATGATGCAGCGGACCCTTCCGGAAAATAAATTTCCAGCCGGAATGTATACTGTGGACGTTTCGTTTGAGCCTCAGCGCAGCGACATTCCTGAAGATCAAATCCGGTATTGTTCTGCATATGAACAACGATTTATTATTATGCATCCATAATACATTGGCAATAAAAGTCAGGAGTTAAGTTCTGCGGTATTAAGTATTCTTCTCATCCGGAATGCAAATTGTATTTTTTATAGCTCCATTTTAAAACATTAGATCTTCATTTGAAGCAGGACACTATTTTCGTACCGCAGGCTATCGAATATGAAAATAATCGGGTGCATGTGAGATTTCCAAACAATTATGCAGTCCGAATGTCGCTCTAAATTATAGTAGGCGGTATGTTCATCGAGTTCGACCGGAATGCTGCTTCCTTTCATAGAAACAAAAGTTCTTTTTGAAATATGCCAATTTTTCTTCGCATCTTCTGATCTATCGCTGAAGAGTAAAAACTCAACAATGAAAAACCATTTATCACAGAAAATTTTTTTAATCTCGCATCAGACTATACTTGACTGTATGAATGATTGAATTTGTATTTGGTGGATCTGATATTCTCGATTAATTCTAATAATCATCGAAAATAAGCTAAAAAAGGCGCATACACGTTTTATTAAAAAAAGTCTGGTTCTAAAGATTTTTATTGACACGAGAAAAAAACTTTTTTACTTTAATCCTATCACATATCATACATCAGACAAGAGGTAAAATGTTCATACCAGTTGAAAAAAGAAAGCTTCTGAGCAATGTCGTTGAGTCTCAGATTGAAGACTCCATACGGAAGAAGATGTTTGTGCCGGGCGAAAAACTTCCATCGGAGTCGCAATTGTGCCAGCAATTTAATGTCAGCCGTACAGCTGTTCGGGAGGCTCTTCGCATGCTCAGCGCCCGCGGCATGATTTCCATCGAGAAAGGAAAGGGAATCTTCGTCTGTAATATTTCGGCTGAGACGGTCATGAATCCTATCCGCTTGTATCTGGAAATGAAACAGGAGCGCGACTATGTGTTCGACCTTGTGCATGCCCGCCAGATTATCGAACCTCCCATTGCTGCTTCTGCGGCGCTGCATCATACGGAAGAAGATGCAGAAAAGCTCAAGAAGGATCAGGACGATCTGGAGCGAAGCACCGGCGATTACAAGGAACTGTCCCGCCTGGATATGCGCTTTCACCTGGATATTGCGAAGGCCTCTGAAAATTCGATCATCCCGCTGATTCTGGATCCCATCCACCGTTTGATTCCGCCTATTAAATCCTCGGTCTATGCAACGGTGGTCGATGCAAAACAGTCCGCAGTTGAATGGCATCGTAAAATTCTCGTTGCAATTTTACAAAGAGATGCGGAAGGAGCGCGTGCAGCAATGGAGCGCCATCTCGAGATTGCAGAAAAGCATGCGGAGCAGATGCTGCAGAACGAGCAGCGTCTGAAAAATTTGAAATCACTTGCTGCAGACGAAAAATATGCAGATGACGATAAAANNTAAAATAAAGTAAAAGAAATTCCAATCGAAGAATAGTTCAAACGATAGTTTCCGGGTAACCACTCTTGTAAGGAGTCATAAGCATATGAAATTATCCTTCTTGTTGTCGTCGGCGCTCTGCGTCTTTTTATTTCCGTTTGTTGCTCGGGGACAGGCAACTTTCACGGGGGTCGTGAGAGATTCCTCGAGTCATGAAGCGGTCATCGGGGCAAATATCGTTCTCCTTGGTTCATCTCTGGGGGGCGCAACGAACCTCAATGGGGAATTCCGCATCACTGCGATTCCGGAAAAGACATATCGCGTCAAGATATCCTGCATCGGATATCAAACACGGGGAGTGGAAATCGATTTCAGCGCAACAAAGACTGCCTTCACGCTGGATGTTCAGCTTTCTCCGCAGGCCGTCCTCATGGGGGAAGTGGAAGTGCTGGGTCAAATGCGCGGGCAACTGCAGGCGATCAACCAGCAGGTTACATCGAAAACGATTGTGAATATCGTGTCGGAAGAAAAAATTCAGGAACTGCCGGACGCGAATGCTGCCGAGTCGATCGGGCGCCTGCCGGGCGTTTCTATTATCCGCTCCGGCGGCGAGGCAAGCGGGGTAGTGCTGCGGGGATTGAGTTCGAAGTTCAGCAATATCACAGTCGATGGAGTTAAAATTCCGCCGACGGATCCGAACTCACGAGACGTGGATCTAAGTATGTTGTCGCAGGGCGCATTGTCGGGCATAGAACTGCACAAGACGCTTACGGCCGACCAGGATGCGGACGCCATCGCCGGATCGATCAACTTAGTCACCAAGAAGGCTCCCTCGGAACGCCTCATTCAAGCCGACCTCAAAGGCGACTACAACTATCTCATGAAATCGGAAAATCAGTACGATTTTTCAGCCCGGTATGGAGAACGATTTTTCGACGATATTCTCGGCGTGCAGATTCAGGGCAATACGGAGCGAAAGATACGAAGCAGAGAAGATATATCGAATCACTATCATATCTCCAACCTTTCTCCTTATAACGTTCAGCCTTCGGATGTCTATGGAAATATGTACTCATTGGACCAACTTACGAGAACGTTTACCGATGAATTGCGCAAAAGAAACGGAGGACAGATAATCTTCGATGTCAATACTCCGGACAGCGGTTCTGTAAAAGTTTCCGGGTTGTACAGTGAAACAAATAAAAACACAATGATTCAAAGCAGGTTAATTCCGATTGGGAATGGATTCGGCGGACCGGATTTCGACTATCAATATATGGAACAAAAAATCAGCACCTCCAGCACTTCTCTGCAAGGGATTAATTATCTCATGGGAATGACGGTCGATTGGAATCTTGCATACGCAGAATCGAAGATTACAAGTCCGTTTGGATTTCGCGCGTCGTTCCAACAGGGCGTTTCAGGTTCTGAAGATTTATCGACCGTCTTGCTCGATAGTTCAAAAACCATCAATCAGGAAAACTTCGATAAAGAACAGACGTTTCAATTGAACATTTCTCGAAAAATAGCGCTGGGAGATGAGTTTGCCGATGAATTTAAACTCGGAGGCAAGTATAAAAACAAGTCGAGGTGGATGCACAACACCGGTTATAATTGGAACAACTATCGCTATTTTGCCAACTTTCAAAACGCGGATGGAACGCCGATCAGTTATGCCGGAACTCGATTTGCCGGTGTTACGTCAACGGGAGCCCCTCTTTCGTATTTTCTGGATTCTCCAGTACCATCGCGTAATCTCATGGGTATGTACATGTTGACACCGCTTATCAATGTAGACGCCCTCAAACAATGGTATGCTTTAAACAAGAATGCGGTCTATCCGGCTTCAATTAATGACTACGGTCCGAATGCACTGGCTCTTCTCAGCGATTATAATGTGACGGAACAAGTATCAAGCGGCTATGTTATGAATACGCTCGATATAGGGCAGAGCACGACACTCATTCTCGGAGTCCGCGTGGAGAAGGAATCCAATGATTACGGCGCAATAAACTCAGACCGATCGGTGGGCGGCACCGGATCGGTTTCGCTTATTACCGGGAGAACCATGGACACGACTGCAAACTACACGGAGATAATCTGGCTTCCGAGCGCGCAATTGTCGTATAAGCCGGCGGATTATCTGACGTTGAGATTTGCGGCTTACCGGGCTTTGGCGCGTCCGGACTTCGATCTGCGTCTGCCCCAATTTGCATACAGCACCACAACTGAGGTCTTCGTCCTCGGGAACCCGAATCTGAAAGACGCAAAAGCATGGAACTACGAGGTGAATACACAGGTCTTTAATGATATCATCGGCCTCTTCTCCGTGTCGGCGTATTATAAAGTCATCGACGATATGTTTCATCAAACGAATAATCTGGAAATTAGCTGGCCCACCGGAGGACCCAATATACTCATAGGAAACAACGGATGGACGACCAATGCAGCGTCGGGACTCATGTATCGGATGGATAATCTCCTCGATCAATTGCACATGTCTTCCTGGAAAAATAATGCCGTGCTCAACAGCATTCTTGCCAGCAATGCATATAAAGCCAATATTGCCTACAACTCTCCCGATCCGTCGTACGCGTGGGGATTTGAGATTGAACATCAAATAAACTTTATGTTTCTCCCGGTCTCATGGCTGCAGAATATAACTCTTTCCTATAATCTCTCATTTTCGCGTTCGCAGACAAATATACTGGTCGGAACATCGGTCATTGATACGACATATAGTCCCGCCACAACAGGTTCACATGGACACCCCGCGAAATTGAATTTTTTGGAAAACGGCATCCCGATTTGGCAGACACACCAATCGGAAAACCAGCCTACGTTCTATTTGAATGCGGCGCTCGGATACGATATTAAGGGATTTTCAATCAGGCTCTCCGTGTACCATCAAGCCCAGTATACCTCACAGTACTCCGCAGCCGGGACATCCGATGCCATTGTAGATCCGTTCACGAAGTGGGATGTCGCGATAAAGCAAGAGATCTCGAAAAATATTTTTCTCTTTGCGAATGTGAATAATATTTTCAACAAACAGGAAACGACATCACGGTACAACAGTCTCTTCGATTGGGGGAATTTGCCGAAAGCGTCGGATTTATACGGCACATCTGTGGATTTCGGGGTGAGGGTGTTACTATAATGGGAATTCAGTTCCAACTAACTAATCAATTCATATCAGTTAAGGAGTGCGTTATGAAAAGTTGTATTTTTGGTTTTTTGCTGCTCTGTCTGATCGTTCCGACAAGAGCATGGAGTCAGGAAGATACGCTCAGTATCCCTGATCTCTATGGAACGAATACGTTCCTCAATGCGATCATCGCGGCAGATACCGCTGGGACGGGATGGCAGGGCACTGCCGGAATAACTGCTTGGCAAAACCGCACGCGTGTCTATGTTCTGGCAAAGAACGGATACTATCCGTGCAATTCGAAAATCGACATAGGATTGAATAGGAAACTGTCGATACGCGCTGATGTAGGCAACTATATTATTCCCGCTCATGGCGGCGATTGGAGACCTCAAATTTATCTGTACCCTGTCAGCGGAACGCCTCCCGCATATTTTGTCGATTTAAAAGGAACAAATGACACGTTGGTTTTGTCGAATGTTTCCGTCTGCGGTATTGACGAAAGTCAGACCGGCACATTGGACAAAGTGCAGGGAAATATTATCGAAATTCAATCAGGCTGCAGCGGCAGCATCTATCTCGATAACTGCGTGATCAAGACGATTAATGGTCAGCTTATGCAAATCGGTGCGTCGGGAGCATGTCATGCATTTACAATCAAAGTGACGAACTCGATTTTTGCAGATATGGGCTTCCTCGGCCAGTCCAACCTCGGCGCCGGCAGAGGGATCGACCTTCGCAACTCGGAAGTCGACAGTTTAATCCTCATCAATAATTCGTTCATCAATTTCCAGGATCGTGTTGTGAGGCATCTGCTTTCACTCAAACCGATCCATAGCATCCAGTTTAATCATAATACGGTCATGAACGGCATGAGCTATTGCGGCACTCTCTCATTCGGTTGGGTAGACTCCTTAAGCAACGGACCTTTTGAAATTAAGGACAATCTTTTTGTCGACAACTTTGCAATGGGACCGGATACGGACCTGGTGCGGCAGGGCGAGTTTACGGACAGCCCCGACCTGGATCCTGTGAACGGTTATGCCAAAATGAGCTGGATCGTTGCGCGTCCCAATACATCGGGTCATAATACGCCGTGGGTTATTTCCCATAACTATTATTGCATCTCCGATTCCGGTCTGGCGCTGCGGGAATTGGCAAGTCCTTATATCCGTGTGCCTGTATCCACACTCTATCCCGGTGCACCGGAACCGATTTTAACCTCCGACATGAAAAGACAATTGGCTATAAATGGCGGGGATACGACTACGGCATTCCAAAAAGTGTCTGTTACTCCTACCATGGTTCCATCGGTCATGTCGAAATTGGTCCGATGGTATTATTCACCGGCTTCCGACGGTGCCGGCGGAAATGTTCAGAGCAATACCGGTGCCGGTGCAGGAAGACAGAAAACTGGAACCAGCGGCACGCCGGCCACACACTTTATACACGACGCTACCAATAACGTCTGGGTATACGACTATAACCGGCGGCAGACAGCATGGTACTATGACAGTCTCGACGCTTCGTTCTCCTCGATCGTCAATCTCGCTCATGCAGCATCGGACGGCGCGATTGTCGGCGATCCGCGCTGGTCGTTTAGTTTAATTCCCGTTGTAACCTTCTCTGCTGCACCGTCGACGATCAATTTCGGCACGGTTGCAAAAAATGCCAGCAAATCGGATACGGTGGTTGTTTCCAATCCAGGCGGCAATACGGCCCTTGTCATCGATTCGGTGAAATCCACAGCGCCGGAATTTACGATCACGCCTTCAACGCAGACAATTGCGGCGGGTCAGAGCTTCAAGTTTGCGATCCTTTATTCGCCGACAACGGTCGGCACAAAAACCGGAAAAGTTGTCTTCTATTCCCACAATGCACCTTCACCGACGGATACGGTTTCCGTCAGCGGAGACGTCGCATTGGCGGCGAGCTTCAGTGCAGTGCCGACATCTCTCGTATTCGGCAACGTCAATGACGGATCGAATAAAAAAGACAGCCTGGTTGTCAAGAACCACGGTACGATCGACCTGACGATAACATCCATCGTTTCCTCGGATCCTACATTTACGGTCAGTCCGGCAACGTCAACAGTCGGCGTAGAAGATTCGGTAAAATTCTATGTCACATTCGCGCCGACGGCAGTAGGTCCCGTCTCTGCAAAGATTGCATTCAATCACAATGCTTTAACGCATGATACGATCCTTGTCAGCGGCACAGGTCAACCGGCTACGGGTGTAGGCGGATTACAATCCGGTGTTCCGGCCTCGTATCAATTACACAACAGCTATCCCAATCCTTTTAATCCTTCGACGACAATTCTCTATGACTTGCCGAAGGATAGCAGGGTTTCGATCAAGGTCTATTCGATCCTGGGCCAGCAGATTGCCACACTGGTCGATGGTATCATTCCGGCCGGCTATCATCAGGTCGTCTGGAAGGGCAATCGGGATGGCGGCGCGACGGTAGCTGGAGGAGTCTACTTCCTCCGCATCTCGGCACAGCCGCTGGGCAAAGGAGCAGGTCTCGTACAGACAAAAAAAATGCTGCTGCTGAAGTAAAATATTTAAAAGAATCATAGTACATTGTGAAGCATCCAGTTCCGGTTGTCTTGAACTGGATGCTTCATCTATTCGCAAGGAAAAAGAAAGAGACGAAGAACAATGAATGCGTTTAATCTATCGAACGAAACAGCAATTGTCACCGGCGCGAGCACGGGGTTAGGAAGAGGTATTGCACAAGGGCTCGCAGAAGCGGGCGCAGATCTCATGCTGGTGGACTATGTCCCCTGCGATGAGACGGCAGCGGAAATTAATGCCATGGGCAGAAAAGCGATCACAATGGTCGCAGATTTGATGACCACAGCGTCGATTCCTGCTATCGTGGAAGCAACCTTGCGCACGTTCGGGAAAGTCGATATTCTTGTCAATAATGCAGGGATTATTCGCCGGACGCCGGCAATCGATTTTTCCGAAAAGGATTGGGACGATGTTATGGCCATCAACTCGAAGACCGTGTTTTTTTTCTGTCAGGCTGCTGCACGGGATATGATGAAACGACATCACGGAAAAATTATCAACATTGCATCGCTTCTGGCGTTTCAAGGCGGCATCAATGTCCCATCCTATTCCGCAAGCAAAGGGGCTGTCGCTCAAATCACGAAAGCCCTTGCAAATGAGTGGGCATCACAGGGAATCAACGTGAATGCAATCGCTCCCGGCTATATGGCAACGAACAATACCAAAGCGCTGCGCGAAGATCAGAAACGGGAAAAAGCGATTGTCGACCGCATCCCTGCAGGACGCTGGGGAACGCCGGAGGATCTTAAAGGTACAGCCGTATTTCTCGCATCCCGTGCATCGGATTACGTGCAGGGTCACGTGCTGGTTGTTGACGGCGGGTGGATGGCAAGATAAGCAGAAAAAACATGTCCATCATGCCGGGGATACGCTTTTCCATTCCCTGTATTGTCGGAAGAGTAAACAAAATAAAATTTTTGAATCAAGAACACCATGCACACAATACTCGAGCACATCGGTCTTTTAGGAATTCTTCCCGTCGCCATCGTTGAAGATGAGCATAAAGCGCCGCTCCTCGCACAGACATTGCTGGCGAACGGCTTGCCGGTCATTGAAGTGACCTTCCGGACGCAGGCCGCGGTTCGCGTTATCGAGCGTATTGCGGCGGATGCATCGCACATTACCGTCGGGGCAGGAACCGTTTTAACGATAGACCAGGTAAAAGCAGCCGCGGATGCCGGCGCGAGTTTTATTGTCTCTCCGGGTTTGAATCCCAAAATAGTGGAGTATTGCCTTGCCAGGAATATTCCGGTCGTCCCCGGCGTTGCAACACCGACGGAAATTCAGCATGCGCTGGAGTACAATCTGGAAGCGGTAAAATTTTTTCCGGCCGAAGCTTGCGGCGGACTGACATACTTACGGGCGATTGCGGCGCCATTTAAAAATTTGAAGTTTATTCCGACCGGAGGTATTGATCAATCGAACCTTCTCCCGTATCTTCAATGTCCGGAAGTTCTGGCGTGCGGAGGAAGCTGGATGGTGAAACCCGAACTTCTTAAGGAAGATCGGTTCGAAGAAATCGGCGTAATGACCCGCCAGGCAATTGCAGGCATGCTCGGATTCGAACTTCGGCATATTGGAATGAACTCCGCTTCACCGGAGGACGCAGCCGAGGCTGCAAAACAACTGGAACAAACATTCTATCTGGAACCGCGGGAGACGCCCGGTTCGATTTTTGTAGGAACGGGTTTCGAAGTATTGAAGCGGCAGTATCTTGGTACACACGGACATATCGCCATCGCAACAAATTTTATCGAACGTGCGGTCGCACATCTTGCTCTGAAAGGCGTGCGCATCAAGGAGGAGACGCGCGATGTAAGGAACGGCAGGCTCGCTGCGGTTTATCTTGAAATGGAAATCGGCGGATACGCAGTGCATCTTCTTCAAGTGTAGCGGTTCGTTAATGTCCAGGTAAAAGGAAAGGAATGTCGAAATATGGATGTACGGTATAGTACGGATCCGGAACGATTCAAAACAATGCCGGCAGAATCTCTGCGGGCGATGTTCCTGATCGATAATCTCTTTACTTTCGATGAAGTGCCGATGACGTATTCGGATATCGACCGGTCGATTACAGGCTCGGCTGTTCCGAAAACCAAAACACTGGCGCTGCTGGCATCAAAAAAAGAAATGGCGGCGGAGTATTTTGCGGAAAGAAGGGAGATCGGTATTATCAATATCGGCGGCACGGGTTCGATCGGCGTGGACGGCAATGTCTTTGTGCTGGGACCGAAGGACGCACTCTATATCGGACGTGGCGCGCGAACGGTGGAATTCAAGAGCGCAAAAGAATCCGATCCGGCGAAATTCTATTTTGTCAGTTATCCGGCCCATAAGGAATTCCCTGCAGTGCTCGTTCATTTTGCCGATGCCGACCGCTCGAGTTTGGGAAGCGGGCAGGATTCCAACAGACGCATGATCAACAGATTGATCCATGCCGGCGGCATAAAAAGCTGCCAGCTTGTGATGGGACTGACGGAACTGGAACAGGGAAGCGTATGGAATACGATGCCGTCTCATACGCATCAACGGCGGTCCGAAGTGTACATGTATTTCAATATTCAGCCGGATGCCGTCGTCGTGCATTTCATGGGTCAACCGGAAGAGACCCGGCATATGATTATTCGGAACGGGCAGGCGGTACTCAATCCGAGCTGGTCGATTCATTCCGGCGTAGGAACGCGAAGCTACAGCTTCATCTGGGCGATGGGTGGAGAGAATCAGGCGTTTAACGACATGGACGATGTTCCCATGAGTCTGCTTCGGTAAAGAAAATTTCCGTAAAGGGAAGATAAAAAATGAAAGAAATCGTTCTTAAAAGACTCTTCGGAATTTCAATACGAAAGAAAACTCTTTGCATGGTGTCGGCTGCTTGCGTGATGTCGATCTGTGCTTTCGCAAATGACGGGGGAGCGCGCATCACGGTCTCGAATCCGCTGGCCGCCGACCGTCCGGATGAAATGATCGTCATTCGGTGGAATGAAATAGAAAAAATCATACCCGGCGTAAAAAAGGAAACGATCCGCGTGTTCGAAGCGGAGACGCGTAAAGAATCGCCGCTGCAGATCGTGGAAGAAAACGGCGGACCGGCGGAAATGCTGTTCCTCGCTTCGTTGAAATCAAACGAGACAAAAGAATTCGTCATTGAATCGTCCGCCAAGGAAAGACTATCGATAGACCCGTTAACCGATGCTCGCTATATGCTCCCGCGCCAGGACGTCGCGTGGGAGAACGACAGGATTGCCCACCGGATCTACGGCCCGGCGCTTGCGAAAGAATCGAATAACGGCATCGATGTCTGGACGAAGTGTGTACGTTATCCGATCGTTGAAAAATGGTACCGCGGCGATGAAACGCCCGGTGCGGCGAGAATTTCGTATCATGAAGATCACGGCGAAGGAGCCGATTTCTTCGAAGTTGGCCGTTCACTCGGCGACGGAAGCTGCGCCCTCATCGAAGGGGATTCGCTGTACCAGCCGGGTGTATTCGAATCGTACAAGATACTTGCGACCGGTCCTTTCCGTTCAATGTTTGAAGTTACGTACAGACCTGTACGATTCAGGAATTTCGAAGTCAGGGAAACAAAACGTATCACGCTGGATGCGGGAAGCAATCTCAATAAAATTGAAGTAACATATCGATGCGATTCCGCAAAGGGCAGCGTTCCTTTTGTAGCGGGTCTCGTCAAACGAAACGGCATAAAAGCTTATTGGAACACGGATCATCGCTGGGCTTCGTTATGGGGGCAAACGACGGAAAAGGAAGAAAACGGATCGCTCGGTACCGGTCTTGTTGTACCGAAAGAAACGTTCACCGGGATGCATGAAACCGCCGTACATCTTCTGGTATCGGGGACGGTCGAATTGGGCAGGACTGCCGTATATTACGCGGGTGCAGGATGGACACGCAGCGGTGATTTTAAAAATGCCGATGAATGGAACCGATACCTCGCAATGTACGCGCATAGGATCGAATCTCCGCTGAAAATATCGCTGTCGGCGCGAGAATGAACGGTTTGTCGCGATGTATTTGATGAGAAAAACAATTTTCATTTTCACAACAGTCGTTGCTGTGAAAATGCGCAACAATAGGTCCGGTTTTCGGAGCACCGAAACACGAAGCAAGGAAGGCTTCGATAACCCAAAGAAGGAGTCGGAATGTCCGGAGTGATGGTACAAAAAATGAAGGTCGGCAGTTACCGGTGGACCATTCTTGCCCTTGTATTCTTTGCAACAACGGTAAATTATCTGGATCGGCAGGTTATTAGCCTTCTAAAGGACGATTACCTTGCACCGCTCTTCGGCTGGTCGGAAACGGATTATGCGAACATCGTTGTTGTCTTTCAAATCTCGTATGCCATCGGCATGCTCGGCGTCGGCTGGGTGATCGATAAAATCGGGACAAAATTGGGCTACGCGCTTTCTTTGTTGGTCTGGAGTTTTGCCGCCATTGGACATTCATTTGCGAGGAACACTTTGGGATTTATGGCAGCGCGCTCTGTGCTTGGCGTGAGTGAAGCAGGAAATTTTCCTGCTGCAATCAAGACCGTGGCTGAATGGTTTCCGAAAAAAGAGCGTGCTCTTGCAACAGGGATTTTCAATTGCGGTACGAATGTCGGCGCTATCGTCGCTCCGTTGACGGTTCCGCTCATTGCACTTTCTTGGGGATGGCAATGGGCTTTTATACTTACCGGTGCGGCAGGCTTGATTTGGCTGGTGTTCTGGTTTCTCATGTATGAAATCCCTGCCAGGCATCCGAAGCTGCACATTGATGAACTTGCATATATCAACAGTGATGCCGACGATACATCGGTTCATTCGACAGAGAAGGTGAGCTGGTTCAAATTACTCGGATTCAGACAGACCTGGGCATTTGTTCTCGGAAAGTTTCTCACGGATCCAGTGTGGTGGTTCTACCTGTTCTGGCTGCCATCCTTTTTAAACAAGCAATATGGAATGTCGAAAATGCAGCTCGCGCTGCCCATTGCCGTTGTATATACAATGACGACGGTCGGAAGTATTTTTGGCGGATGGCTTTCCGGCTATTTTATCAAGCGCGGCATGGAGGTGTTTCGCGCGCGGCGCATCGCGATGTTGATCTTTGCACTTTGCGTTTTGCCGGTTGTAACGGCCCAGGCCTCAGGCCAGTACAGCTATTGGTTCGCAGTTCTCATTGTCGGATTTGCCGCTTCCGCACACCAGGCGTGGTCGGCAAATATTTTCACGACGGCATCCGATATGTTTCCTAAAAAAGCGGTGGCCTCCATAACCGGTATAGGCGGCATGGCAGGCGGGTTGGGCGGTATTCTTATCGCAAGGACGGCAGGCATGCTGCTGGATCATTACAAGGCATTGGGCAGCATCGAAACCGGATATTTTATCATGTTTATCATATGCGGTTCGGTCTATTTGCTGGCGTGGGTAATCTTTAATCTTCTCGCGCCAAAAATGAAACGCGTGGAGATATGACAATCTCGAAGGAATAAATGCAAAAATGAATTTTCAAGAAATATTAAAAATGTATGATTTTACCGGAAAAACCGCCGTCATTACGGGCGGCGGCGGTGTGTTGTGCGGAGAGATGGCGCGCGGCCTTGCCGGCTGTAATGCCAACATTGCTCTGCTTGACCGCGACGTTTCGCTCGGTGAGAAAGTTCTGGCGACATTTAGCGGAACGAAAGGGAAGCATAAGGTTATCTTTATCGATGTGCTCGATAAGGTCAAAGTACAGGAAGCTGCCGACCAAACGATTTCCGAATTCGGAAAAATAGACATTCTCATCAACGGTGCGGGCGGGAACAATCCCAAAGCGACAACCAGTCCCGAACAGTCGTTTTTCGATATTCCAAGCGAAGCTATTCAGTTCGTTTCGAATCTGAATCTTATCGGGACAATCCTGCCCAGCCAGATATTCGGCAGGAAAATGGTCGAACAAAAAGAAGGTATCATACTGAATGTTTCCTCCATGAATGCATTTCGGCCGCTGACTCGCATTCCGGCATATTCTGCTGCAAAAGCGGCGGTGAGCAACTTTACGCAATGGCTGGCCGTCCATATTGCGCAGGAATATTCGCCGAATATTCGCGTGAATGCTATTGCGCCCGGGTTTTTCTTGACGGAGCAGAACAGATTCCTGCTGACGGAAAAGGAAACCGGCGCGCTCACAGCCCGCGGGAAAAAGATTCTCGACCATACGCCGATGGGGCGTTTCGGTGTTCCAGAGGATTTGCTGGGCGCCGTGCTGTGGCTGCTCTCCCCCGCGTCAAAATTCGTTACGGGAATCGTACTGCCCATCGACGGAGGATTCTCGGCTTTTTCGGGAGTGTAGAAAAACAAATACTGAGTATATGAAAAGAAAAAGGAGTTTGAGATGAGTCATGGTTTGAATATTCTTCCGAAGGGCGCATATGACTTGATTTCTTTGGGCGCGCTGGTGCATCGTCTGGATCCGGGAATTATTCCGTTCCGGAAAGCATCTCAATGCCGGATGTACGTGAGCGGCGGAGAATTTAATGTTGCGGCAAACATTGCGGATTGTTTCGGGCTGAAGACGGGAATTGTGTCGGCGATGGTCGATTATCCTATCGGCGATCTTATTGCCGAACGTGTACGAGCTATGGGTGTGCACCCGTTCTATAAGCACTTTAAGCATAATGGCGTGAACGGACCGAACATGGCAACGGTTTACAGCGATCAGGGACATGGCGTGCGTCCGCCGGTTGTCTTTTACAACCGTTCGAACGAAGCCGGCGCCCAGCTGAAACCGGGCGACTTCGATTGGAATGAAATCTTTGCCGGAGGCGTGCGATGGTTTCACAGCGGAGGCATATTTGCAGCGCTGTCGGAAACAACAGGCGAGGTGATCATCGAAGGAATGAAAGCGGCAAAGAAAGCCGGCGCGGTTGTCAGTTTCGACTTGAACTTCCGCGAGAAGCTCTGGAATATTTGGGGCGGACAGAAAAAAGCCGAGGAAATTGTGGCCCGGATCGCAGAGAACACCGACGTGCTCGTTGGAAATGAAGAAGATCTCCAAAAAGGACTGGGTATTCCCGGGCCTGAGATTACAGCAAAATCAAAACTCGATCCGACCGCTTTCATCGGCATGATCGATGCAGTTGTAAAAAAATATCCGAATGTCAAAGTCGTTGCAACGACTCTCCGTGAAGTACACTCGAAGAATTGCCACAGCTGGGGTGCGGTTGCGTGGGCAGGCGGCACAACGTACGCCTCACCGACATGCGAGCTCGATGTTCTGGATCGCGTTGGCGGCGGCGATGGATTTGCAAGCGGACTTTTCTATGGGCTGCTTGCAGGAGAATCTCCCGAAGAAGCGGTAAAGCTCGGATGGGCGCACGGCGCTTTGCTGACAACAACACCCGGCGATACGACAATGGTCACCGTTGAGCAGGTCCGATCGTTTGCAAAAGGCGGCTCTGCAAGAATTCAGCGTTAAGCTGCAGCGATGAACGGGATTTATTTTCAAGTAATACTGTATGCGCAATCTCGCGTTTGAAAGGAATATCATGGGGCTGAAAATTCAAGAAGCAAAGACATGTGAATTTGATATACTGACGCTCGGGGAATGCATGATTCGTCTGAGTCCTCCCGGCCATCAACGGCTGGAACTGACGCCGGTTCTGGAGGTTTATGCCGGCGGCGGCGAATACAATGTTGCGTACGCGCTTTCGCGGTTCGGCTTGAAAGCAGGATGGATTTCCCGTCTTGTGGATAATCCGCTGGGACATTTTATTCGCAGCCATGCACGGGCGAGCGGCATGGATATCAGCGAAGTCGTGTGGGTTCCGTTCGACGGTGTCGGGAGAACAGAACGAATCGGATTGAACTTCAGCGAAGTAGGAATCGGCGTGCGGCCAAGCACCGTTGTATACGATCGCGGCCATACGGCTGTTTCCCACATGAAACCCGGCGATGTGGATTGGAAAAGAATCTTCATACATCGGAAAGTACGCTGGTTTCACACAGGCGGTATTTTCACAGCGTTGAGCGACAGCTGTGCCGACGTTGCAGCCGAAGCGCTGAAGGCCGCACATGAAGCCGGATGCATCGTCAGTTATGATTTGAATTATCGCAGTATGCTCTGGTCATGCCGGAAAGCCGCTTCAGTGACGAAAGCCCTCGTTCCGTACATCGATGTGCTCATCGGGAATGAAGAGGATTTTCAAAAAGCGCTTGGATTTGAAGTGGAAGGCACGGACAGCTGTCTCACGCATCTTTCGGTGGAAGCGTATAAAAAAATGGTAATAAAAGTTGCCGCCGCATACCCGAACGTTCAGGTCGTAGGAACCACACTCCGCGAAGTTGTGAGTGGATTGAAAAATAATTGGTCTGCGATTGTTTATGCGGACGGCGAATTTGTGCTTTCAAAAAAATATGAAAATCTTGAGATCGAAGACCGTGTCGGCGGCGGCGACGGATTCTGCAGCGGACTCATTTATGGGCTGCTTCAGGGAATGAAGCTTCAGGAGTGCGTCGATTTAGGTGCGGCGCACGGCGCCCTGGCGCAAAGCACGCGAGGGGATTCCACCATGGCGACACTGGCGGAAGTAAAGCGCGTCATGTGCGGCGGATCCGCAAGGATTGTACGATAGTGCTGCAGAAAAATAAGATTTCCTGCCCCGGGGAATGTTGCAGGCGCTTTTCCTGTTCTTCATTATAAAGGAGGAGAAGAGTTATGATATTCTATGCGCGCGGCGGAGAACACGATGTGTTGGGGAAGGAAGATTTGCGTCAGGCCGTCGCCGGGGCATTTGGAGCGCTTGGGCATAGGAAGAAAGTTCTCGCCATTCCTCCGGACTTCACTCGCTTCCATTCTCATGCGGGAATCCTGACGGAAATGCTGTGGAACCATTATAAAGATGCGTTGACCGACATTCTTCCGGCCCTGGGAACTCATTCTGCGATGACGGCGGATGAGCTGCATACAATGTTCGGTTCCATACCGCTCAGCCTTTTTCGTGTTCACGATTGGCGGCGCGATGTTGTAACGCTCGGCGAGGTGCCTTCCGATTTCATCTATGGGCAATCCGAAGGAAAACTCGATTACGCGTGGAAAGCGCAGGTAAATAAATTGCTCGTCGAGGGCGGCTTTGATTTAATCGCCTCGATCGGGCAGGTGGTGCCGCACGAAGTGATCGGCATGGCGAACTACAACAAGAATATATTCGTCGGTACGGGCGGGCCGGAAGGAATCAATAAAAGCCATTTTCTCGGCGCAGTGTACGGTATGGAACGCATTATGGGCCGTGCCGATAATCCCGTGCGGCGTGTCTACAATTACGCATCGGATCATTGTTCCGGCAGCCTGCCGCCGATCGTGTATGTGCTGACTGTCGTAGCACGCGGCAGCGACGGCAAACTCGAAGTACGCGGTCTCTACATCGGCGATGATATGGAATGTTTCAACCGGGCGGCGGAACTTTCCCTTAAAGTGAATTTTGAGATGCTGGAAGAGCCGCTGAAAAAGATTGTTGTGTATCTCGACCCTTCGGAATTTAAAAGCACGTGGCTGGGGAATAAAAGTATTTATCGCANNCGAAAGTACGGTTATCGAGGGACGCCGGAAACTCTTGCGCAGGTAAAAAAATCGGAAGATCTGAAAAACAATCTAGGTGCGGCCGCGCACCTGATACACGGTTCTTCCGAAGGACGGTTCTCTATTACCTATTGCCCCGGCCGTTTGACGAAACAGGAAATCGAGAGCGTGAATTTTCGTTATGCGGATCCTGCGCAGATGATGAAAAAATACAATCCGGACAAACTGTCCGACGGGGTTAACGTCCTGCCGGACGGTGAAGAAATTTTCTATATATCAAATCCGGCGCTCGGACTGTGGGCGTGCAGGAACCGATTTGTTTGAAACGATGTATGTCAATGATAAATATGAATAAGGAAGAAAGAAAATCTATGGAACAAAAAGCTGATATCGGTTTGATCGGTCTTGCGGTGATGGGTGAAAACCTCGTACTTAATATGGAGAGTCATGGATTTACAGTTGCAGTGTACAATCGCACGGTTGAGAAGGTCGATGCATTTACCGGCGGCCGCGGCCGCGGGAAGAAAATTATCGGAACGCATTCTCTGCAGGAACTTGCCGGCGCTTTGAAGGGGCCGCGCAAGGTCATGCTCATGGTTAAAGCGGGCAAAGCGGTGGACGATTTTATCGAACAATTGATCCCATTGCTTTCACCCGGCGATATCATCATAGACGGAGGAAATTCCCATTTTCCGGATACCATACGCAGAACCAAGTACGTCGAATCCAGAGGGCTTCTCTACATCGGAACAGGTGTGTCGGGCGGCGAAGAAGGTGCGCTGAAAGGTCCGTCTCTTATGCCGGGCGGTTCGCCTGCCGCCTGGCCGCATGTAAAATCGATTTTCCAGTCGATTGCCGCAAAAGTAGAAGATGGAACTCCGTGCTGCGATTGGGTCGGCGAAAACGGAGCCGGCCACTATGTAAAAATGATACATAACGGCATCGAGTACGGCGATATGCAGCTCATCTGCGAAGCGTATCAAATTATGAAAGAATCGCTCGGTATGTCCGCTTCCGCCATTCACAAGGTATTCAAGCGCTGGAATGAAGGCGAATTGAACAGCTATCTGATCGAGATCACCCGGGACATTCTTGCTTACAAAGACACGGATGGAAAACCACTGGTGGATAAAATTCTCGACACCGCAGGACAAAAAGGGACCGGAAAATGGACGAGCGTTTCCTCGCTCGATCTCGGTGTTCCGCTCACGCTGATCAGCGAGGCTGTGTATGCCCGATGCCTTTCCGCAATGAAAGACGAGCGTATGGCTGCGTCAAAAGTTTTGAGCGGACCGAAGAAAAAAATCATAAAGAACAAAGAAGCATTCCTGCGCGATCTGGAAAAGGCGCTGTATGCTTCGAAGATTATTTCTTATACGCAGGGATACGTGCTCATGCGGGCGGCTGCCGAAGAGTATAAATGGAGCCTCAACTATGGCGGCATCGCGCTTCTCTGGCGCGGCGGCTGCATCATCCGGTCCGTTTTTCTCGGAAGAATCAAGGACGCATTCGACCGGAACCCGCAGCTTTCCAACCTGCTGCTCGATCCTTTCTTCAAAGACACCATTGAAAAGTCGCAGAAATCGTGGCGGCGTGTGGTATCGACTGCCGCCTTGAACGGTGTCTGGATGCCGTCATGCTCGACGGCGCTGAACTATTTTGACGGGTTCCGCAGTGCACGGCTGCCTGCGAATTTATTGCAGGCCCAGCGCGATTTCTTCGGTGCACATCAATATGAGCGCGTCGACAAACCGCGCGGCGAATTCTTCCACACGAACTGGACCGGACACGGCGGAGAAACGGCTTCATCGTCGTATATCGTCTAAAAGGCGGAAAGTCGAAATCAAAAGACGAAGAGCGTCTGCTATGCGGCGGCCGGTGTGCTCGTTCTGAAGTATTGGAAGGGCGTCGTTCGGCAGGATGATGCCGGAAGAGGCGCATGCTTGTGCGAATATAAATGAAACACTTCGTTATGAAACAACATTTTTTTTCTCTCATCCTCACAGCTCAAACGCTCCTGTTCACAATTGACGCGTCTGCTCAATCGTGTTCTGCCGCGTGGACTCTGACCGCCGATGCGAATGCGATTGTAAACGGCAGCATCACGGCTCCATCTCAGAAGCTCGGTGCATCGAGCGATACAAGTCTGACCATGGCCGTGCTCGACTTCGACGGCAGCTCGGCTTTTCCCCATCTGGAGCGGCTCAATCTTAACGGAAAAAACTGGCCGACGGAAACAGTCCAAAACGACGGCCGTTTCGTGCAATATTCTCTTTCACCCAAACCGGGAAAAACTCTTACCATCCAATCGGTGGCTATGAACCTCGGCTGTTACGGCACAGTCGGTCACTTCTTTGCAAACATATATTATTCTCTCGATTCGACATTCGCTGCTCGGACGATCCTCAATACCGGTGTACTGACACTCGTCGATATAAGAACGGCTGATCCTGCGCCGCTTTCCTTTGCATTGAGCAAGACTGTCGACACCAGCCAAACATTTTATGTGCGAATTTATCCCTGGTATGATGCGGCTCCGAGCGCTTCAAAGTATATCTGTCCTTCACAGGTGGTAATATCGGGAACTGCCGCATCAATCGATTCGCCGTCCGTCCGTGTCTTTCCGGCACAGCTTGCATTCGGCGGTGTAAAGATCGGCGCATCTTCAGAGAAAAGCTACACGCTTGCCGGAGCAATGCTTGCTCCGGCAAACGATTCGATCACAATTGCGGCTCCGGCTGGATTTTCCGTAACGGCAACGAGCGGCTCTGTATATGCTTCGACTCTCAAGATTGCGTATACGGGCGGATCCCTAAGCGATACGACGATCTATGTGAAATTCGTCCCGGGACAGGAACAAGCGTACTCGGATACGGTCAGGAATACCGGCGGCGGAGCGCCTGTCGGTATTGTGTCTGTGTCGGGAAACGGCTTTGTTCCGTCGGCCCTTTCGGGGATATTTGTCTCGACGACCGGAAGCGATACAAATGCAGGAACAAACGCGCAGCCTTTTTTTACGATCCTCAAAGCAATTTCAGCGGCCGGGATAGGCGACACGATCTTTGTGCGGGGCGGAAGGTATGCTGTAAACACAACGATCTGCATCTCAAAGAGCGGCACGAGCAGTCAGCGCTTTTGCCTGTTCGCCTATCAGAATGAACGCCCTCTTCTCGATTTCTCCGGCATGGCAGTAAATGGCAGTAATAGAGGAATACAGCTCAACGGCAGTTTCTGGCATATCAAAGGTTTCGATATTTACGGCGCCGGTGACAACGGCATGAACATCAGCGGTTCCAATAATATCGTTGAGTTTTGTGTGCTGTATGAGAACCATGATACCGGTCTGCAGATGGGAGGAGGAGCGTCGTACAACCGGATCATCAATTGTGATTCCTATTACAATGCGGACCCATCGCAGGGCAATGCGGATGGTTTTTCGCCGAAGCTCGATGTTGGTACGGGGAATTATTTCTACGGCTGCAGGTCGTGGCAAAACTCCGACGACGGCTATGACGGCTATCTTCGGCCTTCAAACAACATCACGACGACTTACGAGAACTGCTGGGCATTCATGAACGGGTATCTGAAAAACGGGACAGTCGGAGCGGGAAACGGCAACGGATTCAAAACCGGCGGGAGCGACGACAAAACACTCATGCATAATGTCCTTCTGAAAAATTGTCTTTCCTTCGATAATCTTGTCAAAGGTTTTGATGAAAACAATAATCGAGGTTCGATGACATTGTACAATTGTACGGCATTCAGGAACAATCCGAATTTCGGAATGCCGGGTCCCATAAATACCGACAGCGGAAAAGTTATGACGCTTGTCAATTGTATCGATTACAGCGGCAGAAGTTCCAGCGTTGTTATGAGCACTGCGGTACAGACGACAAACAGCTGGCAGGGATTTACCGTGACGGCCGATGACTTTGCTGCAGCCTGCGGCGTGGATACCGCCGGAGTCAGAGGTCCTCGCAATGCGGACGGCAGTTTACCGGTGTTGAATTTCATGCATCTGAACCCGGAAAGCGATCTTGTCAATCACGGCACGAATGTGGGTTTGCCTTTTGAGGGGTTGCACCCGGATCTTGGGTGTTATGAAACACATGTGACGGATATGGCAGGATTTTCCGTATCGCCGCACTCGCTCAGTTTTGATTCCGTGTTCGCAGGATCCGTCAGAGACGATAGTGTTTCTGTCGTAAATACGGGAACGCTGCCGTTGAATATCGATACTGTGCTGTCAAACAGCGCACATTTCATTGCTGCACCGGCTCACGGAATTGTCGGTGCGGGAGCTGTGGAACGGATTCATATTAAGTTTGCACCGAGCGATTCAGGAATTCAAGCGGGAAGAATAATCCTCCATCACAACGCTTCGAGTCTTCAGGATACTGTTTTTGTCAACGGTTTCGGAATCCTCGTTCCTGTGCCGGTTGTTTCACATCACACCTCGAATGTTGAATTTTGGAAGTGTTGCCATCGGTGCTTTCAAGAAAGACAGCGTCCTTGTGGAAAATTCCGGGACGGCGACTCTTCAGATAAGCACGATTGCCTCGACCAATGCACAGTTCACTTTAAACCGCTCCTCCATGACACTTGCTCCCTCGATAAGTGCTTCTCTTATTCTGACATTTTCACCGCAGGATACGATGATACAAATGGACACAGTTGTGCTGACCCATAATGCAGCGAGCGCGCGGGATACGATTTTCCTGAGCGGCAGGGGAGAAATGCCTACCGGCGTCGATCGTGCAATGCCGGTTCCGATTCGGTATATGCTGACGCAGAATTATCCGAATCCTTTTAATCCGTCGACGATCCTTCAATTCACCGTGGCGAAACAAGGAATGGCGGCCGTTCATGTACTGAATATACTCGGACAAGATATTGCCCGGCTTTTTTCCGGGCGCGCAGAGCCGGGACAAATCTACTCCGTCCGCTTTGATGCATCGCATTTGCCTTCCGGCGTCTATTTTGTAATTTTTGAGAGCGGAGGTCAGAGATTCGTCAAGAAAATGCTTTTCGTGAAATGAGAAGAGATTCCGTGAATACGGAAATGAAAGCGCCAAAAATGAGGATGGTAAACCGGATAGGTCGAACCTGTTTCATCTTTATATTCCTCTGCTTTACTCTCTCTTTTGATATGTATGCGCAAGCGGATACGTCTGCCGAATGGCAAGCGATGTCTTCCGTGCTGCAGCGGATTGTACCGCCGTCTTTTCCCGGCAAGAATTTCGACATTAGAGATTTCGGTGCAAAAGGAGACGGTGCGACGGATTGCACGGCTGCGTTTGAAAAGGCAATTGCCGCATGCAGCACCGGCGGCGGCGGCCGGGTCATCGTTCCCGCAGGTATATTTTTAACATGCGCTCTTCATTTGAAAAGTCATGTGAATCTGTACCTATCGCAGGGAGCGGTTCTCCGTTTCAGCAGCAATCCAAAAAAATATCTTCCCCTTGTGTTTTCGCGATGGGAGGGAACCGAATGTATGAATTATTCTCCGCTCATATATGCATTTGAGCAGGAAGACATTGCAGTGACAGGCGAAGGCATCCTTGATGGCCAAGGATCGAACGAACATTGGTGGAACTGGAAAGGAAAAAAAGGAGCGGGATGGCATGCAGGTATGCCGGATCAATCTGCGGCCCGCAAGCGGCTTCTTGAGATGGGGGAGAAGAACGTTCCCGTTGCGGAACGCACTTTCGGAGAAGGGGCATACCTGAGGCCGAATTTTTTTGAACCGTACCGGTGCAAAAACGTGCTGCTGCAGGGAGTGACGCTGAGAAACTCTCCGATGTGGTTTATAAATCCCGTTCTCTGCAGAAATGTATCTATCGTCGGTGTGACAACCGATGGGCTCGGGCCGAACAATGACGGCTGTGATCCGGAATCCTGCACCGATGTTTTGATCGAAAACTGCATTTTCAAAAGCGGCGACGATTGTATTGCAGTAAAATCCGGAAGAAATGCCGACGGTCGGCGTGTCAATGTTCCATGCGAGAATATCGTTATCCGCGGCTGTACCATGAAAAATGGACACGGCGGCGTTGTTATCGGCAGCGAAGTCTCCGGCGGAATACGGAACGTCTTCGCGGAAAACAATGCCATGGACAGCCCGGAACTCGATCGGGTGCTGAGGATTAAAACAAATGCTATGCGCGGAGGCGTCATTGAAAATGTGTTTCTACGGAACATTAAAGCCGGGCGAGTTACCGATGCGGTTCTCAAGATTGATTTCTATTATGAAGAAGGCGACACCGGCGGTTTTGTGCCGACTGTCCGGAATCTCGATGTTCGGAATGTCGACAGCAAAAAAAGCAGGTTCGGGATCTGGATTCGTGCGTTTAGCCGTTCTCCAGCAGAAAATATACATATCGAAAATTGCGTTTTCGAAAATGTCGCGGAAGCAAACGTGATCGAGAACGTGAAAAATATGAGCCTCATAAACGTGCAAACAAAGCAGAAAGAGAAAGTGAAGTGAGAGTAATGGCGGTTCGCAAAAAAAAGAACACACAGATGTTCAAGAAATTTCTGGTACGCTGTACGTGCTTCTGTTTGCTGGCAAGCGTTGCAGTGAGTGCTGCACGGATGGCCGCGAAACATGAAGAACCTTGGTCGGAACGAATCGCAAAAAGCTTTCTCTCGATGCATCCGGATTCTATTTCTTATCCGGCGGAGTTGAAATCCCGCAAGTGGAATTACGAACAGGGCGTGATGATGGAGGCGTTCTTCCATTTGTGGGAGGAGACAGGAGACAGCGAATACGTTCGGTACATAAAGAAAAATCTCGACCACTACGTGGACGCCGATGGCGTGATCCATACCTATCGCTTCGATGAATATCAACTGGATAACATAACGCCGGGGAAAGCCCTGCTGAGGATGTACGAATTCACGGGTGGAACGAAATACCGCACAGCAGCAGCAACGCTCCGCCGGCAGCTCGCGGAGCAGCCCCGCACACGTGAAGGCGGTTTCTGGCATAAGAAGATCTATCCGTATCAAATGTGGCTGGACGGAATGTATATGGCGGAACCGTTTTATGGTCTCTACTCCCTGATGACCGGCGACTCTGCAGCCTTTGACGACATTGCGAAGCAATTCATCCTTTGTGCCGGTCATTGTTTCGATCAAAGGAGCGGTCTATATTTTCACGGGTGGGATGAAAGCAGACATCAGGAGTGGGCGAATCCGGAAACGGGCTGTTCGCTAAGCCTGTGGGGACGTTCCATCGGGTGGTACGGGATGGGACTAGTGGATGCGCTGGAGTATATTCCCGAACGTCATCCGCAACGGCATGTGCTCCTGAAAATTCTCAATGATCTCTGCAGGAATCTGCTGTCAATGCGAGATGAAAAAACAAAACTGTGGTACCTTATCGTCGACAAGCCGGATGAAAAGGACAATTATCTTGAATCGTCCGCGTCGGCGATGTTCGCGTACATCTTTGCGAAAGGAGCAAATCTCGGATATTTGCCGGCGGAGTTCCGGTTGCGGGCGGAAGAAACATTTAACGGACTATTGAATCATTTAGTGACGGTAGATTCGTCAGGCATCGTTCATCTGGAACATGTGTGCAGTGTTGCCGGACTTGGCGGCAATCCATATCGCGATGGGAGTCTGGCGTACTATGCCGGCGAGCCGCAGCGCACGGATGATTTCAAAGGATACGGTCCATTTTTAATGGCAGCAATAGAATTGGAGCGCGGCGGTCACACTATCGATGTTCCAACTCTCAAACCGAAGAAAACAGTTGCCCTGGATTACTATTTCAACTGCGAGTGGAAACGCATAGATACGTCTCTGGTGCAATATCATTATGTGTGGGAAGACACGATGAATTCCGGATTCTCGCAGCTCGGTGCGGTCATTCGAAGTCTCGGAGCCGGAATCGCTGCGGTGCATGAATCTCCTGCTGACAGCCTGCTGCGCAAGTATCAAATCTATATTATCGTCGATCCCGATACGCCCGAGGAGACGGCACATCCCAACTATATGTCGGAATCCGGAATAAAATCCATCGTTCCATGGGTTCAAGCCGGCGGCGTGCTGGTCTTGATGGCGAATGATTCGGGGAATGCAGAATTTGTCCATTTCAACAAATTGGCAGAGCAATTCGGCATACATTTCAATGAAGACAGCTACCATCGCGTTAAGGGAAAAGCATACGACATGGGGAAGAGCGATGATTTTCCACCACATCCCGTGTTCAAAGATGTGAAGCAGATATTTCTGAAAGAAATATGTTCTCTTACTCTGCAAAAACCGGCAGAACCGATATTGACGGAACAGGGTCATGTGTTTATGGCATATGCGCGCATTGGGCTCGGACTCGTCTTTGCCGTCGGCGACCCGTGGCTCTACAACGAGTATATGGATACTCGCAAGCTTCCCTCTGCATATGAAAACAGCAAGGCGGCGCGGAATCTTTTCAAATGGCTTCTGGAGCAGGCACAATATCAGGGTCAATCGAATTTGGAGATAAAGTAAGCAATTCATGAGTGCGAAGAAATTATAAAAAATGACGACACATATTTTTCACGGACTTATCATTCTTTGCTTATGCTGGTCGCAAATACGGGCAGGGGAAAACGCAGCGGTCGTTGTTGCACAAGACGGAACCGGAAAATACAGGAGTATCCAGCAGGCGCTCGACGCGGTGCCACCGGATCATAAACAGCTTATCATAATTTTTGTGAAGAACGGAATTTATAACGAAAAACTTTTCATCACACGGAATAATATTGCATTGGTCGGCGAGGATCGCGACAGTACAAGAATCATCTTTCCTGAATTGCGCAGGAACTGGATAAAGGATCACGACAGTTCGGATTGGGGTGCGGCAACAATCAACATCGATTCTTCTGCAGCGGATATTACGCTGGCGAACCTGACGGTGCATAATAATTACGGCAGCCTGTACGGCGTTCACGATCACCAGTTTGCCGTGTGGGGTCTGGGAACGCGCATCACAATCATTCGCTGCACCATCATTTCGGATGGAGGAGATGCATTGAGTCTCTGGAACAAACCGCGTGGAATGTACTATCACGCGGATTGCTCGTTTGAAGGATGGGTCGATTTTGTCTGTCCGCGCGGGTGGTGCTATATAACGGATTGTTCATTCTTTGGCCACAATTTGAGCGCTAGTATTTGGCACGATGGTGAAACCGACGAACGTCAGAAGTTTGTCGTTCAGTATTCAACATTCGATGGCGTACCGGGTTTTCCGCTCGGTCGAAACCATCTCGATGGGCAATTCTATCTTCTCCATTGCATCTTTTCACGAACCATGGCGGACAAGCCTTTCTACAGGCCGAAATCCAGCAAGAGGCCGTGGCTGTGGGGTGATCGTCATTATTACTATAATTGTCATCGAGTCGGGGGAGACTATGCCTGGTTTTCTGATAATCTTGCAGCGGCGCCGGGATCGCCCCGGGACAGCGATATCGATGTACGGTGGACGTTTGACGGACGCTGGGACCCTGAAGAAACGATGCCCGCCGTTCTGCCCACTGTATTTCTGCCGAAGCCGCGGGATGCTGCATACCGCGTGAGCGCCGATGGATTGAAGCTTACGTGGATACCTGCCCGAAACGCTCTTTCGCAAAATATTTATTTTGGTAAAAATGAAAAGCCGGAATTTGCAGGTAGTAAAAAAGAGACTTTCTTTCTAACAGGCAAACTGGAGTCCGGCACAACGTACTATTGGCGCATCGATGAAGTGACGGAGAATGGAACGATTGCCGGGCCCCTCTGGCATTTTACGACAAATTAGCGCTTCATCGAAGATTGGCTCGATACGTACAACAGGAACGAAGGATGTAGCAGACTCATCATACCCCCGGCCCGGACTCAACGTATTGAAAAGCTTTCGCATAATCCTTTCCCGTGAAAAAAATGCCGATCTTATTCCTGGTGTTTGCTGCCCGGCAGAGGAATATTGATCAGGGCATTGCTTCCCACGACTTGCGGATAAGCGCCGTTCTAATGTTTATCCAAAATTTCCAGCTGTCTCCATTGAATGAACTCTTTTGAGATGCTCCGTGCAAGCATTTGGTTTGCCAGAGCTTCACCTTTGGCAATCTCGATTTTCTGCTGGGCTTCAGCGGAAGTTTTTTAATACTGTTTTTTGCACCAGTAGCGTTTTGTATTGCACGATCTTGTTGTTCAATACCTGAACGGTTTTCGACGGCAAACGAAGGCCGCCGATAAAACCGAATTGCTCTATTTTCACGCCGAAATTGGTTACGCGCTGGTTGGTATAATTCCATACCTTCTGAATCAATTCAGCTTTTCCGGATCCGTAGACTTCGTCCACTTTCATTTTCGATCCTATCTCGTTAAATCCGTCGCAAGCGATGTTGCGTAAAAAACCGTGAGTGAAATTTTCCATCTGGTCGGTCCTGAATTTGACATAAAACGACAAGTCCTTCGACTGTGTTGAACAATATTTCTTCATTGGCCATACTTCCTTCCGTCGGGGTAGCTGTCCATTTTGCTGTTTGTACAAATGTTGGATATTCGAAGACACGCTGTGGGATTGGATTCACGAACATCCAGCCTGTTGTGGCGGGGAATTCGGACACGCACTCTTTGCGTTCCGGTCATGTTGACGATGATGCCGACATGCCCCGGCCCGACGATATTGCAGCTTGAAATAGAACCCGCAATAAGTAACAATGCAACGGCTGTTGCGAGAATCATTTTTCTTATAACGAATCTTCTTTGTTGGATGTTTATGCTTTGGCTTTATCGCTTGGGACGAAGGAAGATGATTCCCACTTGACTGAGGTCGGAAAAAAAAGCAACGCGAGAATCTGTGCGCAGAACATTCCATGCCCGCGTCATGCCTCTTGACCAGTGGATATCGTCAAATACGACGATGGCGGCTGCCGAACAGAAAGGCAGGAGAGTCTCAAAATATCGAAGCGTTGCATCGCCGTCATGGTGACCGTCGATAAAAACAAGGTCGATCGGGGCAATCTGTGCTGCGGCGACAAAGAGGGTTTCCTGGAATCTTCCGACGACGATTTGGATGTCCGGAAATCCTGCAGATGAAAATGTTTCTTTTGCAATTGCGGCATAAGATTCCGCCCCCTCCAGAGTCACGAGCGATCCTTTTCCGTTCAGCCGTAAGGCGGATGCCTGATACATGCCGGAAACTCCAAGGCAGGTTCCGAGTTCAAGACACGACGCCGGTTTAAATGTTCGGATGAGTTTGAACAAGAACAATGCCCAGCGGTACGGTTTGCTCGATTGGACTGCAACGTCGCCGACAACGCGTGCAATTTGCTCCCCGCTGTTTTTTGCCTGAGTGCCGTAATCCGTCATCAGAATCCTTTCATTCGAACATTCGAGTCGAGTCCGGATTGATTCAAGCAATTGAACTGCATCTGATTCTTCAGGCGTGAGAATGCTGGAAAAAGTTTCCGTAAGACAGGCCGCAAGTTTATGTGCTTCCGGTTGCGGCTCGGAGTTCAGCTTGCCGATAGCGGACAGTATGTGCGGGCGAAGCGCAAGATCGTGTATACGATAAAACAGCTTGTAGAGAATTCGATTTATCATTCATTCTATCGCGGGTTGTTTTGTTTGGTAAGTTTGAGGTCGCTCAACTGCGGGGCTTTGACGCGTATTTCAAAGCGGTAGCCGGCAAGCGTTCCGGAAGGGTAATAGTATAAATTCATTTGCCAGCAATGCAGGTCGCGGCTTATATTGACATATTGAATATATTGTTTGTTTGCAAGAAAATCGTATGAAGCGCGTGAAGATATTTGCCACTTTTCGGTAAGATTAAACGAAGCGTCGATGTTGACTGATGAACTTCGAGTAATAGAACGCGGATCGTACTGAGACTGTGAAAATGTGTAGCTGAGACTCAATTTCCACGGGATGCTGAAATCGGCTTCCTCTCTATCGTAAACAGTCTGATATGTTCTTTGCTGGGCGGCCTGAAACGATCCGTCGCCGTTGACCCGGTTCTGTTCCTGCTGGGCGCTGTCCGCCGGGCTCAAATTTTTCTTATCCTGTTTCTTTTCTCCCTTAAGGGACGTCGAGAGTGAAATGTTAAAATTCGTCAAACGTGCAAGTTCACCGTTTTCATTCCATTCAAAACTTTTACTGCGTCTGTCTCCGGTAGTATCGAATGCATAGGGGTCATACGTCGCTCCGCCTCCCACGCTTAAAATTGAACCGATATCCGTGTGATAGGCGATCGATACGGGGCTCAGATTCATTGAATCCGCAGCGAAATCATAACTGGATGAAACCGAGACATTCATAAGCTGTATCTTATCTTCCGTCTGCGCGCTGTCGTTCTTCTGCACTTTCATTTCAAAGTTGTTGCCGATATTAAATGTTCCGATCATAGCGTGGTTCTGCATATTCGTGCCGTAGATGTATTTGAAATACGAAATTCCAAAGGATGGAGTTATTGTCTGGCGGATTGCCGTAATGCCGAATATGTCCGGACTAAGCATGCCATAAAATCTCGTGCTTGTCGAGATCCCGGTGCTGATCACTCCGGTGCTTACCCAGCTCGAAGTGTCCTTCGTAATGACAGAACTGTCGGAATTCAGCACGGGCATATGGCCGTTTACCATCGTTCGCGTATCGCTCCATGAGAATGAAGGACTGATGGTGAAATAACCGAGCTTGGGTGAAATACTGAGTGAAAAATTCTGAGTGAGAGAGTTTGTATTAATTTGTGAAAAATCCCTGACGCTGTCGACCCAGCCGGCGGGGGTATATGCGCTGTCGAAGAGCTGCGATTGCTTGACCCGGTCGTTCGTATATGCAGCGCTGTAATTGATCCCGATCATTTCAAGCAGATTTTTGTCCGGTTCAGATGTCGTTCCATCGGCTCCTGTGGATTTTGTTTTTTTTTGAAACGGGTATATCGTTCCCTGAGTAAAAGAAATAGTAGGCAGTTTTAATCCCATATCTCCTGATGCAAGATTTTGATCCTGATCTAAACTTACCGTCAGCGAACGGTTCGCCTCATCCCAATTTTTTGAATAGTTTGCCGATGAGATGATGTTCTGCTGCTGGAGATCATTGAGGTTCGTGCTGAAATTTTGGAAATAGGTTGAACTCATGAATGTAAAATTAACAGCGATTTTCGATGTGTTGGGGGATGGTTCGAGTTCCTGATAATGCATGATATTGACGTGATAATCGCGCGATTGACTGTAGTTCAGATCGCCGGGATCTCCGTTGTTCAGGCTTGTGATGCTGGCTTCGATGCTTCCCGTGAAATTATATCGCAATGCGTAATTGACGATTGTTTGATTCATCCATTTTCCGCGGGAGTAGATATCGAATGCCGTGGAAAGGTCCCAATAATCGCTTGCCGCTAAAAAATAGCCGAGATGATTCAAATACCAGCCATATGTAGCGTCATCTCCGTAACCCGGCGTAATGATGCCAGATGAGCGGCCGCTGTGATTCGGAAAAACGCCGAACGGCAAGGCAAGGATCGGAACATCTGAAATATAAAAATAAACAGGCTCTGCTACGATTTTATCGTGGGCATAGACTTTCATTCTGGGACTTGTAAAATAGTAATGCGGATCTGCAAGGCTGCAGGTTGTAAACCGGCCGTCGGCGATGAACAATTCGTCCGTGTCGACTTTCTTGATTTGCTCGCCCAGGCAGTATCCGTTTTCCATATCCGTTTTTCCGACTTTGATTTTTCCTTGTTTGCTCCGGAAGTTATAATGTATCACTTCTCCGCGGTACTCTTCTCCGCCGTCGTTCATAATAGGCTTTCCGAGTATAGAGTCTGCGTGTGCCGTGTCGGGAATGCCGCGTGCGGTTAATATGGAACTGTTCCAATCGATATCCACCAGTTCTGCCTGCATCTTGATGGATTGATATTTAAGCTCGCTTTTTTTGAACAGATGCATCGTGCGCGAATGGATGGCGTAGACCACCGAATCCTGAGCTGAATAATTAATGACCGTATCGACGCCGTTTTTCTGTTTGGTCGAATCTGCTCTGCCGGTGGAATCGGCATGGATCTTCGTTGTGTCTATCACACTCGAGATGTGACGCGCAGTATCGGATGCCGGAACGATCTGCTGTGCTGCGGATATGGAAATTCCGAGAAGTATGAGAAAAAACGAATATATGAGGGGGTGCTTCATTCAAAAATGTTTTATACTATATCATCAAGATAGAGAAAAAAGTCCTGAAGTGCATTGGATTTAAGAAGCAGCAGAGCGCTTCTGCCGGCTTGAAAAATCAAAACGAAGGAGTCTCGATCGAGACATAGAAACTGTTATGTTCCCGGTGTGTGATCCTCCAAGCACAATCGATCCGAAAATATCCTAAGACCCGTCCGAGTCCGAAACCGGCCTCGGTATAGATCTTCCTGGCTGTTGAGACGGGGATGGTCTGCAATGCAATGCCCGGCGCCGATATATCCGACCAGGCAGATCCGGCAAAGAAAATAAGGTCGGTATTTTTAATAACCGGAATGCCGAGCCAGCGGAAGGGGTCGCTCCCGACCGTATAATCGATTTGAACGACTGCAATCCGGTCGCCTGCAAACTCTTTTTCCAATGCAGTTCTCATGGCAGCGCCTGCTTCAAGGACGTCGCTGCGGGAGATGACGTCGAACATTTTTTGCGGAGGAAGTGCGCCGTCCGAATATCCGGCCGAGCAGTCGATATCGAGGCGCATTTCACCGGAGATCAATTGATGCCGTTTCAGGAGAGCCGTGCAGCGGTCGAATTCGAAATCGCTTTTCAAGAATCCCCGATCCGCATGCTCTGCCTCGAATCTTAATTGCCAATTGTTACGGTTTTGTTCAACTTCATCGGAAAATCCGGCTGCCAAAAATTGCCGGGTATCGTAGCTTAGACCGAGTAAGATACTGCGAAGGTTCCCGTCAAGAATGGCTGAATTCGGGCGATAAAGGCCGCCGTCTGAGTAATATTTATCAAGACTGAAATTCGTGGTTTGCTGTACGCTGTTTTCCCGCTCAAAACGGTATTCAAGACTGCACTGTATGCGGTAAGAAATTTCTGCACGCGTAAAGATACGCCATCCGGCCGCATGAAAATAATCGACCGGATCGTCATGCTCCAACAATGTCCGTTCGGTAATAAGAAACACGGGGTATGCTTCTCCCTCCCGGTATTTGAGAAGGTCGTACAAAGCAGCGCCAAGAAAGATCGGCGACCGGATGGGAAGCCGGTACTCGAAGTCTGCATCATAATTCCATTTTGCATTCGATGTGCCGTAACCCAGACGGAGTTCGGGAAAAAATGTTTTCCCGGCAGGAAGTTTTATGCCCGCTCCGACATAAAGTCCTTCGACCCGGTTAAAATGAAGAAAATCCGAAAAAGATGTAAACGGCAGGTCATCCCATATGAACGATGACATTGAAAGAGCGAGAAGTGTTCTCGTGATAAAAGAGCTTTGCAGAACGCTGTCCAGCCGCCGATTTGCTCCCTGTTCTTTGGTTGTCAGGGGAATAAGAGCGGCGGATTTCCAATATACCGAGTCCCGTTTGTCGGCCTCCGGGGTTGCAGTTACCGCATATTGATCGAAAAGAGAATCGGATATTTCTTTGTTAAGAATATAGTCCGATATCTGTGCAACCTGTTCGATAAATAAACCCGAAAACGCAGCATGCTCCGTACTGTTCGTCGGCATCCAATAAATACCGTCGTAGAGTGAGAATTGCTGGGAGATGTGATAACGGTCTATCGGCGCCAGATTCATTGCTTCGTTTGCCTGCAGGTCGACGGACATAACCATAAACGATTTCGATGCGATGGAAATAGTGCCGTCGAACAACGGTGTGTTCGAACTCTTCGGTTTCATGCGAATGCGGTAAACCGGAGCATTATCGATGGACACGGTGTCGAGCATCGTAAAGGAATAATATTCCAGAGCGTCCGGAGCTGTCGGTCCGACAACGGAATAGCTTTCAATAGAAACGCGGTCGTCGTTGAAATTCGGGAGATGACCGACTGTAAAAGTATTGATACGCCGGTCGAGCGACAACGGCTGGCGGCGGGCGGTAAGGATCTCTTTAAATAGATCCGGGAATTTCCAATATCCTTCGCTTTGCGTTTCAAAGACACATGCAACGATAGTGTCGGCTGCGTTTTTTCGGGAAACAGAGCGGACCGTGGTTTTGGTAGATGCCTTAAATTGATAGGTCCGGAGTTCCGAGAGCGCTGCATGTTTTTTTTGCGATGCTTTGAGAATAATTTCTTCCGCCGGATCCCGTTCTTCCGCATACGCAACGATGTCGGGCAAAGGAATGACGGACGGGCGAAGGAGGAATGTATGCGGCGCTGTTTCCGGTGCCAGTACAACGGAAACCGTGTCCGATACATAGCCGATAAAACTTGCAGCGACTATCTGACGGCCCGGTTCGAGCGCCAATTGAAAAGCGCCTTCGGCATTCGTGGCGGTTCCTTTCGATGAATTCAGAACACGCAATGTTGCCGACGGTAAAGGCTGCCCTGTCGCGCTGTCCAGAACAAGACCTTTGAGCATGATGACGGGCTGTGCCTGAGCCGAATGAAACAGGAGGGTACAAAGAAGAGCAGCGGTGAATCGGTTCATAGTACCGGTATTGTTGTGTGAAATTGAGAAATGAATCCTTTGTTGAAAATATTCCTTTTTTCCGGGATAAGCAATAATATTAAGCTGTAAACTGCGAATCGTAAATAGTAAGGAGAAGCCAATAAACTAAAAAGCCAAAGAACCAAAGAACTGAATAATAAAACAACGTTGAACCGCAGCACTGCAGCACGTTGAACCGATACTGTTTATTGACTATTGACCGGTTTTCACATTTGCCTTTGCGGAACCGCGTCGCTATATTTTCAATATGCAGGTAAAATTGAAATTTCTTCCCGAAGAAACAATTACTAAAGCCCGTGCGCTCTATCCGCACACTGCGGCCGGCCGCATATATTTTAACCATGCCGCAACGGGTCCGCTTTCTACGCGAGTCCTGAAAGCGATCGGCGAACATCTTGCAGGACGTTCTGCCGGCGCTATCGATACGTATAGAACTGACCTGCGAATTGTGATCAGCTGTCGTTCGGCTGTTCAGAGACTCATCAACGCGGAATCCGCGGACCGGATTGCCTTTACGCTCAATACTTCGGATGGGGTGAATGTCGTAGCAAGCGGATTGCCCTGGAAAACGGGAGACCGCATAGTGCTCAACGATGCAGAATTTCCGGCGAATGTGCAGCCGTATTACCATCTAAAAAAAAACGGCGTGGAAATAGATATGCTTCCGGCGCATGACGAGCGTATTACGCCGGAGATGATCGAACGGGCGATCACGCCGCGGACACGGGTTGTGGCGTTAAGCGCTGTGCAGTTTCTAAGCGGCTTTCGGGCGGATCTTGCCTCGATCGGAGGTCTTTGCAGGCGGAAAAATATATGGTTTGTGGTCGACGGCATTCAGGCGCTGGGCGCGCTGAAAATTGATGTACAGGAAATGAAAATCGATGCCCTGGCAAGCGGTTCGCAAAAATGGCAAATGGCTCCGCATGGTACAGGATTTCTCTACGTTACACAGGAAATGCAGGACGCGATTGCACCGGCACATGTCGGATGGCTTTCGGTCGCGGAACCATGGCAGTTTTTCAAGCTCGATCAGCCGCTCGCAGCATCAGCGCGAAGGTATGAAGGGGGAACCTTGAATCTTCCCGGCATTATCGGCATGAACGCCGCGCTGGAAACGCTTCTGGAATTCGGCATCGACGCGATCGAGCCGCACATTCTTGCTTTAAACGAGCTTCTTATCGAGCAGCTGCGATCGATGAATGAATTTGAATTGATCACACCGCTCTCTCCTGAGGAACGTTCCGGAATCGTGACTGTTCTTCCAAAAGGGGAGATCAATCCGGATTCCGTGTTTCAATATATGGCGGAGCGAAAAGTTGACATTTCCCTTCGCGAGGGTAAACTCAGGTTTTCACCGCATTATTATAATACACAGGAGGAGATTTTAGCGGCGATAGACATTTTAAAAGAGGCCGTACATCGGCGAGGTGAAAAATGAAAGTTAAAATGTTCATAACGGGGGGCACATTCGATAAAGAATACAATGAAATCGACGGGACGTTGTTTTTTAAAGCGACGCACCTGCCGGAGATGTTGAAGCTGGGAAGGAGCAAAGTCGATGTGGATCTTCGCACGCTGATGCTCATCGACAGTCTGGAAATGACCGATGCGGATCGTCAAACAGTTGTACAACAGTGTCTCAAGTCAAAAGAGGAACGCATTGTCATTACGCACGGTACGGATACGATGGAAGAGACCGCAAAAGTACTCGGTACATCCGTCAAAGGCAAAACGATCATATTAACAGGAGCAATGATTCCGTATAAATTCGGCAGTTCGGACGGTCTTTTTAATCTTGGCAGCGCATTGGCTTTTGCTCAAGTGCTTCCGAACGGCGTCTATATAGCCATGAACGGCCGTTATTTTACATGGGATAATGTGAAAAAAAATAAAAAAGCAGGAGAGTTCGAAGAGGCAGTGAGGAGTGACTTAGTTCGTGGTTCTTAGTCCTTAGTTGGCTCTTAACTACGAACCAAGAACTACGCACTAAGAACTGAATTTACAATCTGCCATGTACAAATTCTGTGTGGACGCTGAACCAAAAGAAAAGCAGGAAGTTTGAGAAAACAGAGTGGACGCTGTAGGGTTCGAACCTACGACCTCTGTCCCGGCAGAGTCGGGAGCAGCGGTCTGAACCAAAAGAAAAGCAGGAAGTTTGAAGAAAACAGAGTGGACGCTGTAGGGTTCGAACCTACGACCTCTGCCTTGTAAGGGCAGCGCTCTGAACCAGCTGAGCTAAGCGTCCGATGATTTAATTAAATTTTCAATAAACTCCTTGCTCTTTTTTCTTTTAATGCGGCGCTCTCTTATAAGAGCATTTTTCTTAGAAGCGAATTGTTCTGAATATAATAAAACCCAAGGTTGTCCGGAATTTGTATATCCTTTATGCGGCCGGTTATGCTGTATGAGCCGGCGTTCAATGTTGTTTGTAGTCCCGATGTAAAATCGATCCAATATTTTGCTGTACAGAATATATACAAAATATTTCATAACGACCTCTGTCCCGACGTAGTCGGGAGCAGCGCTCTGAACCAGCTGAGCTAAGCGTCCGGATTTTTTTAGCTCTCTCACAAATTACGATATAATTCTCTCTGTATCAACCGGTCAGCTCTATGTGTTAGAGAATCACAACGCGAATCTGTAATTCTTCGAGATAGGATGCGGAGCTTGAAGGTGAAAAGCAATGTCAAGCTTCGTTTGTGAGAAAGACTGCATCAAGATGTGTTTATTGTTGGTCAAGAGGAAATAATTCTACAATCGGGTAACAGCAGTCTTCGGTTCGCTCCGGCTGAACTTTGATATCATCTGCAATATATGGGGATTGGTGAGAAGATGGTAAAACAATATTGCAGAAGGATTCAAACAGACCATCTCTTTTATTTTAAGATAACTGCACCTATGCAAAGCTGAAAAAGTGAAATGTTCTGCTCAAAAGACCTGCTGATATTATCGGAGCATGTCAGGTTATAATTCAGTTTACCAGAAATATATCGTGCTTGAACTGTAATACAATCTGAAATTATTGCTTCTGCTGTTGCACCGCCTACAAACGCTATGTTACTCGCAGAAGTCTGAGTCAGATGACCTGCAAAAGTGTTGAACACAATTCCTCCAGGATTGCCAGAATAATAAATGCCGGAATAATCACCGGACAGTTTGGGCGGCATCGAAAGATCCAATCCGATCATCGGTGCGATATAAAAATTTGATCCTTTTGTATTTTCTGTCCCCATTTTTAATCCTGTGAGAAGAACGATGTTCGTCCAATTACCGGCTGATGAATTATTTATAGATATATCAGCGTTTGCATATTGATATTGCAGGTTGTTTTTAAGTATATCACTCGTTGCATTTCCATTGACTGAGTTCGACGAGAAGCTTATATCCGCCAACAAACCAAACGGACCGCCTGTAAAAAATTGAATACCTGCCGTATAGCTGGTTCGGGCGCCGCCTCCGGAGATTGATGTTCCAGAAAAATTTCCAGACGGGATTGCGGCTCCGATGTATACACTCCACAAAGACGGCAGGTGAATATTCATTTCGCTGATTTGAGAGACAAGATCGTTGAGAGTATTGGCAACAGTCGTAATGTTTCTTTTTAAGAGAGTAACAATACCGGTGTTTGTTTGATATGTTACCGTCGAATCAGTTGACAATAATAGATTCCCATGAAACGATTCTTTGTTGATTATTGCGACGGTGAGAGTATATCTGGATTGAAACAACTTGTTTTCCAGCGAAGTATTCAGTACAGTCATAATACTTTTTTTAAATACGGAAACAGTATCACTCTTCGATACATACGTTACACTTGAATCGGTTGCAAAAAGGAGCTTACCGTCAAACGATTCACCGTTCAACGTTATGACGGTAAATATATCTCCGAAGAGAAGATATTTGGCATCTAATGGAACACTGCAAACAGTCATGATATTATTTTTTATTTTCTTTTTTAATATGGTAAGACTGCCGACTTTTGTCCGATACGTTTCGGATGAATCTGTTGAAGACAGCAAAACACCTTCAAACGATTCTCCGCTAAACATCGTGACTTGGAATGTATCACCGAACAGCAATGACCTATTGTCCAGCGAATTGCTGGAAACATCCTTAATGTCTTTCTTGAGGAGAGTAAGGTTGCCGATATTTGTTTGATACGTTTCCGTTGAATCGGTAGAAGAGATAAGCCTGCCGTCAAACGATTCTCCATTAGCTGTTGTAACTTTATATGTATAATTGTGCGGTCGAAATTTATTATTTAAATAATTAGGCTCAACAATCAAATTCTTGGCAATTGTAATCAATCCGTAATCAGTGTGGAATACAACAGTGGAGTCCATCTCCTGATAAAAGTTACACCTGATGGACTCACCATGTTCCGTTAAAACGTTTATCCGTGAGGAAGTATCCAATTCAATATTATGCGCTTCCATAAATTTATCGGAGAGCTTTTTATTGAGAACAACACTTGATGGTTTCGAAGGATCGTATGCGATGACTTGACGGTATTGTATTTGATCCGGAGTAAGAGAAATAACGACATCCATTCCCTTGAACCGTATTAAGCCGTTTGCCGTATCGACAAGCTGAACATTCTCGATAACATAGCCTTTCGTGAGACCAAGCTCATCGGCGAATGAAACAGAAAAGAGAAGAAGCAGCATTGCTGACAGGCTTAATTTGATCATTGTAATTTTCCTTTATGAAAATATTGCAGCTTCATAACGAATGTCCGGCTGAAGTTATGAAAAATAATTCAATCCCGTTTAGAATTTATTCCTTAGTTTATCTTGAATCGTTCTCTACGATTTATTTTAGTCTCTTTGTTTCATTTGTGTGTATGAATTGCCGGCATTATTATCCGTAAATAATTTTTACTGCCAGCCGCCTTCATGAAAAAGCGCTTGAACTTCGGCATCAGATAATGCTCGATTATAAACTCTGATGTCGTCAATAATGCCATTCCACCCATCATTTGCTTGACTGGGCACCGTCCCAATTACAGAAGGATTAAAAATGGAACTTGCATCTTGATACAGATTGAGATCCTGAATTGCAAGTGAACAGGCCAAATATCCATTGACCATTAATTCAGCCTTTTGACCTTTTGTATATCGACCGACGAGAAAGTACCATGTCCTGGCCTTTAATGTGTCGGTTATGTTAGCCGAAATCCAATTGGATGGATCATTTCCGAGGACGACGCCAAAACCTAATAAAGGACCTGTAATGCCTATACTTGTCTCTCCTTGAGATGCGCCTTTAAAAATGACCTCATGATTTTGGCCGTCGAGTGTGTCTTTCATTACCCATACCGCAAATGTGAACCCCGAGACCGTAGAGGGAAATAATTCGGGAATACGAATGTAAGCACCATTGGTAAAATGATAAGCATTCGTACTATGCTCAAATCGGTCAGAGGTCAGTATCGCACCGCTGTTCGTTCCATTGTTCCCGTTTCCACTGGCATCGTCAGCAGTGCCGTTAAATGGATAATACGCCAAAAGTCCTTGTGCAGGCAACCCAGTGTCAAGGTTCGATGAGGTTGTGATGACATTGCTTTCATCGGTAATTCCATTTCGGCAATTCAAACAAAGGCATGTAAATAGGATCGCCAATGTCATGATGAATGTTTTGTTCATTGTGTAGATCCTTAAAAAAAATGTGATAGATCAAGTATTCACTTCTGCCAATCAGACAGCTAAAACCGGAATCTCTAGCCAAAAACATTTATTATGATCGAATGGCAGCGAACATATATGATCTGACGCATGAATTCCTGCGCCTCATCCATTTTAAATAGTAAAATTATTAGAAAAATTTATAGAATAGATACAACATAATCAACAAGTAAACACGATCTGAGAAAGAAAAAACCTTTCCTGCAGGATGGATATAATACAAAAACATGTTGTGTTTGTAAAAAAGTTCTATAGAATTGTGAAAAAATGCGGTTAAGCGAGTATGATAAGGAAGAGCAAAAGGGGCAGCTGGAATCCGAAAACCAAACCGTCAATTTCGGTCCCCGGGATGAAAATTTATGGGGAAAAAATCTCCGCAGGTTTTTCCAATAAACCTGCGGAAAAAACTATTTGTCCATTTCCAGATTTATTGTAATTGTTACATCCTGTCCGGCTATCAGCCCGCCGGATTCCAGCGCTTTGTTCCATTTCAGGTTATAATCGAACCGGTTGATAACCGTTGCTGCCGTCCAGGACATTGCCGTGTTTCCCCATGGAGTCTTAATGGAGCCGTTGTAGACCGCGTCAAAGACGACCTTTTTTGTTACATCGCGTATTGTCAGGTCGCCGGTTATTTTATATTTTCCTTCGCCAACTTTCTCAAACGAAGTACTTGTAAATTTAATTTCTGGAAATTTTTCCGCGTTAAAAAAGTCATCCGACTTCAGGTGGTTATCCCGCGCTGTGTTGTCGGTATTGATGCTTGCCATTTTTATGACTGCCTGAACTGCCGCATCAGAAAAATCGTCCTTTGCAGTTGTCAGTGTGATGTCAAAATCCTTAAAATTTCCCGATACGGTAGAAATCACAAGATGCTTAACGCTGAAGCCGATCGAGGAATGATTTTTATCTAATTTCCATCCTGATTGACTCAACGCCAAGGACGATACCGCTAAGAGAGCGGCGGCAAGCTGAAAAAATCGTTTCATTTGAGACCTCCTGTAATGAGAAAAGAGCATCAACAAAATTAATTAAGAGAATACTGGGGCGCGGCTAACGCCGGTGTTGTGTGAAACATCAGCTCCGTAATGGCATATTGCATATGCGGAAACAGCGGCATTGTCTTGAGAATACGCAGGGCAGATTCCGGGGATGAAGCGAGGATGACCACCCAGAGGATTTCACGATTTTGCGAAAGGCTGTAGCTCAAAAGCAGCCCCCGCTGTATAAGTTCATTCACATGCTCGCGCTGGGTCGGAATGAGAGAAATAAACTCTGCGTTGGGCTGTTCAGGTAATTGAATTGTGACCATATATTCATTCATGAGGATTCTCCATCCATAGAATAGAACAACGGCCGAATGATATTAGTTTCGAACTTAAATTAAAAATTCATCATCAATAAAGGAATATTCGGAGAATTATGCCGTTTTTGCAATGCCTGTTCCGAGTTTTTTCAGCAATCGGCCGAGTTCTTCTTGTTCGTTTTCCGTAAGCACGGACGCAAGCTGGACGACGTATTCCGCATGCGGGACGAAGATTTTTTTGAACAATCGCTTGCCTTTATCCGTAAGATGTACGGTGCATGCCCGCCGGTCGTCTTCACATACCGTGCGTTCGACGATTCCCTCTTTTTCAAGATTATTCACGACCACGGTCATATTGCCGCCGCTGACAAGATGTTTTTTTGTTAAATCACCGATCAGCATAGGTCCGAGATGACCGAGACATTCCACAGCGCCGAATTGCGCCTGCGTCAGGCCGAAAGTGCGTATATGCTGCGCCGCAAGATGGCTGAACGTATCATGCGCCCTGGCGAGCTTGACCCAGAGAGAAAGCGCTATGTCCGTCTTCTTTCCGTAATGTTTTGTTGTCTTCATAGTATCCCTTTGAATTTAAATTACTAAACGAAAGAAACACCAATTCGGTTCCCTAATTAAAACAAGAAATATTAAAGAGTCAAACCTGTCTTAAAAATGGGAAGAAAGGCCGGAATTCGGGAAGAATGAGAGGTGTCTGATACGGCGGATCGTTTCTTGTAACGATTCGAACCTGCTTTTGTGATTTTCCATGAGACAAACCAATTGATTGGATTGCAGTTTTATTGTCTCCTTTTTTGTCCTATATTTTCTTTCACTCACATGAAGGAGACAAAATGCGATTGTGGAAGACTCTCAAAAAAGAAACGATTCTCGACCATAACAAATTTTTAAAAGTTGAAAAGCATACTATTGAATTGCCGGACGGAAGGATCATCGACAACTGGCCCTGGATTATTACTCCCAACTATGCACTTGTGCTGCCGGTCACGGAGCGAAGGACGCTGCTCATGTTTCATCAAACGAAATATGCGGTGGAGGGAACCTCATTCGCTCCGGTCGGAGGGCATCTGGAGCCTGGTGAGGACCCGCTGGCAGCGGCGAAACGTGAATTGCGGGAAGAGATGGGATGCGAAGCGGAGGAATGGATCCCGTTCGGCAGCTATCGGGCAAACGGAAACAACGGCGGCGGAATGGGACATCTATATCTTGCACTCAATGCCCGGAAAGTTTGCGAGCCGATCATTGACGATCTGGAAGAAATGGAATTGGTCGAGCTGACGTTCGATGAAGCAGAGCGGAAACTTCTTTACGGAGAGATCAAGGTCATGGGCTGGGTGGCTATGGTCGCGGTCGGACTGTTGTACTTGAAACGGAGATAAAATTACTGCTCATTCTCAGATAAGCGTGATTATCAGATCTCTCGGTCCGCCCAAATCCCGATATTCACAAAAGTAAATTTCCTGCTATGTACAGAGATTGATTTTTCCCGCGGTCACCGGTATAGAGAGACTAATTTCCAGAAGCGAGGACTTTACATATGCAGGAATATCGTCCGAACCTTCCGTATTGTATTCAATTATATCGTGAAGAGGACGGAAGGATGTTTAAGTCGAAACAAACGATTACTCGTCGATAATTTTGTAAGCTATGAATAATGGGAAAATATTTTTATTTTAACCTGAATATTCAAAAGAAGTTAGAAAATATTTCCAAGTAAATTGAGCGCTTGACCAATGAAAATATTCAAATTATTGATTTCCTTCATCGAATCGACCTCCAGTCTTGCATTGATTGCTTTTATCCTGTTCCTCCAGATTGCGGTTCATGTGAGATACCTCAATCTGCCTCCAATCGGTTTCCATCAGTGGCGCCAAACTCAAACACTTTCTGTAGCGCGGAACTTTTCAGAAGAAAGCATGAATTTTTTTTTACCGCGTGTCGATAACAGGGGAGCAGAGACGGGGATTACCGGATTAGAATTTCCGATCGTGAATTATACGATTGCTCTTGGATATAGACTGTTTGGATTTAGCCATCTATTGGGGAGACTTGTCATTATGCTTTATAGTTGTCTGGCACTTATGGCATGTTTTTTCTTTATAAGGACAATGTTTAGATCTCAGGTTCTAGCTTTTTTCGGTACATTCTTTTTGATATTCAGCCCGCTGTTTTGTTACTACTCGATCAATGTGCTGCCGGATATTCCATCGCTCGCATTTATTTTTTTGACATTATATGCAATATTAAAATATGAAGATTCAAATCAATTACAATATTTTTGCCTTCTATGCATTGCTTTGATAATTGCAGCACTGATAAAAATATCGGCCTTTGTGCTCCTGCCGTTTCTTCTCTTAAAGTTGACGAGAAATAGATATTCGCGTTCTCAAATAACTCTTCACCTTGAAGGCATTGCATTGGTTGTGGTCATAGTTGGAGTGTGGTATTTTTATGCACGCTATTTAAGCAATACCTACCATAATTTTGATTTCAGACTCAATTCAAATTTTCCATACGATCCTTATGTTGCCTTTTCTGTGCTGAAAAAAGTATTTATCCAATGGCTGCCGGAACTCTATATTAACTATGCTCAGTTTATCCTTTTCTGTGTTGGAATCTATTATCTGAGGCGGATCAATAACAAAACCGTCCAATATTTTCTTCTCTTCTATACTTTGGGATATCTGGCGTATATGGCCGTCTTTCTTCCGATGTTTCAAATACACGATTACTATGCAATCCCTGCAATTCCTTTACTTATAGTACTCGTCACTTCGGGATTTCAATGGATGCTTGAACAATCGGAGACTCGACTTTGGGCGGGACGGTTGACGATACTCCTTCTGATGCTTGTGCCTGTTCTCGGATCCGTTCGTGCTTTATCCCGTTTTGAGGGTGCAGAAAAGCCGTGGGACCTGTTCACCATAGAAAATCATCTTAATATGGTGCTGCCCAATAAACAAATCCTCATTATTGCTGCAGGTGATGATTCACCGAGCATTTACCTGTATTTTATGCACCGCAAAGGCTGGGCAGTCGGTGATAAAATTTCAGAAGATCAATTATTGGAAATGCTTCAAAAGGGAGCGGCATATCTTATTTCCTCGTCGCGTTCTCTGGAATCAACTGCTGAGATTAAAAAACACCTTTCATTTGTTTCGACGTACGGCACATTTCGGATTTTTGCACTTCCAGAGACCACTCATAAGCAATAATGCTGTCGTCTTTTACCGCCCTCCTCTTTCACCTTACGCGGGAAATCGTTATACTGTCGTGAGCACATTAATTTCAATTCAGACAAAACATGAAACCGCTGGAACTATCGTATTATCTTGAGGAGCATAAGGAACAGCTCGATCCGCTGCTGGTGCTGACGCACGACTATCCGGATCCCGATGCACTCTCGTCTGCTTACGCGCTTCAGTATCTGGCGGAAACGATCGGCATACGCGCCAAGATAGTCTACGGCGGCGATATCGGCCGGACGGAAAATCGTGAAATGGCGCGGCTGCTCAAAATTCCGGCGCGGAAACTGCGTTCGTCCGATTTTAAATTTTATCCGAACATTGCGCTTGTTGATACGCAGCCCGGATTCGAAAACAATTCTTTTCCCAAAAAACGGAGAGCAGCCATTGTCGTCGATCAGCATACCGGTACAGCGGAACCGGCTGCGGACTTTATTTCCATTGCTCCCGATGCGGGAGCTACTTCGGCTTTAATGGCGCGCGAACTGCTTGCAAAGGGAATCGAGATCCCGATAAAACTTGCAACAGCACTCGTTTATGGAATCCTTTCCGATACGCTCGATTTCTATCGCGTTACGAACCGGGATACGATCGATACCTATTTTGAACTGCTGCCGCTGTGCGATGTGCGGGTTTTGGCGCGGATTCAAAATCCTTCCCGTCCGCGCAGGTTTTTCCGGGAAATGGTGGTGGGTATCCGCAACGCGCAAATTCGCCAGCGCGTGATCGTCTCTCATCTGGGATCGGTGGAAAATCCCGATCTTGTTTCACAGATGGCGGATTTTTTGCTTACGTGCGAAGGCAATCTCTGGGCAATGTGTACGGGAAGGCACAGAGATAATCTGCATATTTCATTGCGCACGGTGCAGACGGATATCGGTGCATCGGAGCTCCTGCGCAGTATCGTTGAAAATCCCCGCTTTGCCGGAGGTTATGGACAGGTTGCAGGCGGGAAGATAAAGATTCAATCTCAGAAGGATAAAGAAGAATGGGAGGAAATTGAAAAAGTTCTTACTGAGAAACTTGTCAAGCGGTTGAAGCTTAAACGCAATACACAATTTACGCCGCTTCTGCGGCAGTCGCTTATCGAACCACCGGCGGAAAAGGAATCGGAGCATGATTGAATTCATAACCTCAATAGGAATTTCCGGTATTCTGGATATTATTTTCATGACCCTGATCATCTACTCGCTTTTGATCTGGTTCAAACGGACGCGCGCAGGGTTTGCCGTCATCGGCTTGTTTATGTTCGGCATTTCCTATGGTATTGCAAGGCAATTGGATCTCCTGCTGACCACGACGGTCTTTCAGGGTTTCTTTGCCATCATCCTGATCGCCGTTGTTATTATTTTTCAGGAAGAGATCAAACAATTTCTCGAACAACTTGCGAGCTGGAGTTTTTTCCGCGACAAACGGTCCCGGCGTTTGCTGAGCATGTGGCATCGCCGTGTCGGGATTTTTGTCAACACAGCCAATACGCTGGCAAAGGAACATACCGGTGCGTTGATCGTTATCCGGGGGAAGAACCCGATTGTTCGCCACCTGAACGGCGGAACGGATATGAACGGAGAGATCAGCGAAGCGCTGCTGGAGACTATATTTACTCCGGGTGTACCAACGCATGACGGTGCGGTAATTGTCGATGGAAATGAACTGACAAAATTCTCCAGCTATCTGCCGTTATCGAAAAATTTACGAAAACTGCAAAAGGCGGGAACTCGGCATGCAGCGGCTCTGGGCCTGGCGGAACGAACGGATGCTTTTTGCATTGTGGTGTCCGAAGAACGGGGAACCATTTCAGTGGCGCGCAACGGAGACATACAGATCATGCGCGATATCGAAGAACTGCAGCATCGTCTGGAGGCGTTTTATCAGGAAATTACTCCGGCTGCGGATTCGAAACCATGGAAAGAAATTTTCAGGAGGAATTACAAAGAAATTGTTATCGCATTCCTCTCGACAGTCGTCTTGTGGTTCTTTTTTGTTCATGAATCGGGAACCGATTATAAAACGTATGTCATTCCTCTGCGCTGCGACAATCTTCCTCAGGAACTTTCCGTAAAAAAAATGGAACCGGAAGAGGTAGAAGTGACATTTTCCGGCCCCCGCCGGTCGTTTATTTTCCTCAACGAAAAGAAACTTGAAGCACACGTTATTTTCTTCAATGCGCATGAAGGCATAGTCCATAAAACACTGGCACGCTCGAGTATTATTTTCCCGGAAGGCCTCTATGTGGAAAATATTCAACCGTCGCAGGTGGCAATTCAATTGGAAGAAAAGAAATAATATTAGTTCATTAGTTCGTAGTTGGTTCAAATTACTGCGTCAGCAGTCGGTCAGGCTGCAGTTAAGAAATTATTTGGTTCTTAATTCGACTCTTCACTATTTACTGTTCATAGTTTCTGGAACTTCAGCACTAAGAACGAAGAACCACGAACTTCTTTAACCGTTTACCAGCGTCATCATCTCTTTTACCGCTTGCTCCAATCCCACAAAAAGCGCACGGACTATAATAGCGTATCCGATGCTCACTTCATCGATTTCCGGGATTGCCGTGATAAGCTTGATGTTGTCGTAGCCGAGTCCGTGACCGCTGTTGACGCCGAGTCCCAGCGATTTTCCGAGTTTAGCTGATTCATGAATCCGCTGCAAATATTCCTGAATTTCATTTTCTTCATCGGAATTTGCGTATTCACCGGTATGTAGTTCTATCATATCTGTGCCGATATCAGCCGCGGCATGTATCTGACGTTCGTCGGGTGCAATGAACAAACTGACATGAATATTTTCCCTGCGAAACCGTTCGAGAACGGAGGATAAATGTTTTTTCTTTGCAATTACATCAAGCCCGCCCTCTGTAGTTAATTCCTGGCGTCGTTCAGGAACGAGAGTGATAAGTTCTGGTTTGATCCGGAGAGCAATTTCGATGATTTCTTCCGTTGCCGCCATTTCCAGATCCATCTTTGTCGTAATACTCGACCGCAATGCCAGAAGGTCGCTGTCTTTCATATGCCTGCGGTCTTCACGCAGGTGGCAGACAATGCCGGCGGCTCCGGCCCCTTCACAAATACGCGCGGCTTCAACCGGATCGGGAACCTTCCCTCCCCGTGCGTTGCGAATGGTTGCGATATGATCGATGTTGACGGCTAAACGCATGGCATTTCCTTTTTTTCTTTAATATAATGAATATCGGTTTAAAATGGTCAGGCATTTTACGGGAGATCCTCTGGAATTCTTGCAACTTTTTGCCCTGTATTGCGTAAACCAGAGAGAACAAAAATCAAAAAACCGGGAGTAGTCAGAATGAGATATCGATGGATGATCGTTGCAGCCATGCTGTACGGCATGACTGTGGCCGGGGCATACGCACAGCTGCGCGATACGGTTCGCGGCGGCGACGAAGAAGAAAGCAGTTTCGATAAAAAACTCGGATCGGATATCGAGGATTTTATACGGCACATAACCGATCAATGGGAACACGGGTGGACCGAACCGAAACATTCAGACACAAGCACAGAGGACATACAAGCCGGCGAAAATTTATCGGACAGCAACGCAGTCGTATTCAGAGGGGACACTGTCATTCACGCCGGCGATACCGTTCATACAAGCATTGTTGTGCTCAACGGGAACCTGTCAATCGGCGGCTGTGTCGAAGGAAATGCGACGGTCCGCAGAGGATCGCTTCTGGTTAAAAAGAATGGGCGCGTGCGGGGAAATGTTCTGGTCGTGAACGGAACGATCGTAAAAGAGGAGGGAGGGATCATCGAGGGATACGAGGAGAGAAAAGGCCTCAGGCTGAATCGATGGCGCCCTTCCAAAGAACAAATGGAAAAGGGAAAAAGAACGTTTGACGTTCCCTGGGCAGAAGAACAAACGAGCATAGATCGTTTTATGTTTCGGTACAATCGTGTGGAAGGATTATTCTTAGGTCTGGGCGCCGAGAAAAAATACTATTGGGACGGCTTCAAGGACTGGAATGCGTACGGTTTCGGCGGCTGGGGTGTAAAATCCCATACCTGGCGCGGCGAACTCGGTCTTGCGCGGCAATTTTCTTTTTCGGACGAAACATCGGAGAAGATTTTTGAACTCGGTATGGAGGGATACAACCTGACCGATACGAAGGATGGATGGATCATCTCTACGAATGAAAATACGGCTGCAGCATTGCTGATTCATGAGGACTTCCGCAATTATTTTCAGCGCGAGGGATACGCGCTGCATGCAGCATATTATGCGAAATCCGAAACGATGAAAGAAGAAGTTTCGATTGCGTACCGCATCGATAACTATGAATCGCTTCGGAAGAATGTCGATTGGGCGCTATTCGGCGGTGGACAATGGTTCCGTGAAAATCCGGCCATCGATCCGGGCAGCATGCACAGTGTGCTTCTTACGGCAGGACTCAGTACGGTTGTTAAAGAAAAACGCAATTCCGAGGGCTGGGATGTTTTCGGTTCCGCAGAATATGCAAAGAAAGATTTCGGCGGAGATTTCGATTTCGACCGTTATTTAATCGATGTCAGGCGTTTCCAGCCTCTCGGCGGATACGACTGCTTCAATGTCCGTTTCCGCGCAGGATCATCTGCGGGAACCCTGCCGGTTCAGAAAGATTTTGAACTTGGCGGCTTTGGTACAATGAATGCATTTCCATTCAAATCCGATACCGGCAATAGGATGATCCTGATGAATGCGGAATACATTTTTGACGGAAGAATGCTGGACGACATCGGTTTTCTCGGGAGCTGGTTTTTCCGCATGTTCAATTTTATTCTTTTCTCCGATGCCGGATTTACAAGAACGTCTCCTTCGAGCGCATCCGCCGCAGATGGTTTCGGCAATATTACATGGAAAGAGTTTCAACAGGATTTCGGCGTTGCTGTGGGAGACCGGAATGGGTCGTTCCGGGCCGGTGTTGCGTGGCGGACAGATATTAAAAGTAAAGCGCAGTTCATTCTGCGGTTTAATAGACCGTTTTAAAATGGTAAATGGTGAATTGGAAATGGAGAACGTTTTAGTTCATCGGTGCGTGGTTCGTAGTTCTTCGTTCGACCATCCACTATTTCTTGAACTTCAGCACTAAGAACCAAGCACCACGAACTGAATTCTAAATTCTGTATTCTTAATTCTGCTCTACACCGGTTCCGCATGAATAATGATGCGGCGAATAGATTTGAACTGCCGGTACAGGTCCGCTTCCGTTTCCGAAATGATCCGATGCACTTCATCGAGTGTTTTTGACCGGGCGATCCGGCAGGTGAAAGTGACGTGGTAGCGAGATCCTTCCCGCAGCAAGGTCAGATCTTTGCAGCCGAAGATATCGGCGTTCTTTTCGACTTCTTCCGTGATGCGATGTGCCAGCCGGACTTCTGTACCTGTGACGTTTTCCAATTCATGCTCGGAAGCTTCGTACTCTTCCATGTGCACGGTCACTTTTCCGATCAGCGGAAGCTCTTTCATGATCTGCAGTTCGATTTCCGATGCGGTTCTATGGGCTTCTGAAAAACTCGATCCCTTTTCATATTCCACATCGAAATCGATGTAATATTTTCCTTCCGTGACGTGTACTTCCAAATTATGGGGCGGGCGAAGCTGCCTGTCCATAACGATCATACGAATCTTGTCGATGATGGATTCGCGCGGACTTGCAAACGGCTCGGCATGGACAACGACATCAGCATTGGATTCGACCAGATGCACTGCCTGTTCGAGTTGATCCATAATGGCATGTGCCTGTGCGAATGGTATGGTGCGCCGGATGGCGACGACTGTGTCGACAAAAATCTTAGATCCTGAAGAACGCGTTCGGACGCTGCGCACTTCTTCAATGCCATCGACCGAATGAATCGCCGTTTCAATTTTTTTCGTTGTTTCTTTCGGTACACGGTCCATCAAAGCGTCTATTGTTCTTCGTCCAAGTCGGTAACTGACGAACAGGACAAGAAGGGCGACGATGAGTGCGGCAAATGCGTCGAATTCCGGATACCCGATTTTAACAAAAACCAATCCGGCTATAACGGTCAGCGACGACCACACATCGCTGGAGAAATGCAGCGCATCGGCTTCAAGCGCCTGGCTCTTATGTCTTTTTGCGACACGGTATAATGCACGCGAGCGTGTTATATCGATAAGAACCGAGGTCCCCATAACGACAAAACTCCACACGGTCGTTTCGACGTGATGTGTATGCGTCAGGAGCCGTTGAATTGCCTCGATCATGATCCAGACACAGGTAACAATAAGGAGCAAAGTCTCCGTGAATGCTGAAATATTTTCGATCTTACCGTGGCCGTACCGGTGATCGTCGTCGGCCGGCCGGTCGGCAAAGATGACAGCGAACAGCGTTATAATGGCTGCAAGAAGGTCGAGTCCGGAATGTGCAGCTTCGGAAAGAATACCGAGGCTGTTGGTCATCAGGCCGACAGTGAGCTTGAATCCGGTCAGGAATACCGCCGCAAGCACCGACGTTAAGGCAACAAGTCTTTTTTCTCTTGAAAGATGCATGGTATCTTATAAAAAAGTTCAAAGTACAGCACGTTTTTCTAAATATTATTGATCAGTCCCCGGTCTTTTGCATAATCCCGGAGCATATCTTCGAGCATTTTCCGCCCGCGATGAAGACGGGAACGCACTGTGCCGATGGGACAATTAAGAAAATCAGAAATTTCTTCGTAGGTCAGCCCCTCGATATCGCACAAGATGACGACCGTGCGGAAATCTTCGGGAAGTGATTGGAGTGCTTGTGTAACCTCATCGCTCAGCATGTTATTGTACATCTTCTGCTGTAAATCATTCGTATCGGTACTCTCGTCCCGAATGGAATCGTAAAAATTTTCCACATCTCCGTAATCGACCATTCCCGGTTCCCGTGTTTCCTTCCGGTACCGGTTGATATAGGAGTTCTTCATGATTCGGAACAGCCATGCCCGCACGTTGGTTCCTTTTTCGTATTTATCCCAGAATCGGAACGCCTTCATATATGTTTCCTGAAGAAGGTCGTGGGCGTCGTCACCGTTGCCAGTTGTACGAAGAGCGAAATTGAACAAAACATCCATATGCGGAACCGCTTCCGCCTCGAAATCGGTTTGCCTCTTTTGAAGAGCTTTTGATGCTCCTTTTTCAAGCTGTATGTTTTTCCGGTTTCCCGGAACGATGGATTCTTGTTTCATTACCCGATTTGTTTTTATGTCTTAAAATTCCGCACCGGCGGCCTCTTTTCGCAGAAAATGTACGTGCGAGTTTAAAGTAGGGAAAATGAACCGGTGGTGCAAGTTGGCCGTTCTGGCAGTCATCGCTGCTTGAGGATTTGATTTACTTCTTCGGCCGGGAAAGTTTTATCGATGACGATATGCCGTGCATCGAGGAGGAGGCCGTCTGCGCTGCATTCCTGAAAAGCAGTGAAGTTTCTCAGATCGCCCACATCGACAACGCGCGCAAGCCGGACGGTTTTTCCGGTCAATTCCTGAACGGAAGTTTCATAATTGATGCCGACATCGACATGAATCGGATTCGTGTCTTCATGAGCGATATACGTTGCGTTGCGGATAAGGTAGTCGAATGCGTATTTTGTATTGAACGGAATTCGCTCGTAGATTTCGAGATCCGAGGATGCGTATTCCCCCGTCGCGATTGCAAAGAGAGAGCAGAGTAATCCAACGGCATTTAATTTTCGGATAAAAAATTTATTTGGATCGTCCGGCCATCCGCCGGATTCGACAAGCACGGTGCTCGTCCCCCATCTTTGGATATTGTCTCCGAATGCGCGCGGCTCGAACATATCGTCCCATTTTGCGATATGACCGTCGATAAACTGCATGAGCACTTCGGCAAACACCGATGCAACATGCTTGGCACGGAGCCGTACCGGTGTGTCGGAACGAAGTTCATCGGCGGCCGGGGCGAGGAGGGCGATAGCGGTGATCTTTTTTGCGGCGCCGGCCGTCAAACGCGGATCCTGATCGTGCAGGTTAAACCCGAATTCCGGCTGCATCGAATCGCGGACGGATTTCAGTATTTGCGCTTCGGGAGTTACCAGGGCGAGCGCATCCCTGTTCATGTCGATCAATTGCGCCGTGCGGCGCGTGAAGCGTTCCGCACCGTCCGGATTCAACATCGGCAGAATATATAAAGTCAGTTTCTCACGGATCGATTGTACAGCTTCGTGCGAAGGATTGTTCCGGAGGAAACCGAAGATATCGCAAATCGCCATCGTTGCTGTCGGTTCATCGCCGTGCATCTGAGACCAGAGCAGTACCTTCACCGGTCCGCTTCCTACGGTATACATTGCCAGAGGCCTTCCTTCTCCCGATGTCCCGATCACGCTTTTTTGATATAATCCCGATTCATCGAACGATTTTAAACAGGAAAAGAATTCCTCTTGTGTAAAGCGGCTCGATGAAAAGCCTGGATGGCAATAGGTTCCGTATGATGTAAAAAGTTCATGTGCAAAGAGCAACAGAGCATTATCGAGCATAGCCGCCTTTATAAAAAATCCATGACACTGATTTCCTTTTTTTAAGATAAGAGTTTCTTGATAGTTATGCATGCAAATTTTTTATGATTTCCCCTTTTTGAAGGAATTCAAGGATAAGACAGGAGGCGAAAAATTCAATATTCGGGAACTGCATGACGTTCCGGTGATGTTTTAAACTATCGCACGCAGAGAGGCGTTGTTTGGCATGAATATTCTTCAGGAAAAACAGATTGGGCGTTTTTCCGCATTGAAGCGGTGAAAGCAGCAGAGTACCTATGGACCGCCCGCTTCTCGCAAGAGAATGATTGCTTTGAAAGATAAAATTTTGTAGCATTCCGGTGCGGTATGCGAAGAGGTCGCCCGCCTGCATCCGAAAATTGCTGGACCCAAAAAGGAATTATCCATCATGTATCGACCGACAACAGGCGCTGCTGGGCATGAAAAAATCGATCCTTGATTATACGCTTCGCATACGCATCCCGCTTGTTCTCTTCACGGCAGCGGCTTTCTGTGCAGCGACATATTTTCTCTCCCGGCCGGAACGCGATGGGATCGGTTATGCTCCGATTCAGCCGATTGCGTTTTCCCACAAGCTCCATGCCGGCACGATGAAAATCGACTGCAAATATTGTCACACCGGAGCTGCATCGTCTCCGACGGCATCGCTGCCGGCTGTTTCAATCTGCATGAATTGCCATACCGTTGCCCGAAAAAACAAACCGGAAATTATCAAACTGACGCAATATTATGAACAAGGCATAGCGCTTCCGTGGAAGCGTGTGCATCGTATTCCCGATTATGCGTATTTCAATCACAGCGTCCATGTAAACCGCGGGATTCAGTGTTCGAATTGCCACGGCGATGTCGAACATATGGATGTGATGACGCAGGTGTCGGAGTTTACAATGGGCGCGTGCCTGAGTTGTCACCGCAGCGCGCATGAAAACTTGAAAAATATTCCGGGAATTAAAAACGGTCCGGAAAATTGTGCGACATGCCATCGATAGGGAGAACGTTATGAATGAGAGAGAGCCGAAAAATAAAAGCAGGCGCTCGTTTTTTGGAAAAACGCTCGCACTGATTGTTGCCGGAACATTTACCGGTACTCTAGCAGAAAAAATATTTTCTTCAAAGAGCAGATATCAAGCGCCGATCCATAATCGGCCATCGACAATTGCAAATCCCCCGCATCCTCATCCTCTTTCCGTGAAGCGAGCGAAATAGAAGCATGGCAGAAGAATCAAAATACTGGAAAAGTTTACACAGGCTTTATTCCCAGGGAGCTGGCGGCGATGCAAAAGCCGATGAGTTTCTTCCCGGTGTGCCGGATGAATTCAAATCCGACAGCCTCTCCGGAATGTCGCGCAAACAATTCCTGGCGCTCCTGGCGGCATCCGCGGCGTTCACAACTGCAGGCTGCAGGAGCTATCGCGATAAAGGAGAGATCGTTCCGTACACAAAAAAGCCGGAAGAAGTTACGCCGGGCGTTCCGAATTATTATGCATCGACATGCACCGGCTGTTCGCAATCGTGCGGCATTCTGATTAAAACACGGGAAGGACGCCCCGTCAAAGTCGACGGCAACCCGGATCATCCGATCAACCGGGGAAAAATCTGCGCAAAAGGGCAGGCAAGCATTCTGAACCTGTACGACCCCTCTCGCTTGCGCCGGCCGCAGTACGGCGGCTCGCAAATTCAAGTCGAATTGTCATGGGACAAGGCCGATGCGGAAATAGTAAAACAACTCAGCGATGCGGCAGCGAACGGAAAAGAAATCGCACTGATCACGCACGGTATTCATTCTCCGACGACAAAAAATACTCTGGAAGATTTTAAGAAAACTTACCACACGGCGAAACTCTATTCGTACGAATTGTTCAATGACGAAAACCGCAGGCGTGCCTGGGAAGCCTGTTATGGCACAAGAGAGTTTCCCGCGATCGATTGGAAAAAAGCAAAGTACATCCTTGCGATAGAAGCGGATATTCTCGGTACCGAGGGAATGGTACTTGAACAAATTCGGGAGTATGCCGATAACCGCGATATATTGAAAACCGCGGAATTCAGTCGGCTTTATTGCATCGAATCGACAATGTCTTTAACCGGTGCAAATGCGGATTATCGTCTCCGTCTGCGCGCGGATGCATATCTAGAATTTGCACTCGCATTAAAAAATGAACTCGAACCGGGCATGACGGACGGCGCCGTCGGTCATATTGCTGAATTTGCTGTGAAATATTCGCTTTCGGCAGATGTCTTGGAGCGGCTCGTCCATGACTTGAAAATACACAAGGGAGCTTCTCTTGTCTACGCGGGAGACCTGCTGCCGGAAGAAGTGCACGCAGCGGTCAATGAGGTGAACGAACTGCTCGGCGCACGAGTTCTCTATAAAAACCAGCCGGCCGAAGAAATCGTCCGGCTTACACCGGCTTCGGAAATTGAAAATTTAACCGCGCGAATGAAAGCGGGCAAAGTCGGCGTTGTGATCCATTTCGATTCCAATCCGGCATATCATTTTCCGAAATCGCTCGAATATGAAAAAGCGCTGCATGCTGTGCCGTTCAGTATCGGATTGACCGAGGCGGAAAATGAAACATCCGCACATTGCACAATATCCTTGCCGGTCAATCATGATTTTGAATCGTGGGGCGATTTCAAAATCCGCACGGGGATTTTGTCGCTTCAGCAGCCTGTCATCGAGCCGCTGTACGATTCGCGGCAGAAGGAATCCATCCTTCTTGTCTGGGCGGGCGGGAGGTATTCGGAACATATATATCACGAATATCTTAAGAACCGGTGGAAAACGGAAGTCTATCCTGCTGCAAAAACAAAAATCGATTTTCAAACGTTTTGGTATTCTTCACTCCATGACGGTGCGATAGAGTTCGCAGAACCGGTGCAAATGCTGCCGGCGTTCGGGCGTCAGGCCGTTAAGCCGGTTCCGTCTGAAATCGATGCTTACACCATCGTGCTGACGGAGAGTTATTATATCGGAGACGGCCGTTTTGCCGGCAACGGATGGCTGCAGGAACTGCCCCATCCAATTTCCAAGATCGTATGGGATAACTACGCGGCAGTTTCGACCCGAACGGCGCGTGAACTCGGCCTTCAGAATAACGATCTGATTACGATCGGCCTGGCAGGTGCATCGGCGATGATGCCTGTGTTTGTACAACCCGGACAGGCGGACGGGACAATTTCAATCGCACTCGGGTATGGGCGGACAAATGCCGGACCCGTCGGCTCAAATGCCGGATTCGATGCAAAACTTTACCCGCAGGCGCTGCTTTCCGGGACAAGAGTTTTTTCAGGCGCAAAAATTTCCAAAATTTCAGGCTCATATGAACTTGCTTCAACGCAGGAACACCATGCACTCGACGATGAATTTCTCCGCGACATTCAATTCAAGCGAAACATTATACGCGAAGGAACGCTCGAAGAATACAGCCGGAATCCGAATTTCCTGCGTGAAGGGGAAAAGGAATTGACGAATATTGCGAAAGAGTTTGAATACAGCGGCGTTAAATGGGCGATGTCGATCGATCTTAATAAGTGTGTCGGCTGCAATGCATGTGTTGCGGGCTGCAATGTGGAAAATAATATTCCGGTAGTCGGCAAGGAACAAGCAGCAAAGGGACGCGAGATGCAATGGATCCGCATCGATCGTTATTACTCCGGAACGGACGAAGCGCCGCTGCTCAGCCACCAGCCGATGCTGTGCCAGCATTGCGACAACGCGCCGTGTGAAAATGTGTGCCCAGTGTCTGCCACCAACCACAGTCCCGACGGTCTGAACCAGATGGTCTATAATAGATGTGTTGGAACAAAATATTGTTCCAATAACTGTCCCTACAAAGTCCGGAGGTTCAATTTTTTCAACTGGCGTGATAATTTTGCAAACGGGTTTTACGAACAGGAATCCGCTGTGCTCGCAGAGAATCCGGAAGTGACTGTCCGGTCGCGTGGGGTGATGGAGAAGTGCACATTCTGTGTTCAGCGTATTATGGAAGCGCGGCAGTATGCTGCGGAACAGGGACGGGAACTGCACGGGAGCGACGTGAAAACGGCTTGCCAGGAAGCGTGCCCTGCAACGGCAATTATATTCGGCGATATGCATGACCCGAATTCAGAAGTATCCAAAATGCGCACGCATGGACTTGGCTATCATGTTTTGGAAGAAACAAATGTGCGTCCGAATATTACATACATCGCAAAGCTGCGCAATATTTCGGCATGATAAAAAGAAAATGACGACAATCGATTATACTCAAGAACCTGCAATTACCATAGGCGTTGTGACGTCTGCGGAGATCGACGCGGCCATCTCGGCGCCTCTGGACCGCTTTCCTTCCCGCCGCTGGTGGATAGCATTCGGCATTGCGCTTATGATACTTTCCATGGGACTTGCGTCGGTGACGGCTATTTTGTTCAAGGGACTCGGACTCATGGGTTTCAACCAGCCGGTTGCGTGGGCGTTCGATATTACGAACTTTGTCTTTTGGGTCGGCATTGGACACGCAGGGACGCTGATATCCGCGATTCTCTTTCTGATGAGGCAGCGCTGGAGGAATGCTATTGCTCGGTTTGCCGAAGCCATGACGATCTTTGCCGTGATATGCGCCGGTATGTTCGTGTCCGTCGCTCATCTCGGGCGTGTGTGGCTTGCAGGGTATTTGCTTCCGTATCCGAATCAGCACGGTTTGTGGATCAATTTCATCTCGCCCCTTGTCTGGGATGTTTTTGCCGTGTCGACCTATTTTACGGTCTCGCTTGTGTTCTGGTATCTGGGTCTTGTGCCGGATTTTGCGACGCTGCGCGACCGGACAAGAAACAAACATAAAAAGCTCGCATATTCGATTTTGAGTCTCGGCTGGAGATTTTCCAACCGGCATTGGAGCCACTATGAACGGATGTATTTGATTCTTGCCGGATTCGCAACGCCGCTCGTGCTTTCCGTGCATACGATTGTAAGTTTCGATTTTGCTGTTTCGGTTCTTCCCGGATGGCATTCGACCATCTTCCCGCCGTACTTCGTTGCCGGCGCGGTATTTTCCGGTTTTGCCATGGTGCAAAACGTGCTCATCGGCGTGCGAAAATTTTTCAAACTCGAAAAGATCATCACGCTGAAACATCTTGAGAATATGAACAAAGTCATGCTGGCCACCGGCATGATGGTCGGCTATGCATATGCGGTGGAATTTTTCATGGCATGGTACAGCGGCAGCCAGTTTGAGCGGTTCGTCTTTCTCAACCGCGCGCTGGGGCCGTATGCTTGGGCATACTGGATTATGGTTTCCTGCAACGTGTTGTTCGTGCAGTTATTCTGGTTCAAAAAAATCCGCACGTCGATTCCCGCGATGTTCGCAATCGGCGTTCTTGTCAATGTGGGGATGTGGTTCGAGCGGTATGTCATTATCGTCACTTCGCTCTCCCGCGATTTTTTGCCGTCGAGCTGGGGGCATTTTTCTCCGACGATTTTCGATTTCGGCGTCTTGGCGCTCGGATTCGGTTTATTTTTTACGCTCGTGCTGTTGTTTGTCCGGTTCCTGCCGTCTGTAGCGATTGCGGAATTAAAAGGTGTGATGGAGAATGCGCAGCCGCATTATCATGAATGAATATGGCACAGAAAGAAAATCTTTATGCAATAACAGGTCTGTTCGATTCTCCGGATGCCGTCCTTCATGCGGCTGAAGAAACGGAAAAAGCCGGCTACACGAAATTCGACGTTCACACGCCCTATCCGGTTCACGGTATGGATAGGGCTATGAAGCTGAAGACGTCGAAGATCGGATTGTTCGCTTTTGCCTTCGGGCTGCTCGGCGCGGTTTGCGCGGTGCTTTTTATTTCCTGGGTGACCATCAAAGATTACCCGCTCGTCATCGGGGGCAAGCCGTTCTGGTCGTGGCCCGCATTCGTTCCGGTGTCGTTCGAGGTCACGGTTCTGGCAACTTCTGTGCTCTCGACGCTTGCCATGATTGTACTTTATTTCAAATTTCCGAACAATGCTCATCCGCTGCACGATACGCCGTATATGAAAAGTATATCGTCGAATCGATTCGGCATCGCGGTGCAGGCGGACGATCCGAAGTTCGACGAAAAAGAAGTGACCGGGTTCTTCAAGTCTCTCGGCAGCAAAGAAATCGCTCCGGTCTATTTTGTTCCTGCCGACCAGGATATGCGCCCGGCGCTGTTCGATCCGAAATTTCTCGGTCTGCTGCTTGTGATCGGCCTGACGGCTTCGGCGGCGACGTACTTTACTCTGAATAAGATATTGTATCTTCCTCCGTTCGACTGGATGATGGTACAGCCCAAGCTGAAGGCGCAGCAGCCGAGTTCGTTCTTCCATGACGGCATCGGTATGCGTCCGCCAGTAGAGGGAACCGTTGCACGCGGGTATATGCCGTATCCGTATAAAGGAAAACCGGAAGAAGCAGGAAAATATCTGATAAATCCGCTGTTTCCGACAAAGGAAGTCCTCGATCGCGGCCAGCAGAAGTTTTTGACGTATTGCAGTCCCTGCCACGGAAATTTCGGGCGGGGAGACAGCCGCCTGCAGGGGCAATTCCCGAACCCGCCGACATTGCTGTCGGACAAAGTCCGAAGCTGGCCGGACGGTTCTATTTATCATGTGATTACCGAAGGGCAGAATGCGATGCCGAGTTATGCGTCTCAGGTTTCGCGCGAAGATCGGTGGGCAATCATACAATATATCCGCGCGCTGCAGCGGGCGCAGCATGCGCATGAATCGGATTTTAAGTGAACGATGGAACATATTGAACGGACACAGATAAAGGTTTCACCGAAAAACCGTCTGATCGGCTGGGGATTGGTCTGGCTTGGTGTAGCGCTGTGTTCGCTGGGTTACATTGTCGATGCGCGGGAAGCTGCGTTCAATAACGTTCTCAACTTTCTATTTTTGGCAGGCATCGGAATCGGCGCGCTCTTTTTTCTGGCACTGGAGTATGTTACGGGAGCGGTTTGGAGCGTACCGATACGGCGCGTGAATGAATTTTTAGCCTGGCTTGTTCCGTTCGCAGCACTTCTGGCGATTCCTATTCTGTTCAATCTTGATACTGTATTCGCCTGGGCACAGAAAGATATAGCAGCTTCGGATGCGCTGCTCCGCATGAAAGAACCGTACTTGAATCGATCATTTTTTATCTTGCGGTTTTTCGGAATTTTCATTGTCTGGATAATGTTTATCAGGCTGCTGACACGGAATTCGACGCGGCAGGATGCAACGGGTGATCAGCGCCTGACGAAAATCAATACGATACTCTCGGCAATTTTTATGCCGGTCTTTGCCCTTACTCTCACGATTTTTGCAGTGGACTGGGGAATGAGTCTCGACCCGCATTGGTACTCGACAATCTACGGGATTTATTTTTTCTCGGGAACTGCAACGGCGTCCCTTGCCGCCCTGACTCTGGTTACGGCCGTACTTTACGAACGGGGTTTTTTTCCAAAGCTCCGCCGCGATCATTTCTATAATCTCGGTGCGCTGCTCTTTACGTTTGTCAATTTCTGGGCATATATTGCTTTCAGCCAGTTTATGCTGGTCTGGTACGCGAATCTTCCCGAAGAAACGTCCTGGTTTATTGCACGCTGGCATGGCGGTTGGGAATATATTTCCATCGTGCTCATTCTCGTGCAGTTTGCCGTTCCGTATTTTGTGCTGCTGCCGCAGGAAGCGAAAATGAATATCCGCACGCTTCGCCGCATGGCGGTATGGCTCCTTTTTGCGCATGCGCTCGATCTCTACTGGCTGATCATGCCCGCATTCAGTGCAACTCCTCCGTTGGGGTGGATGGAAATCAGTTTTCCGATCTTGATCGCAGGAGTGGTTCTCATCGTTCTCGGATGGCAGGTCCAGAATCTTTCGCTTGTGCCCGTCGGCGACCCGAAATTGAAACGGGGACTGGAGTTTAGGTTATGATGTTTAAAGGTTAATTAGTTCGTAGTTGTTGATTGGTTTATCGGTTCATGAGTTTGTCAGTTCACAGTTCACTGTTTGCAGTTTATAATTTACTATTTACAATTAACTATTAACCATTTACCATTCACTATTTGCCGCTCTTAAATGAAGCAACAAGACGAAATAAACTGGAACGATTTGAGACGAAAGCCGGAAAAACTTTTCGGTTATTCATATTTGTATTTTCTTGTCGTGCTTGCTGTGCTTGGAGTGCTGTATGTCGGAAACCTTACAACGACCGGAAAAAACAGCATTATTCCCGGTGTTCCCGAAGATTCTTCATCTCTCAGTCAGGATCTTCCGCTCCAGAGTCCGCGCGTGCTTCCGGCTGTGGATGTGCTGAAATACGGAATTTCTTCGCCGGAACTTGTGCAAAGAGGAAAAGATCTGTATACACAAAATTGTTCCTCCTGCCACGGGGACAATGGGGACGGGAACGGACCGACAGCGGCGTCGCTTGCATCGAAGCCCCGAAATTTTCATTCCCTTGCCGGATGGAAAAACGGTTCGAAAGTGCCTCAAATCTATACGACGCTGGAAAGCGGCCTGCAGGGAACCGCGATGTCGTCTTTCAATTATATGACTCCTGCCGACCGGTTTGCCGTTATTCATTTTATCCGGTCGCTCGCGCCGAACCAGCCCTCGGAATCACGCGAAGAACTGGAACAACTCGATGCACGTTATGAACTTGCAAAGGGAGTGAATGTTGCGGGGCAAATACCGGTCAAAAAAGCATTGAAAATAATTGAAAATGAAAATCGGGATATCACGAATGCCGTGCGTATTGTTATCCAGCGCGTTCAAGAACATAAAAATGAATATCCGACTCTGCTCTCAGAAACAAATGATTTGGAAAAAACAGTGTCGGTGTGGACATTAAGGCAGGGGAAACCGTTTTCACTGGATGAACTCGTTCACACGATATCAGCAGAACCGAAGAATGCAGGCTTTAAAACCGAAGTTTTAAGATTTAACGATCAGCAATGGACGATGCTGCTGCAGGAAATAAATAATCTGCCCAGGCCGATTTAATGAAAAAGGAAACAGCTATGAAAATTTTTATCCCGGTGTTCGTGTTGATTATTTTCGCCGTCGTGCGGCTTGGCGCTCAAGACAACCAGCCGGTCGGTATCGCGGAAAAGCTCGGACAGACCATTCCGCTGGATGCGGAGTTTTACGATGAAAGCGGAAATCTTGTTCAGCTGAAATCGGTTATCACAAAGCCGACCATTCTCATGTTTGTTTACTACCGCTGTCCCGGTATTTGCAATCCGCTGATGACCGAGGTTGCGAATATTGTCGGGAAAATGGATCTTGAATTGGGCAAGGATTACCAGATTGTTACTATTAGTTTCGATCCTGAAGAGAAGCCGGAACTTGCCGCGGATAAGAAGGACAATTACCTGAGCCTGATCAAACGAAAAGTCGATCCGAACGGCTGGCGCTTTTTTACCGGCGACAGCGTTAATATTCACCGCGTCACGGACGCGGCCGGGTTCTTTTATAAAAAAGAGAATGGGACATGGGTCCATGCCGGTGTGCTGACCGTTATTTCTCCGAGCGGCAAAATTGCACGCTACCTGTACGGCATACAGCACCTTCCTCTCGATGTCAAGCTCGCGCTCATGGAAGCATCTGAAGGAAGAACGGGGCCGACGATTGCGAAGGTACTTTCGTTCTGTTATGCCTACGACCCCGCGGGGCAGCGCTATGCCCTTGATATCGTCCGCGTGTGCGGAGTTGTTTTTCTCGGTCTGGTGGGAGTCTTTGTTATAGTCTTTCTTGTAAAACCGGGAAAGAAGAAGGGAGAGCCGCAATGACGAAATCGGCACTGGCGGCAGAGATTGCCGAACCTGATTATCTGCATGCTCCGACCAAGTTCAAAGGTTTGTTTGGATGGATTTTTTCGACTGACCATAAGCGGATTGCAATTCTCTATCTTGCAACGATGATGCTGTTTTTTCTCGTTGCTGTCATTCTCGGCGTGCTGATGAGAGTGGAACTGTTCTCGAGCGGAAGAACAATTGTAGATCCGCAAACGTACAATCAGATGTTCACGCTCCACGGCGTCATTATGATCTTTTTGTTTATCATTCCCGGCATGCCAGCGGTGTTCGGCAACTTTATGCTGCCTCTTATGATTGGCGCGAAGGATGTTTTCTTTCCCCGGCTGAATTTGTTCTCGTGGTGGCTGTTTCTTGCCGGCGCACTCACGGTCGTCGTCTCGCTGTTCCTTCCCGGAGGCCCGTCCGATACCGGTTGGACGTTTTACGTCCCCTACAGCATCCGCACAACGACGAACGTTATTCCCGCGCTCGCCGGCGCGTTCATTCTAGGATTTTCTTCCATACTGACCGGCCTGAATTTCATTACAACCATCCATCGCATGCGCGCACCGGGAATGTCGTGGTTCAAGATGCCGCTCTTTATATGGGCTATCTATTCGACGGCATGGGTGCAGATTCTCGCAACGCCAGTCATCGGCATTACACTGCTGCTTGTGACAATTGAACGCCTGTTCGGTATCGGGATTTTCGATCCGGCGATGGGAGGGGATCCGGTTCTGTACCAGCACCTGTTCTGGATGTATTCGCATCCGGCGGTTTATATTATGATTCTTCCCGCACTCGGCGTCGTATCGGAAATTATTCCGGTCTTCGCACGGCGGACGATTTTCGGATATAAATTTATCGCCTACTCGAGCATTGCCATCGCATCCGTCGGTTCGCTCGTCTGGGCACACCATATGTTCACGGTCGGCATGAGCAATACAGGCATGTTTGTTTTTTCCCTGCTTACTTTTCTTGTTGCGATACCGAGCGCCATTAAAGTTTTCAACTGGATTGCAACGCTTTACAAAGGATCGATTCTGATCGATGTGCCGCTGCTGTTTGTCCTTTCCATGATCGTTCAGTTCTGCATCGGCGGGTTTACGGGACTAATGCTCGGCGCATTGGCGGTCAATATTCATGTGACCGATACGTATTTTGTCGTGGCGCATTTCCATTACGTCATGTTCGGCGGAGCCGGTTTTGCGCTTTTTGCGGCGATGCATTATTGGTTTCCCAAAATGTTCGGAAGAATGATCCGGCGAAAACCGGCGATGATCGGATGGCTGCTGATGACTGTGGGATTCAACATGTTTTATTTTACGATGTTCATTCTCGGTTATCTGGGTATGCCGCGCAGGTATTACGATTCTCTGCCGGAGTTCCTGCCGCTCCACCGGATCGCGTCGGTGGGATCGTGGATTCTGGCGGCCGGGATTTTTCTGGTTGTTGCAAATCTTTTCATTTCAATCCGGCGCGGGGCAAAAGCGCCGATGAATCCCTGGGGCGGAAAAACGTTAGAGTGGACGGTTCCGTCGCCGCCGCCGGTGGAAAATTTTCATGAAATTCCTTCTGTCATCACGGGACCGTACGATTATTCCGAATATGAAAAGCCGGAGGCGGGCGAGTGAGTAAGGCAGCTGCGGTTTCCCATACGCATCGGGACGATGAGGGTTCGCGCATCGGGATGTGGCTTTTTCTTTTTACAGAACTGATTCTCTTCGGAGGAATGTTCATTGTCTATGCAGTGTACCGTTTCAAACATTTTGATGAATTCCGGATTGCCGGTGCGGAACTCGATGTTTTTATCGGTACTTTGAACACACTCATTCTGTTGACGAGCAGCTGGACGGTCGTCATGTCGATTGCAGCGATCCGGCGCGGGAAGAAGATTCTTTCCATGAGTCTTCTCTCGGCGACCATCGTGCTTGCTTTTTTCTTTCTTGTGAATAAATATTTCGAATGGAGCCATAAAATTGCGCACGGTATCTATCCGAAATCGCCCGAGTTGATGAAAAAACCGGCAGGCGAGATTTTGTATTTCGGATTATATTACATGATGACCGGACTGCATGCGCTCCATGTAATCATCGGCATGATTATTCTCGGTTTTATGCTGGTGTTCATAGCGCGCAATGTTATCAATCAGGACTCGTTCGTCAAGCTGGAAGCAGGGGGGCTGTACTGGCACCTTGTGGACATTATCTGGATATTTCTGTTTCCGTTATTTTATCTTATTCATTAGCGCCGGAGATCGATCGTTATGCAGCATCAAAACAAAACAAATGACGCCGGTTATGGAGAGTACACACTGGTCTGGCTCGGGCTGCTCGGGTTGACGGGATTGACGGTGGCGCTCGCCGGCATCGATCTGGGACGCTGGGTCATTGCAACAGCTCTCGTGATAGCGGGTATCAAGTCGATGTTCGTACTTAATATTTTTATGCATTTGAAATCCGAAGACCGGCTTTTCCGCATTTTTACAGCCGTAGCGGTTGTTACGCTGGCTATATTTTTTATACTGACTTTTTTCGATTACGCGTTCGCTTAAGAAGAAGGAAAAAACATGTTCAAAGGGGAGTCCCCGTTTTCCGATTATGTCGATGCGACATTCCTGACGATTGCCGGAATTTCGCTGCTCGTGCTGATCGGACTGCTCATCGCAATGGTGTATTTTCTCGTACGATACAGCAGAAAGCGGAACCCGCATCCGACAAATATCGAAGGCAACCTGCCGCTCGAAATAACATGGACGACGATTCCGCTGATTCTTTTTATGGGAATGTTCTATATGGGCTGGCGCGGGTATTTAAAGGAAATTCAAATTCCCGGAGATGCGCTGCCGGTCCGCGTGACCGCTCAAATGTGGAAGTGGACGTTCGAATATCCGAACGGAGTTAAAGCGGACACGCTCTATGTTCCGGTGAATGCCGCGATGAAACTGACTATGCATTCTCTGGATGTCAACCATTCGCTTTTTATTCCGGCGTTCCGGATCAAGGAGGACGTTATTCCGAACCGCGAAAACAAAATGTGGTTCCGCACGCCGCGCATTGCATCGTACGATATTGCCTGTGCGGAATTCTGCGGGCTGCAGCATTCCTATATGTATACGAAAGTCGTTTCGCTCGACACCCTGCGATTCGAGGCGTGGTACCGGACTGCGTCCGTGAAGCAGTCGAAACCGTATACCCCGCTGACCGCGCAAACGGCTGCAGCGGATAGCCGGTAAAAATATTATGGATATACTAAAAGATATCGCTCTTTCCCCGTCGATCGATCATTATCAGCTGATCGTCTGCATTGCCGCACTGAGCGCCGTCGTGCTGGTTCCGTATCTTGCCTTCGCGCTGGGTTCCGCCATCCTCGCAATGCGGTACGAAGCAAAAGGAAAAAGAGAAAATGATGCGGCGGTTCTTGAAGCGGCATACGACAGTCTCCATGTCCCGTTTGCGAACAAACATGTCATGGTTTTTCTCGGACTTCTTCCAGCTCTTATTCTTGTGCTGGCGCAGGCACAGATGCTGAAATCCACTTCCGCACTTTCCGTTGATCTGTCCGCCGCAGGATTCGTCCTGATTGCAGCCGGGCTGATTCTGCTGGCTTTCTATACATATACATTTCGTCTTCAGGATGTGCTTGCCTCGTACCGTTCGATGCTGGGTGCTCAAAAGGGGTCGGAGGAGAAGACGAAAGCGATCGGAATCTATGAAAAATCCAATAGCGCAGCGCATCAGCGGGCCGGCAGTTGGGGGATTGCAGCTTTAGCGCTCGGCGCATTTCTTTTTTCCGCCGCGGAAGCCGTCACGGCGGATCCGTCTCAATGGCAGTCGATCGAATCGATCGTCGATGTCTTTTTGAATCCCGGCGTCTGGATAAAATTTTTTGTTTTCTGTTCTATTGTTCCGGGAATGACAGCGCTCGGTTTATCGTTCTTCTTTTCTCTTGAGAAGGAAAAGACTTATAAAAATTTGTATACTGCAGAAATTATCCGGCGTTTGGTCCGGTGGTCGGCCGCTTCTCTCATCGTGCTTCCAATCGTCCTGCTGGCGAACATAGCGGCTGTTCCGCCGGCTGCCGTCTCAGGCATGCTCTATTCGCTTGCAGGACTTGCCCTCGTTCTGTTCTTTGCTGCAGCGCATTTTGTGTACGGATTTTACCGTACCGGAGAACGGCAGGCGGCATCGCTTGCATTTTTTCTTTTCCTTTTTGCAGTCGGAGTAACTGTTGCCGGAGAATATACCGGCATCGGCACGGCGACGCGGGCGCAGGCTGCCGCACTTTCCGTTTCGTATGAAAAAGAAATGGAAACGCTGGAAGCGAAATATGGAACGGCAGAAGTGTCGTTCACAGGCGAAGATATTTACAATGCCAGATGTTCCGCATGCCATTTGTTCGATCAGAAAAAGGTCGGGCCTCCGTATTTTGAAACAGTGCCCAAATACAATAAAAACAAATCGCAATTGGCCGCCTTTATACTAAACCCGCAAAAAAAGAATCCGGACTATCCGTCGATGCCGAATCAGGGGCTGCGGCAGGATGAAGCGGATTCGATTGCAGCATATCTTATCTTGAAAGTCGCTCAGGCCGGACGATGATGACGGAACGAAGCAAAATATATATCCTTCCGGCGCGAAGCGCAGTGCGCGAATACGCAGCTCTGACAAAACCGGAACTCACGCTATTATCTGTACTGACCGCCGCTTGTTCGGCATATATGGCGTTAGGCAGGGAATCGTCTCTTCTGCCGATCCTGCACGCCGGCGTTGGAACATTTCTTGTCGGAGGAGGCGCCGGAGCCTTGAATCAATATTTTGAACGTACACACGATGGGAAAATGAAACGAACGGAGCATCGTCCGCTTCCAGCGGGAACCGTTCGGCCTCAGGATGCTTTCGTTTTCGGAAGTGCGTGCGCTGCCTTAGGCGTTCTGTATCTGGCCGTTGCAGCGAACGCAGCTGCTGCCTTGCTTGCGCTTATCACGTTTGTCAGTTATGTTTTTATCTATACGCCTTTAAAACGAAAAACGCCTTTTGCAACGGTTGTCGGAAGCATTCCGGGCGCTTTGCCCCCGCTGATCGGCTGGGCTTCTGTTCGAGGCGGACTGAATATGGAAGCATGGTCGCTGTTCTTCATACTCTTTTTTTGGCAAATGCCGCATTTTCTTTCGCTCGCCTGGATGTACAGAAACGATTATGCAAGAGCGGGATTTAAAATTCTTACAGTTCTCGATCCCGCGGGGGGTGCGACGAGCAGGCAGATTCTTGTTTATACGATTGCGCTTGTACCGGCATCCGTACTGCCGACGCTGCTCGGAATGGCCGGAGTGGTCTATTTTTATACCGCGATTACATTGTCGTGCGCATTTTTACTCATTGCAATCCGCTTTGTCAATCGCCGGACCGGTGCGGCTGCCCGCACACTTTTTTTTGCATCGCTCGTCTATCTGCCGGCTGAATTTGTCTTTTTACTTGCAATGAAGTAACTTGTACTTTTATTAATCTATTCCGTCCGTTTTTTGTCTAATGTGTAACTGCGTTTTTATTCAATAAGAGAATGGTAAATGGAGAATTCATGAAGAAGCGAAATATGTATATCCGGGGAATGTTCATTTGTATCGCTTTTGCGGCAGTTTTCATTCTGACCGGATGCAGCAGTGCAATAAAATTAACGGCCGATTGGAAAAAAACCGATATCGTCATTGACGGCCGGCAGAGTGACTGGGACGGAAGCCTTTATTTCTTAAAGAAAGCAAATGTCATGGTCGGCGTCCGCAACGATTCGGAGAATTTGTATATTTGCTTTATTACGAACGATCAAGCCGCGCAGCGGGAAATTATGAGGAACGGCCTGACTGTTTGGTTCGATCCTTCAGGAGGATCAAGCGAACGGTATGGAATAAAGTTTCCTCTGAGCGCCAGATTCAACAGCCCGAAAGAGCCGGGCAGTTCAGGATCGGGTGCTTCTCCCGCTGGTGATTTTTCACCCGCAATCGCGGACAGCGCCAACGGCATAAAACCTTCCCCCGTGGAAATTTTTTCTCGGACAGGAGCAGACGATATCCAGAAAAGCGTTCAGTTTATTATCACAGATGAAGATCGGACTCAGGATTTGCTTCTTATAGAACTTCGCTCGATGCAAGTCAAATATACAGCCGGGAGAAATGCGTTTGTCTATGAACTTAAAGTTCCCCTTCATAAAACCGCCGAAGTTCCTTTTGAACTGGCGCCGAAGGATGGCGTGCTGGGAATCGGATTCAAATCGGATTTTAAGAAAGAGAGTTCAAGCAGCAGTCCCGGCATGAATATGGGAGAACCCGGCGGCGGGATGGAGGAGCCCGGAGTCGGCGGAAGGGGCGGATCGGGCGGAGGCAGGGAAGGACACGGCGGCCGCCACGACAACGGCAGTGCCGGAACACGGACATCCGAGACATTAGAGGTCTGGCTGAAAGAGACGCTTGCTGCTCCGGATCCATTGTAGAGCCCATTGTAGAGTCCGACTCGCAGTCGGACAAACAGGCGAATATAAAACCGGGCAAAAAACAATTATTTTAAAACATGCCGTGTAATTACAAGCAAGAAAAGTTTATCCGGAAGTTTTTTTATGAGAATGGATTATCGGCAAGCAACCTTCAGATGGAGCCCATCGTTGAGATGGACTCCATCTATTGATACTATTTGAGTAAAACGAGTTTCTTCGTTTGTGTGAATGTGCCGGCCTTCAATCTATAAAAATAAACTCCGCTCGGCATTTTGCCTGCATTCCATTGTAGAGCATGAGTTCCTGCGCTCATTGTTTGTGCAGCCAGTGCTGCCACCTCTCTTCCCAACAAATCATAGACTTTGAGTGACACAAATGATTTTGCCGGAAGGTTAAACGAAATATTTGTGGAAGGATTAAAGGGATTCGGATAATTTTGAAATAAAGCAAATGTCTCCGGAGTATTTTTATTTGTTATTTCCTTAACTGAAGTTACACCCCCTTCTTTATAAACCGCCAAGCCGCCACCATCAGTCCCAATCCATTTTTTCCCTGAGCTGTCTGTGGCTATTGAAATGACATAGTTAGAAGGCAAGCCTGAAT
>PMML01000129.1 GCA_003162695.1 Ignavibacteriota bacterium | reverse complement strand
AATGCAACCTCGTTGCGATAGAAATCATAGTTGGGATTGGATTGTGAAGTGATAATGTTTCATAACTTCCATCTTACAATTAAAATGATTAAAACATTTTTTGAATATTATAAAGAGGATAAAATGAAAAATATTCGTTTGCTCATCTTATCAATTGTTTTTGGAATATTTACTATAAATGCAATTGCACAGGTCCAAAAGACTGATGAGTCTACAAAGAGCAACAACGGCGTAGTAAAACAAGCATCTAAAAAACGTCTTAACATGTTTGATCCCAAAGCCGAAGTCAAGGTAACACCACCGGAAAAACGAAAAAATAGACCAACGCCGCCTAATAGCGCAAAACGTGTTGTTTCTTAAAAGTGAAATGCATTCGAGTAATGATTTAGTCAGGCTTAGAAACCCACAGCTATAGCGTTGGTCGTTCATCAAAAGGTGCATATCTATATTCATAGGAGTCTGTAAAAAGAGAAAGAAAACCATATCCAAAACCTACTGTGTCAAGGACTACCGTAATTCCCCACCTGATCGTTTGAAAGATCCAATAGGATACCATCTTGATTCTTCATAAAAGAAGAGAATTATAGGTGCGGCAATCAGATAGGGATTTGCGATGAGATCTTTAGGACATGGAGACGAAAGAACCCGAAAATTATTATAAAAGACCGCAATGCGAACGAGAATATTAAGATGATGATTGATCATGTGCGGTCAAAGAAAGAGGAATTCACAGAGTAGACAACTTGTAAACAACATTATATTAATTCAATACCATGATGTTGTCTACATTGGCCTCAAGCGCAATGTCTACAAGGAATATAAAATAACACTCTTCGAGTATTACAGAATCATGCCTTCGGCTGGCTAAATTGTCCGACTTTGAGTCGGACACTACGGCAATGTTTTTCCTGCCTGCTATTATTTCCTACAACTCTGCCATAATGCCACAGTTTCTCTTGCTAATATGGCAGACGACCTGCCATCATTAGCTGGCATCGTTCTTATTGTGCCTTTTTTACACTACATTCGCCGCTTATAACTCTGGCATATCGGTTGCACTAATAATATCAAATATAACACAGAATTTAAACAAGGAGAAATACAATGTTTGTCAGATTTAATATGCCTGAAACCATCGATAACATTCTGGAAGATTTTGCATTCAGAAATGCAAAGTCTTCGTATGCGCCGGCTTATCCGGCGATCGATATTGCCGAAAATGAAAAACAAATCGTTGTTACGGCGGAAGTGCCGGGCGTGAAAAAAGAAGACGTCAAGATCGTTCTCGAAAAAAGCGTGCTGACAATCAGCGGCGAGCGTAAGCCGTATGAAGTGCCGGAAAATTCGCGCGTGTGGCTGAATGAAATGCGCGTCCGGAATTTTCAACGCTCAATAGAGCTGGATCATGATGTCGATGCAGATAAAATATCTGCGGAGATCAAAGACGGCTTGCTGCGTATCGTTCTGCCGAAAACAGAAGCATCGCAGGCCCGTGCTATCGAAGTGAAGTAAGAAAGGATTGAAAAACATGGAAAATGAAAACAATAAAACAGTAGTATCCTGCAATTGCGACACAATGACAAAAAATGAAACGTCCGAAAGGACAGTCGAACCTGTTGCCGATATTTATGAAACCGCAGATTCCTTTGTTGTCAAGCTGGATATGCCGGGCTCTTCAAAAGAGGGAATATCCTTAAACGTCGAGCCGGGCCGGATGGAAATCCGCGGGACAGTGCAAGCGCAGCCGCAGGAGAACAAAAATTTTGTGTTTGATGAAATTGGACACAAGAATTATTATCGCGAATTCAATCTTGGAAAGGGCGTCGATATCGATGCCGCTGCAGCGAATTATGAGGACGGAGTTTTAACCGTTACGCTGCCCAAGAGCGAGGCCGTTAAGCCGAGAACGATTAATATCAATTGATGAGAACGCCGGTTCTGAAATTCGTCCTCTTTATCGGGGAGAATCAAGAAGCCGGGAATATTAAACCTCCCAGTCCCGATACCATGTTACGGTATCGGGACACCCCTCCTTACTAACGGAGGGGAAAATTTCTCCTCTCTACAAAGGAGAGATGTGGGGCAGAGAGGTTGAATAAAGACACAGATGCGGGGAGTTACATAACAATAATATAAATATGGAGGGTACAACAATGGCGTTAGTACGATGGAACCCAACACGCGAATTGACAGCGTGGCCCTCTGGTCTGTTTGGACTTCAGAGGGAAATGAACAATATGTTCGACAGCTTTTTCCGCGGCTCGCAGGATGAGGATACATCGCTTTCTGCGTGGGCGCCGGCGGTGGATATTGCCGAACATGATGATGCATATACCGTGAAAATGGAATTGCCGGGCGTGAACAAGGACGAAGTAAAGATTACATTGGAATCCAACATCCTGACAATCCGCGGCGAGAAGAAACATGAAAAAGATACAAAGAAAGAGAACTATCATCGGATAGAACGCATTTACGGTTCTTTTGAGCGTTCCTTTACGCTTCCAACGACAGTCAAGAGCGATAAGATCGATGCTGCCTATAACAACGGCGTCCTTCAAATCACTTTGCCGAAAGCAGAGGAAGCAAAACCGAAACAAATTGAAGTGAAAGCAAAATAACATAAAGGTGGATGAAGAAATTCATCCATTGATCGATCAACGCGGATGCGGGAACGGATTTGCTGTGGAACAAATCCGCCCCGCTTTCGCATCAATTCCACACAGAGCAGAAGGCTGCTCGAGAAAAGGAGTTATAGACAATGGCAAATAATGCAGGTAAAATAATCGGTATCGATCTGGGAACCACAAACTCGTGCGTTGCCGTTATGGAAGGGAACGATCCGGTTGTGATCGCCAATGCCGAAGGAGCGCGTACTACTCCGTCGATTGTCGGATTTCCGAAGTCGGGCGAACGGTTAGTCGGCGCTGCGGCAAAACGTCAGGCGGTAACGAATTCCAAAAATACGGTTTTTTCCATCAAGCGTTTTATGGGGCGTTTTTACGACGAAGTGAACGAGGAAATGAAGCTTGTTCCGTATCAAGTGGTCAAAGGCGATAACAATACGGCACGAGTGCAGATAGGCGACCGTGTCTATTCTCCAAGTGAAATATCTTCCATGATTTTACAGAAAATGAAGCAAACCGCAGAAGAATATCTCGGAACAAAAATTACCGAAGCGGTTATAACCGTACCGGCATATTTTAACGATGCACAGCGCCAGGCAACGAAAGAAGCGGGTGAAATTGCGGGTCTCAATGTGCGCCGCATTATTAACGAACCCACGGCAGCAGCGCTTGCCTATGGACTCGATAAAAAACACAAAGATTCCAAGGTTGCCGTATTCGATCTCGGCGGAGGAACGTTCGATATTTCCGTTCTCGAGCTTGGCGATGGCGTGTTTGAAGTGAAATCCACAAACGGCGATACGCATCTTGGCGGCGACAACTTCGATATGCGGGTGCTGGATTATCTTGCCGATGAATTTAAAAAACAGGAGACAATCGATCTCCGCAAAGATCCGATGGCTCTGCAGCGTCTGCGTGAAGCGGCGGAAAAAGCAAAAATGGAACTCTCACAGCTTGCTCAAACGGAAATCAATTTGCCGTTCATTACGGCTACAGCCGACGGTCCGAAACATATGAATCTGAGCCTGACACGGGCGAAATTCGAACAGCTCGTCGACGACCTGATTCAGCGCTGCGTACCCCCGGTTGAGAAAGCCTTGAAAGATGCAGGGTTATTGCCGAATCAAATCGACGAGGTTATTCTGGTCGGTGGTATGACGCGTGTGCCTGCCGTACAGGAATTAGTAAAGAAACTCTTCGGCAAGGAAGGCCATAAAGGAGTCAATCCGGATGAAGTTGTTGCAGTCGGTGCTGCTATTCAGGGCGGAGTTTTAACCGGTGAAGTGACCGATGTACTGCTGCTCGACGTAACACCCTTAACACTCGGTATCGAAACACTCGGCGGTGTGATGACGCAGATGATTCAGGCGAATACGACGATCCCGACGAAGAAAAGCGAAATTTTCTCGACGGCATCGGACAGCCAGCCTTCGGTAGAAATTCATGTCTTGCAGGGCGAACGCCCGATGGCAAGCGACAACCGCACACTTGGACAATTCCATTTAGACGGAATACCCCCTGCACCGCGCGGTATACCGCAGGTCGAAGTAACGTTCGATATCGATGCAAACGGAATGCTCCATGTCTCTGCAAAAGATAAAGCAACAAACAAAGAGCAGAGTATCCGCATTACTTCTTCCAGCGGATTGAGCAAAGAAGAAGTCGAAAAAATGAAGAACGATGCACAGTCTCATGCGGCAGAAGACAAAAAGCGCAAAGAGGATATCGAGACAAAAAATCAAGCCGATTCACTTGTCTTCCAGACGCGCAAGCAAATGAAAGATCTCGGCGATAAGATTCCTGCCGATATCAAGGCAAAGGTCGAGACTGCAGCGAATGCACTTGAAGAAGCTATTAAGAGCAATAACACGAGCGAAATCAAAGCAAAGTCCGAAGTCTTGAATAACGCATGGAACGAAGCCTCGACTAAGATGTATGAGTCTGTGAAAAGTCAGCCCGGCGCAGGTACAGACGCAGCAGGTGGAGCTCAAAATCCTTTTGCAGGTGAACAGCCTCCCCAGGGACAACCGGGCAGTGAGCAGCAGCAAGGCGGCGGTGACGGCGGTAAAAAGGTCGAGAATGCCGACTTTGAAGTTGTGGATGATAAGTGATTTCACGAGTGATTGATCAGATTGCTCTGATTGAGCGCAGATAAAAATGACAAATGGCGGGGCAATTCCTCGCCTTTTGTTTTATTGCTTCAAAACGACTCATATCGTCGGGGGAAAAATGTCGAACTCGCTCCTCGCATTTTTAGTTTTTATCGGTGTTGTTGCCGTCATGATCTCCGGGATAGTGACGGCCATTATGGATAAAACGCGGACACAACATTCGACCGGTTTCGGTCCGATGACTGCTTTTCACGATATGCAGTCGAAGGAGAAACAAAACGCTATGGAAACAATTATCGAAAAGCAGACAGAAAAGAATTGGAAAGAAAAAGGGAACGATAAGATGATAAAATAATTCGACCGCACGATTGCAGGCGTGTCTTAACGAAGAATTAGTAAGCCATCTTGACTTTGTTCAAGAAATGAGTGTAGAACTTGTGTGTTGCCGTGGAGAAGTCGTTCTATCTCTTTCGTAGAACAATTGCCGCGCCGAATCCATACAATATGCGGTGGAAAGCCGAATAAGGTCACCAATGCATTAAAGTCGCTATCTTTGGTAACGATGGCAAAATGGTTCTCTTTTGCGTAATTCCAAATTGCCAAATCATCGGAGCGTTGGAGTTGAACATCGGCGCAATGAAGTGAATCCGGAAAATCTGTTTTTAACGACTGAAGAAGAAATGGAGAGAGATTGTTGTCAAGCAATAGCTTCACGTTTAGGCCACAAGTGTCAGATGCTCGTGGTCGGCGGCGTAACTCAAGCATGCAAGGATGTCTTCTTCGGTGAGCGAAGGAAAGTCATGCAGAATTTCTTTGTGCGTCATACCGGAAGCAAGATATGAAAGAACATCGTATACGGTAATACGCAAGCCGCGAATACATGGCTTGCCGCTTCGTTTACCTGCCTCCATTGTGATGATGTTTTTGTAGTCTTTCATAAATGTCCTATAGTAAATTTAACATAGGAAAATACAAATAGCAAATAGCTGAGAAATTGCAAATACTATAATCAATAGAGGCGTTTATGAACTTTAATAAATTTACAATCAAATCCCAGGAAGCATTGCAGAATGCCCAGGAAATTGCATCGAGCTATACGAATCAGACCATCGAGCCGGAACACTTACTCGCAGCTATGATTCAGGACGGAGAAGGCATCGTTGTACCGATACTGCAAAAGCTCGGCGCTAATGTCAATTATCTGAAAATAAAAATCAACGAGGCGGTGGAAAAACTTCCGAAGGTGCAGGGATCGGGACTCTCGAGCCAGCATCTATCCCAGGCGCTTAATCAGGTTTTCGAATCCGCTCAGAAGGAAGCGGAACAACTCAAGGATGAATATATCAGTACCGAACATCTGCTGCTCGGATTGATGGAAACCCGCTCTGCCGCAGGAAAGCTTCTTATCGATCAAGGCGTGACAAAAGACAGTCTGTATAAAGCATTGAAAGATGTGCGCGGCACGCAGCGTGTGACCGATCAAACACCGGAAGATAAATACCAGTCCCTGCAGCGGTTCGGCCGCGATCTGAATGATCTTGCACGCAAGGGCAAACTCGATCCGGTCATCGGCCGTGAAGAAGAGATTCGCCGCGTTTTGCAGGTGCTGTCGCGGCGGACAAAAAATAATCCGGTNNATTGCGGAAGGCCTTGCCTATCGCATCGTGCAGGGCGATGTTCCTGAAAACTTAAAAACCAAACGCATCATTGCGCTCGATATGGGCACGCTTGTGGCCGGTACGAGTTTCAGGGGTCAATTTGAAGAACGCCTGAAAGCCGTTCTCAAAGAAGTAACCGAGTCCAACGGAGAGATTATTCTTTTTATCGACGAACTCCATACGCTTGTCGGAGCCGGGTCGGCTCAGGGATCCGTCGATGCCGCCAATATGCTCAAACCCGCACTTGCACGCGGCGACCTGCGCGCGATCGGCGCGACGACGATCGACGAATATAGAAAGTATATAGAAAAAGATCCGGCGCTGGAACGCCGTTTTCAGCCTGTCATGGTAAATGAACCGTCGGTTGAAGACACGATCTCCATTTTACGCGGCTTAAAAGAACGCTACGAAGTACATCATGGGGTTCGCATTACGGACGGCGCCATCGTCGCAGCAGCACAATTGAGTCATCGTTATATTTCCGATCGCTTTCTTCCCGACAAAGCCATCGATCTTATAGATGAAGCCGCATCCAAGCTCCGCATCGAGATCGATTCGATGCCTGAAGAACTGGATTCCGTCGAACGCCGTATCAAGCAGCTTGAAATCGAACGCGAAGCGGTCAGGCGTGAAAAAGACGACGATTCGAAGTCCCGTCTCGATGAAATCGAACACGAACTTGCAGAATTAAATCAAACCCATTCATCCCTGAAGGCGCATTGGCAGATTGAGAAAAATCTTATTCAGTCTATCCGTTCGATGAAAGGTGAAATGGAAAAAACCAAGAACGAAGCGGAACAGCAGGAGCGGCAGGGCAATCTCGCCAAGGTTGCAGAACTTCGGTACGGTGTGATCACGGGATTGGAAAAAAAGATTAAAGAGGCGTCTAAAGAACTGGCTGAAGTACAAAAAAATCAAAAAATGCTCAAAGAAGAGGTCGATGCCGAAGATATTGCGGAGATCGTTGCAAAGTGGACCGGTATTCCCGTGCAGCGCATGCTGGAAGGCGAGCGGACAAAACTTTTACATCTTGAAGACCGCATTCATGAGCGTATGGTTGATCAGGAAGATGCTGTTAAGGCGGTTGCCGACGCGATTCGCAGAAGCCGCGCCGGGCTGCAGGACGAGCGCCGCCCGATCGGTTCGTTTATTTTTCTCGGCAGCACCGGTGTTGGGAAGACGGAACTTGCCAAAGCGCTGGCGGAGTTTCTTTTCAACGACGAGAACTCCGTTATCAGAATCGATATGAGCGAATATATGGAAAAATTTTCCGTCTCAAGNNTACTCGGTCGTGCTGCTCGATGAAATTGAAAAAGCGCATCCGGAGATTTTCAACGTTCTGCTGCAATTGCTCGATGAAGGCCGCCTGACCGACAGCAAAGGGCGAACCGTGAATTTTAAGAACACCATCGTCATTATGACCTCAAATCTCGGGTCGCATCTAATTCAGGAAAAAATGGAAGTTCTGACCGAGGAAAACCGCGAGGAGATCATGGGTGATTTGCGTGTCCGGCTGTTCGAGTTGCTGCGCCAGACTATTCGACCGGAATTTCTCAACCGTATCGATGAAATTATTTTCTTCAAGCCGCTGACGATGACGGAGCTTGCGCAGATCGTGGATCTGCAACTCCGGCAGGTGCAGCGTCTTGTTGCGGAAAAAAACATCATTCTGGAATTTACACCGGAGGCGAAAGCACGGCTTGCAACGATCGGTTACGACCCGAGCTATGGAGCGCGTCCGCTTAAGCGCACGATTCAAAAATATGTCATCAATACGCTGTCGGAAAAAATATTATCGGGTGAAATAGGAGACGGGGATACGGTCACGGTCGGTACGGACCACCGCGGTATGATCGAGTTTGTTCCGAAAATTAAGCCGCAGGCCGTGAAATAATATTGCGCATTGTATTATAAATAACCGGCGTATTCTGAGTCGCTATATTTTTTGCGGCTGATGTCGCCCTCCTGCGGCGGGCAGGCTGGCGTCGGAAATCTTCCGGGATCATCCCATAGGGACAACGCCGATCGCGGCTGCAATCGATTGTTCTCTTGCCTCTGAAAAGATTTCAGGGTATCTTTTATTATGCAGTTCGCTTCGCTCCTCGGCCATACTCAAGAAATTCTCAAAATCATAGATTTTTCTTCCAAACCCGCCGACAGCTTGATTGATGCATTTTTCCGATCGCATAAATATCTCGGCTCCAACGACCGGCGGTTTATCGCAGAGCATACCTATGGGTATCTCCGTCATTTCCGCCGCCTTCAATATATAGTCCGGCAGTCGATGCACGATTATAACGGGACGATGCTTGAAAATGATGAAATGTATGTCATGCTTTTCGTTTTGCTTCTGCCGGAATATCCCGATCAGGCGCTTTTGATAGAGGCAGCAAAGAAGAAGCTTTCCGGCGAGCAGCTCATCGCATTTCTTCCGAAACTCATTCCCCGGTTGAAAAACGACATTCCGTACCCGGACGGATTTATGGAAAGGCTTTCGGTTCAGTATTCTTATCCGGAGTGGATGATACGGCGGTTTCTTGCCGACTATGGCGAAACAGAAACCGAACGATTATGTGCCGGACTCAATACTCCCGCCCCGCTGACATTGCGCGTCAATACGCTCAAAACAACGGTCGAAACATGCCGGACAAAATTATTTTCTGCAGGAATCGAAACGAAACCGACCCCATTGTCGCCGTTCGGATTGAGAGTATCCAAACGTATAAATATTTTTTCACTCGACATCTTCCATCAGGGATGGTTCGAGGTGCAGGATGAAGGCAGTCAGATTCTCCCCCTGCTGGTGGATCCAAAACCCGCCATCAAACTCCTCGATGCATGTGCCGGAGCGGGAGGAAAAACGCTGGAATTTTCCGCTTTGATGAAAAATCGCGGAGAAATTGTTGCAGCAGATATCAACGGTTATCGTCTTGAAGAATTGCGGAAAAGATCCAGGCGGGCCGGTGCCGGCAATATCCGCATTCGTGCCGTAGAAAGTCTTACGGATTTGCAAAAAGAATACACGGAATATTTCGACGTGGTGTTCGTCGATGCTCCGTGCAGCGGTCTGGGAACAATTCGGCGCAATCCGGGTCTAAAATGGAAAGTGAACGAACAAACCATCGATGAAATTTCGGAGAAGCAGCAATCGATTCTGATTTCCGTCTCTCCTCTCTTGAAACCCGGCGGCCTGCTGGTATACGCAACGTGCACCGTTCTGCGCCGGGAGAATGAATTACAGATGGAGTCCTTTCGTGCAATGACGGGAAATTTTTCACCGTACATAAAGGCCGCCGCCGGCGGGTTGAGTCCGGCAATACATCAGCAGAACAACGGTTTCTTTTCACTTTTGCCTCATGAGCACGATACCGACGGCTTCTTTTGCGCCATGTTGACAAAGGCTCGTTGATTCTCCGAACATCTTTTGGTACCATCAATGTATACGTACTCTTTACGAAGGATACAATGAACCTGATGATACGCACCCTCATAGTTCTTCTGCCGCTCTGTTCTCTAATAGGTTGTTCTAAACCGAATGCAGAAGAAATGTATAAAAAGGGGGAAAGCGCGCAGAGAGACGAAAACTACGACGGAGCGCTTGAAGCTTATCGCGAACTTATCGGAACCTATCCCGACAGTACGCGAACACCCGAAGCGTATTATGCCGCCGGAGTTATCTATCAGAATTATAAACACAACAATCGCGCTGCACTCAATACCTATCGCGACCTGGCGGAAAAATTTCCGCATCATCCGGTTGCTTCGAATGCCGCATTTCTTCTGGCATTCATATACGAGAACGATTTCCATCAGCTCGATTCTGCAAAAGCTGCTTTTGAATATTTCTTGAATACGTATCCGAATGATGCGTTAAGTTCCTCCGCTCGACTTGAATTGTCGAATCTCGGCAAAGACCCGGATCAGATTCTCACGCAAAAGCAGCAGCATTCCGATGACGGTAAACTGCGGCCGCAAAAAAATAACAGGAAGAAATCATGATTCTCATTGTCGCGGTCGATCTGTTCAGCAGTCTCCTGCTGTTTATCTCTTTTATACTCGTTTGGAAAAAACGAAAGGAATTTCAATCGATGGCGTTGTTCCTGCCCGCAGCGCTTTTTCTCGCTTTAGGACGCGTGAGCGATATCATCGGAGAACGCTCGGAATTTCAATCGTTCGATTTTAAACAAACGGCGCTCTCATCGATTGAGAACTTCATTACTCTCTTCGGCAACCTTTTCGATGTAATCGGCATACTCTTTCTCATCGTCGGGTTCCTTACCGTAATGAGGAATGAGCGCGAAGAACGAAAACGGATAAAAAATCTCGAAATGCTGCTTCCGATTTGTTCCGGCTGTAAAAAATTTCGCAAACCGGATGGAACATGGCACCCGATAGAAGCGTATTTGATCGAGTCAGGTTCGCCTCAATTAACCCACGGTATCTGCCCGGAATGCAGCCAAAAGTATTTCGGTATTTCCGGACGCCAATCTCCATAATATTTCAATCAATCGACGCATCGGTGTATGGAAGATTATTTAAAATATCTTCAGCCGCAGGTTATTGCACAGCTTTCCAGTATGGAACTGCGCGCGCGCCTTGTAGTAGAAGGTTTTATTACCGGGCTGCACCGAAGTCCGTATCACGGTTTCAGCGTGGAATTTGCCGAACACCGGCAATATATGCCCGGGGATGAAATCAAACACATCGATTGGAAAGTATACGGAAAAACCGACCGGTTTTTTATCAAACAATTTGAAGAGGAAACCAATCTTAAAACGTACCTCCTTCTCGATGCAAGTAAATCGATGGGCTATGCTTCTGAAGGATCGATTAAAAAAATCGAATATGCTTCCTTCGTTGCTGCGGCATTGGCGCATCTCATGATTGAACAGCGGGATGCAGCCGGTTTGACGATTTACGACAACGCAATCAGGAAAACGCTGCCTCCGCGCGCCACACGAACATATCTCAAGCAAATTCTGACGGAATTGTCGCTTGTGCAGGCTGCGAACGTGACCGGGACGGCTCAAGCGCTCGATACTCTGGCAGAGCACATCCAGCGCCGGGGCATGGTGATTATCTTGAGCGATCTGTTCGACGATCCGGTGAAAACAATGACGGCTTTCAAACACTTCCGGCATAAAGGCAATGAAGTTGTCGTCATGCAGATTCTCGATCCCCTGGAACGATCGTTTGCTTTCGGCAGTGATGCCCTGTTCAAGGATATGGAAACGGGAGAGACCATTGCCACGCAGCCATGGCATATCCAGAAAGCCTACCAGCAGTCGATGAAGGATTTTCTGGAGTATTATCAGCGGCAATGCCGGGACAATAATATCGATTATGTGCTTCTGGACACAGCAACGCCGTTTGATAAGGCGCTTTTTGAATACCTCAACAAAAGAAAAAAAATGCATTAAGGCGGTACGGAAAACGAAGTCCGGACATGCATCGTTCATCTATCCGAAAGTGTTCTTGAAAAATGTCTGAAGAAAAGATTATAGTTCGCGGTGCAAGGGTCCATAATCTAAAGAATGTAGATGTCGACATTCCGCGGGATTCTTTGACCGTGATCACGGGGCTTTCCGGTTCGGGAAAGTCGAGCCTTGCTTTCGATACCATCTATGCGGAAGGGCAGCGTCGCTATGTGGAAAGCCTTTCCGCGTATGCACGGCAATTTCTCGATGTCATGGAACGTCCCGACGTCGATCTTATCGAAGGACTCAGCCCGTCGATTTCCATCGAACAAAAAACCATCAGCAGCAACCCGCGTTCCACCGTCGGAACCGTAACGGAGATTTACGATTATTTAAGACTGCTGTTCGCACGTGCCGGAACACAGTTCTGTTATGCATGCGGAAAGAAAGTGCAGCGACAATCTGTCGATCAGATTATCGAAGCGGTCATGGCGCATCCGGCGGGCGCAAAACTTCAGGTTCTCGCCCCCGTGGTCAAAGGACGCAAAGGACATTACCGGGAACTCTTCGAAAAAATTCTTAAGGACGGTTTTCTGCGCGCCCGTATTGACGGCGAAGTCCGGCAGATCGAAAAGGGACTGAAAATCGACCGCTATAAAGTGCATACGATCGAGATCGTCGTTGACCGGATTGTTTTAAAAAAAGAAATGCGGACGCGCGTTGCAGATTCCATCGATGTGGCTTTGCGATTCGGCGAAGGCGTGCTGATTGTCAACGACGGCAGCCGCGATCAGCTGTTTAGTCAAAAATATGCATGCCATGACTGCGGCATTAGCTATGAAGAGCCGGCTCCGAATTCTTTTTCGTTCAATACCCCGGCCGGATATTGCCCGCAATGCGAAGGATTGGGCGAACTGCGCAAGTTCGATCTTCAACTGATTCTTCCGGATGAGAATCTTTCCATCCGCCGGGAGGGATTGGCGCCGCTGGGAAAGCCGCGTTCGACATGGATGTTTTCTCAAATCGAAGGGGTGGCAAAGAAATTCGGATTCGATTTCGATACGCCGCTGAAAAAACTTTCCCGGGAAGCGCGCGAAGTGCTGCTCTACGGTTCACACGGAGAAAAAATCGAAATCGAATACAAACATGAATCAGGACGAACGACCGTTTATCACCATCGGTTTGAAGGACTGCTGAAGATGATGGATCGGTGGTATGCCGATACTTCTTCGCAGAGCATACGGGAGTGGGTAGAGTCGTTTATGCGCGCAGGCGAGTGCGAACTCTGCCATGGCGGTCGTCTGCGGAAGGAAAGTCTTGCAATCCGCCTTGAAGATGCCGGGACATGCGACACAACCGGCATGCATACGATCGTATCCATGTCCATCGTTCAAGCGAAGAATTATTTTCAGAAACTCAGACTTCCTCCGCGCCAGAATGAAATTGCCCGGCCGATCCTGAAGGAAATTCAGCAGCGGCTGGACTTTTTGATCAACGTCGGGTTGACCTACCTTACGCTTAACCGGCCGGCACGGACACTTTCCGGCGGAGAGGGACAGCGCATCAGACTTGCCACACAGATCGGAACACAGCTTGTTGGCGTTTTGTACATTCTGGACGAACCGAGTATCGGCTTACATCAGCGCGACAACCACAAGCTTATCGATTCTCTCAAATCGCTGCGTGATCTCGGCAATACTGTTATTGTAGTCGAACACGATAAGGAGATGATTGAAAGCGCCGATTATATCGTGGATCTGGGACCCGGGGCAGGCGAGCATGGCGGAAAGCTTATAGAAACAGGCACTCCGCAGCAGATCAAGAAAAGGAAGAGCAGCGGACTGCGTTCTCTGACGGCGGAATACCTGCGCGGCGACCGGGCTATCGCTTTGCCGCCGGCACGGCGGAAAGGGAACGGCCACTTCCTTATCGTCAAAGGAGCATCAGGGAACAATCTGAAAAATATTACATTAAAACTCCCTCTGGGAAAATTTATTTGCGTGACGGGAGTCAGCGGATCGGGTAAATCGACGCTCATCAATGAGACGCTGTACCCGATTCTATCGAGAATGTTTTACGAAACAAAAATTGCTCCTCTGCCGTACTCGTCCGTCGAAGGACTGCAGCATATCGATAAAGTAATCGACATCGATCAGTCTCCTATCGGACGAACGCCGAGATCCAATCCGGCGACCTATACGGGTGTCTTTACGCTGATCAGGGATTTGTTCACACAATTGCCGGAAGCACAAATCCGCGGCTACAAAGCCGGGAGGTTCAGCTTTAATGTCAAGGGGGGGCGATGCGAAAACTGCGAAGGAGACGGCGTCAGGAAAATTGAAATGAATTTTCTGCCGGACGTGTACGTC
>PMML01000109.1 GCA_003162695.1 Ignavibacteriota bacterium | reverse complement strand
GTATTTCTATCGGTTACAGACCGGATCGTTTAATTCGACTAAAAAACTTGTGCTCTTGAAATAGTTTCACCTGGAATAAATATCCATCCGATTATAGAGCGCTTACCCCCTTCTTACTCTATAATCTTCACGGACCCGGTGTTGTTCATGCACCGGGTCATTTTTATTTAAAAGCAATCCTGCTAAAATTGTTTGGCAGCATTTATACCATTATTCATCAAAATCCGCATGCGCATAAAAAGGACAATGACTTACCATGTGCATAAAATGCCAACGAGCCGCAATTTTACTACTCACGTTGATGCAAGAAATTAATTCCAGTCAAATGCAGACAAAATGAACTTCTGCTCCCGCCCTCATTCATTACAACTTGAATGCAAGAGAGGCAGCAGTTATTGATAAATTCTTTTGTAAACCGAACTGAATCCATCGTAAAAATTGTCGCCAAGTACCAAAGTATCTGCAGCTAAATAAACAACGACTTCCTTTGCCAGCGTCGAATCTTGATAAACTATGACATTAAGTGAATCGATAGAATAGATTGTTTTTTGTTTCTTGATGATAAAATGTGAGGATATTTGCACTGTATCATTCCAACTCTGGGAAAATATGCCGTCGTATGTATAAGTTTGAATCACCCTTATGTTTGGTAATGGAGTGACAATTTGACCAACAAGACCTCCGGACGACGCTATCCATTGCCATTTCCCGAAGAGCGTAATGGCTTGTGAACTATCAACACTTGTTGGTTCGTTATGGCAAGATAGAACTATGAAAGAAAGAATGAGCACACAAAAACATCTTTTCATCATATTATTTCCTCCCTGACATAGCGGCTAAGATGCGTTTTTGTATAAAAACATACACCTCATAGTCAGTTTGATCATTGCAAAACTGTATTTATCAATCGTTAAGAATTGAATCATTTTCCCGGAACGGGATGAAAGCCAAAATTCTCCCGAATCCAGCTTTACCTGTGAAGCAAGAATAATGAGATTTTTTAACGATTGCAATAATAATCGTACATAAGGATGTATTGTTTTTCAAAAAATTGCAGGATAACCGATTATCCATAGAAAACCAAAAAATATTTTAGGAGACGGTTCTCTGTGTTATGATCCACCGGGGTATATCGAAGGAGAACCGGCTCTTTGGCTATGATGGAGAACCACGGGCCGAGGCTCATCAGTTAAAAAGAAGACCACGCTCATTTGCTCTTCTTTTGCAATCGTAAGCGGGCGATCGCTTTATCTTGGAGGAATTGCCAAAGGACGGTTGCAGGAAAACAATTATTTGGATTTCCGATCAATGATAATAACATAAATTGATTATGCAGTCCCATCTCCGGGACTGTTTTTTTAAATAAATGAACGAGACACACCAGAGAACTCAGGTGGAAGTCCCAAATGCCGCATTCAATCCGGACATCAGGGAAGATTTCGATATAAATCCATCGGCCTTGACTTCCAATGCCTGTGTTCGATAAAACTGATCGTCATTCCCTGTCTCAATCATGACTTTAATATCCGGCCAACGCTGCTTGATGATGCGCGTTGCTTCAAGTCCGTTTTTCTTCGGCATCATTAGATCCATGAGGACCATATCCGGAGATAATGTTTCAGTCTTTGTTATTGCTTCATCGCCATCGCTTGCCTCACCGACAATATTGACATTCGGCAGCCGATTTAAAAAATCGAGAACCACGCGGCGAAAATCCTCATGGTCGTCGACAACAAGAACTTTGATTTGTTTCATATTGCACCTTAAACTTTAATATTGCCGCCTGTTATTTTAAGTGAATACCCTTCTCATTGGTGGAAGAGTGAAGCATTAAAAGACAGGGATCTTTTATATGCATATATACAAGTTCAACCTTTTCATTTCTTTGTCAATCGCCCGATTAGGGTAATCCGACAGAGTGGCTGTTGTTCTTGATTGAATTTGCCTTGTTTTATGGACTTTCAGTATATTCGTTATTTTAAAATCTTTGCGAAGCAGCGATCTATAGGGCGGGTACCGCTATTTCAGACAGATACGTTTTTTCATCGTGATTCCTGTCATTGCTCTTGCATCAGCAAATATTTAGATTCTGGTTGAAAGTTAACGTCGAATTCGACTCAAACACATTTTAACAACAAAGACCGCTTTTATTCTAAAACTAAATTTTTTAAATTCACCACATTCTTTGCAGGCCGGCAGTATACTTGTTTATGTCTATTTACGGAGATGGACTGACTTGAATTCGTTTGGCCGACTATGAGAAATATCCGGGACAGACAAATCGAAAACAATATTGTATTCCATGATGCAAAACACAATATCACTTAATCGAAACGGCGCCGTTTTATATTTTGCTGTGAATTGAATGGCAGGAAAGAAAAAGCCCGAGATTCATTGCAACTCTCAGGCTCTTTGATTGTCGGAACAGCGGGATTTGTCACGAGGTGATCCCTTTGAGGAAACCCGCGGTCTTCAATAATCGTCGGGACGGCGGGATTTGAACCCGCGACCCCTTGCACCCCAAGCAAGTGCGCTAGCCGGGCTGCGCCACGTCCCGAGTAATTGTACTTATTTTCGACGACTGTCTATTGCTTAAAGACCTGTTTTTCACTCCAACTGCAACCACTGGTTACACCAATTAATAACGCTTCGTTAACACATTAAAAGATACACAGTTTTCATTTTGAATGCAATCCAAACAACCGCTAAAACATCCAAACCATTCTCCGGATGAACGGATTAATATGCTAACACAACTTTGTATTGCATATTGTGCAACTACATTTTTATACTCCCAGTTTACCCGCCATACCTTATTTTTTGGCGGGTTTACCCGTCCTGCTCCGCCTTATGGCGGGCTTGTCCGACTCTTTCTGGCGAGCCCTTTTTAAAATGATTAGGAGGAGGAGGCAAAACTTATTGTAACGAAAGATCAAGAGTAAATAACATTGAATCATATAACCCTTGCAATACATAAGAACCAGCCGCCACCGGCGCTCCAGATGTATCCATAATCGCTTGCTGAATTCCAAAAATAACTTCTGACTGATGAGAATTTATTATTATCCGTTGTAAAGGATATGGATTTCGTGCTGGTCCCCACATCAATATTCGTCCACTGTCATTTTTCAGCGACCATTGAAAATTTCCTTCAGAAATCATCAACGTTTCCGGTTCCGCTGATTGATTAAAAGCGGTAAATGACGCACTTAAAGTATCATGAATTCCAAATACTGTTCGCGGTATTGCAAACGTGTATTGCATACTGTCGCTGGTTTGACTAACACTCAAAGCAGGATTTGTTACTGATGCAACTGGATTGCTGTTTTTTTTGCAGCCATTGATGATAAGTGCAATAGATAAGGCCAAAATAAAATACCGCATATCAACTTCTCTCTATATTTTTGTATTTGCTGCCTGGCGTTAATGATTTTATCCGGGCGTGCCAGGTGAACGATGCCGAATTTAAATCAGGCTGAGCAAAGTCATTTTCTACTAACTAAAATACTTCCTTTGTTAAATAACGATTATGTCTATTCGATTACCTATATCATTATCAATAATTAAAAAACATAAGGTTGTCCAAAATAGCTTTCAAATGAACATTGCAAGACGTAAAATTAGGCCAAATATTCCCGCATGAGTCGGGCAAGCCCGCAAGCTGATCATGGCCTCGATTGTATTCTCGCGATGCCGATGATCTTGGCTTTCAATTACTCCTCGATCCTACAAATATATGGGCGTTACCTTGGAGGATGCGGCAGTACGACAGTCCAAGATATTGCCGTAAGATCGGCCCGATGATATTCAAACTCCCTTCGATCCCTTGACACCAAGGGTCAATAAAATAAAGCGCGTAAATGTACGATGCTGGACCTTAACCGGCAAGCCTGCCTCTTCGAAGAATTGACTCGTCGCTGCAGGGCTCTTTACCTTGATATGTTGAACGAGGTTCGCGAGCCACACTGGGATAGATATGTCAGCCAAGCAGAAACAGCCTCCTGAGCGAAGAACCCGACTTATCTCTCGGAGTGCGGTGAGTTGGTCACTCCAATGATGAAATGAGATGCTGCTTAGCACGACATCGACGGAGGAATCAGATAGCGGCAGCGACTCTGCGGCGGCCAAATAAATCGCGGCAGATGGTACTTGACCGCGAGCGAGTTCGACCATGCCCTTCGCGGGGTCGACGCCAAACAGTTGTGCCGATGGGTAGAGCGCACGAGCTTTGCGCAACAACCGCCCAGTCCCACATCCAACATCAAGGACAGTGTTTGGTGCGGCAATTTCGTTGGTGACCACGTTGAGCATTTCTGTGTGCACTCTATCGGCGTATCGTTGAATCCATGAGTCGTCATAAGTGCGAGACCAGCGGTTGAAATGCTCAACATCCTTTGTGCTGTCGTTGGTAACCATAAGTTGAATACACTCATTATGATAGGATTAGAGGCTTGATAGTCATTTGGCACACGCCTAAAGGTTTCTATATTACGAAAATTAATGGCAAAGTATTCCTACAATAAAATCGGCGTTGCCACTATGTGGCGCTCCCGCAAGCCGCGGATGGCCTCGGTGATGATACGAGTTTGATGTGACACCAGCACAAGAATATTATTTTTCCCAAAGAATTTTTCTTATTCTATTGTTGATATCTTCACCTGTCGGGAAACGTGACAATGTTCGCGACTCAACATCATAAATATATAGTCTTTCCGGCCAATCTTCAGATGATACATTTGAACCTTTGGGTTTGTCCTGTAATAGAATATATAGTTTTTTACAGTCATTAGATTTTTGATACCAGCGCACTATCTCGCCAGACTGTGTTATCGGAAAGAGGTTATGTCCGGTAATATCAGAAATAAATAATTGAGAACTATCGCTTTCATTGATCCGTCCGTCATGGTTTGTGTCGTAAAATGCTATGTCATACAAATTAAAGTTCTGAAGAGAATCTTTTGGCGACGGGATATCAGCAGCTTGAATGAATGCCTTCTTATCTAAAAGAAGATAGGATCCGAGGCCATTACGTTTCGTAAATATAATATTTACTTTGTGATGAATAGAATATGATGAACCATAAAAACTCATATCACTACTGGCCTGTAGTCCCGGCGGTGCTTTGATAGCCGACGAAAGTTCCTTAATCCTGACTCCAATAAAAATGAAATCTGTTCTTCCAACAGGTCGGGGTTGGTCATATGATAAATCTTGAGTTATCAAACTGTCAGGACCTTTCGGTTGTGCTCCGATTCCTGCCAGTACACCTGTTCGATGAGGAGGGGATGTAAATAATTGATATAGTAAAACAACACCGGTCATTACGATAGACAGTAAGACTAATATTCCAATGATAAGCCAAATTCTTTTAAGCCAAACGTCTATTCCCATAACGTCTCCGTTTTTTTATTTTACATGATGCCTACCGTTATTGATTTTTATCCGTGCATGGCAAATTAGTTAAAGTGACAAAAAACATTTTGACCAAGTATAGGCTGCAAGGCTAAATTCGCAATTATTAGTCATCAAAGATTGAATTTATTTTCCGGAACGGGATGAAAGTCAAAATCCTCCCGAATCCGGCCTTACCTGTGAAGCAAGATTAAGGATATTTTATTTTGAATGCAATGACAAACGGCCATAAGCAGATAAGCCTCATGGATTCTCGATTGCATTAAACAATGTCGCACATTCTCCAACAAGCCTTTCATGGCCCCGGTGATGAAGGAATCCACAAATTCATTTAAGTAAAACCGGTTTCTTCGTCTAAGTGTAGGAGCCGGTCTGCAACCGCTTGTTGAACCCCGGCAATATTTGCAGCAGACAAAGCGATTCCTCTATGAATTACACACAGAATTATAAGGCAAATGATCCGGCAGCCTCCTTTGATCCCTAATATTCTTTTTACTATGTTTGAAACAGATCATTTTGAGGGGAGATGCCGCGAATAATTGTCTAATAATTTGTATGTTCTTTTACAAAATTTAGAGATTATCATTTGATCAACAGGAAGACAACTTCTTCTTGCCGGGTAAAAGGACATTCAATGAAAGGAAAATGAAATGAACATCTTCTCGCTTCAAACACGGCTTCCGCGTGAATTTAAAAATCTATTCCGGCTTATAACCATGACACTTGTCCTGGTAAGCATTGGTTCAGTCAACACGTTCAGCAGTGTTCCGGTATTTTCCGGTAAAACCGATGTAGGACGGGTTCTTATACCCGGTTCGATGCAATCCGACTCATTGAGCGGCACCATTCGAATGACCGGAAACGGAGAAAACATCTGGGGAAGCCAGGATGCATTTTATTTTGTCTGGAATAAAATCGACGGCGATCTCTCTTGCATCGCAGACGTTGCATGGGAAGGCAAAGGAGTCAATCCTCACCGCAAAGCCGGCTGGATGGTTCGTACCGGCTTGGAATCGGACGATGCGTACATCGATGCCGTTCTTCACGGCGATGGACTGCTTTCTATGCAGTACCGCAAAATGAAAGGCGATATTACCAGCGAAGTCCAATTCCCCATCAAAGGAGCGTTAAAAATACAATTGGATAGAACAGGCGATCAATTTACATTTTACGTATCTACAAAAGACGGAATTGTTCATCCGGTTGGGACAATCACTCTTGGATTTAGCGGGACTCTCTATGCCGGACTTGTCGTGAGTTCTCACGATTCCACAGTAAAAGAAACTGCGATATTTTCCAATATTCAATTTTCCGCAAAGGGATTTGTGCCTGACGATAAACGAATTGTAGAAAGCACGCTGGAAACGATGGATATTGAAACCGGCGTACGAACGTTGATCCGCCGGGCAAAAGAACATTTTGAAGCTCCCAACTGGGGCCGTGATGGTAAAATGTTTATTTATAATTCGGGCGGAAAACTTTTTTCCCTGCCTGCTGCCGGAGGAACACCGCAGCCGATCAATACCGATTTTGCCATTCATTGCAACAACGATCATGGTATTTCATGGGATGGGAAACAATTGGCCATCAGCCATCATGCTGAAGACGGAAAATCATTGATCTATCTTTTACCAATTGAAGGAGGCACACCAAGACTTATCACAAAACAGGGTCCATCCTACTGGCACGGATGGTCGCCGGATAATACTACCCTGGTATATTGCGCAGAACGGAACGGTCAATTTAATGTATATGCCATTTCTGTCAGCGGCGGCGAAGAGAAGCAGCTTACCTCAGCTCCGGGTTTAAATGACGGTCCGGAATACTCTCCCGATGGAAAATACATTTACTTAAATTCCGTTCGGACCGGACAGATGAAAATCTGGAGAATGAATGCCGACGGAACGGAACAAATTCAATTTACACCGAACGATGAATTCTGCGATTGGTTTGCGCATGTTTCGCCCGACAATAAACAGATTGTCTTTGTTTCCTTTGACAAAAACGTGGAGGGACATCCGGCAAATAAAAACGTAGTACTGCGGACGATGCCGACAGCAGGCGGAGACATAAAAGTTATTGCCAAACTTTTCGGCGGGCAGGGAACAATGAATGTACATTCCTGGTCGCCGGACAGCAAACGATTTGCTTTTGTAAGTTATCGGTTAGTCACGCCGTAACAGACAGAGAACAATAATCAACGGAAAGGAGTGAATATGGAATCTACTATTTACACGCGAAGAGATATTTTAAAGCTCCTTGGAACAGGAGCTGCAGCAGCGCTGGCGTATCCCGCGCTAAGTTTTGGTAAAGTAAAAATGACAGCGGCGCCTATTGGATTTCAATTGTACAGCGTTCGAAGACAAATCGAAAAAGATCTGGAAGGTTCCATCAAAAAAATAGCTGAAATGGGATATTTTGGCGTTGAAACCTATCCGCTTCCGTCCGCCATTACGCTTCAACGAGCAGCAAATGTTTTTAAAGATAACGGGCTGAAAGTATTCAGTATGCATACAGAATTGCCTGTCGGTGACGAGATTGAAAATATATTGAAAATGTCCGATGCGTATCAATGCCCGACCGTCGTATATCCCGGCTGGCCGAAAGATCTCTCTACACAGGATCCCGATCTTTTCCTGCATGCGTCGGAAGTTTTTAAGACAATCGATAAAATGAAGAAGCGTGCAGACACGTATAACGAAATCGGCGCGGCTTTACAGAAAAAAGGATTACACTTCGGAATTCATAATCACTGGTGGGAATTTGAAAAATCCGACGGAGTGTATCCCTCCTATTACTTTTTAGAACACTTGGACCCCGATATATTTTTCGAGATCGATACGTATTGGGCTAAAACTGCGGGACAAAATCCGGCAAAAGTGCTGGCAGATTTCGGAAAACGTGCTCCGTTNNAATATTCAATGGATGATTGTCGAGTTCGATGAGTATGCCGGAAATATATTTGACGGAATACAAGGCAGTTATACGTACCTGATAAAAAATAGTTTAGCGAAAGGTAAAATATAAGTATGAAAGTATTATTCATCGGCGGCACAGGGAATATAAGCACATCGGTGAGCAAGCTCGCCGTCAGCCGCGGCGTTGAATTGCATCTCCTCAATCGCGGAAAAAGGACTTCAGGAATTACCGGAACAAAATCCATGAGCGGCGACATTACAGATCCCGCAATATCCGCCGTACTCAAAGATCATTTCTGGGATGTCGTTGTAAATTGGATTGCGTACACGGAGCAGGATATCGAAAGAGATTACAAACTTTTTCGGGGAAAAACCAAACAGTACGTTTTTATCAGCTCCGCATCCGCATATCAGAGACCTCTCTCCCATCCGATCATTACGGAATCAACGCCATTGGCAAATCCATTCTGGCAGTATTCCCGGAATAAAATCGCGTGCGAAATGAAGCTGAACGCATTTTATAGAGACGATAATTTTCCCGTTACGATTGTAAGACCTTCTCTTACGTACGATACCGTGATTCCCGTTCCGATCGGCGGATGGAACCAATACACCGTTGTCGATAGAATGAAAAAAGGAAAAAAAATCATCGTGCATGGAGACGGGAGTTCTCTCTGGACCAATACACATGCGGAGGATTTTGCAAAAGGTTTCGTCGGATTATTAGGTCATCAACAGGCAATCGGCCAGTCCTTTCATATCACATCGGATGAGCTGCTTACTTGGAATCAAATACACGAAGCGCTGGCTGAAGCCGCCGGTTGTAAGGCGCACATCGTCCATATCTCTTCCGACATACTTGCAAAGTACGATGAAGAATTACTCGGAAGTCTGGTCGGCGACAAAGGAACAGCCGCCGTCTTTGATAATTCAAAGATAAAACGGTTTGTACCGGATTTTGTTGCAACGATTCCATTCCATGAAGGAATCCAAAGAACAATCCGCTGGTTTGAATCGGATCCGGCGAGAATGGTTGTAAAGGAAGAGACCAATACGTGGATCGATGCAATGATAGACCGGTACGAAAAAGCATTCGTCTGATTATTATTGAACGAATAATCGTAATTGCTCAGTGTATTTTGAAACAATTGATTTTTACTCGGTTTTCAATCCCCCTTTATGAGGTTGTCTAAAAAGAAAGAATTACGGTAGGACAAACATTTACCGAAGGTATCCCCATGGGACCTGTTTGTCGTTTTTCTTCAATATTGGACAGGCCTGCCTGCGTGACTACGTCAGCAGTCAGGCAGGCAAGAATGCCTATCCTACCAACAAATGAACTTTTTGGACAACCTCAATCTCTTTCCTAAAGACGGCAAAGCCGTTGTGAAAGTGTTCGATATCCTGGGACACCGGATAGCAACGCTGTATGATAATGCTGCAGAGGCTGGAAAAATTTATACGGTCACAATGGATGGTTCAAAATTTGCTTCCGGCGTGTATTTCTATACGATTGAAAGCAACGATCAGCGCATCACTAAGAAAATGATGCTGCTCAAGTGATTTAAAAGCCCCGCTGAATTTTCAGCGGGGCTTTTATTGACAGGGAAAGCAGTATTACGTCCAAATTCATATTTATCAGAATGAACAGACAAGATGCTCATCAGTATGCTTTTTCTCTGCAGTGGAACTGCCGACGCCCAATTTGCAGCGCTTCAAACGGTATCCGGATAAAGACATTCCAACGCTGCTGTGTTAGAGAGCTTCACCCGTGAAATGAATGCCGCCTCGAGCGATGCAATCGCCGCTTATTTAAGCATAACCATTTTCTTGACAAGCATTTGATTGCCGGCCTGCAGATGGTAGAAATACACACCGCTTGCGAGTTTGGTGCCATCAAATGTTTTTTCATAACTACCGGCAGTTTGCACTCCGGAGAACAATGTTACAACTTCCTGACCGAGAATATTGTACACTTTCAACGTGACTAATCCGGTCGTAGGAACAGAGTAACTGATCTGTGTTGACGGGTTGAAAGGATTCGGATAGTTTTGTTTCAGGGCAAACGTGCCAGGTGTTGTTCCATACGAAACACCTGTTCCCGTCTTTGCAGCTTTCGCTACAGCATACGCAGCCAAGGTCAGGCTGAGTTCGTTCTGTGAATTGTAGGCCGCTAATTTTGAATCATCCCAGATTAAGGAACCAATCGGGAGACCGTCTATAAGGGATAAATGAACCCATCCAAATTGAGCAAAGTTTTCCTGGAAATCAGTAAATTTGTTGATTCCATTGCCGTCTTCCGTTTTAACGTCTGCACCAGCGTATCCCGGAATTGTTTGCGGATTAAAATCCCCAAAGATGTAAGCGCTCGCATTAATATTATTTCCTGCTATGCCCGGAACTCCCCATGCTGCCGCATCCCATAATGCCATTTGATCTGCTATCGCCGCACTAGCTATAGCCGGAGTAACAGTCGAAACTTCCGTGTTAATGAGATTACCAGACTGAACTATACCAGGATATGCATGATTAGCAAAGAGGGCTGCCGTGCGCGGGTTCATCCAGATACTCGGAACATTAACTACTTGATAAGGAGGAGCCTGCGGAGTAAGATAACTCGGAGGAGTTGTTCCACCTGTCCATGTTAGCCAGGAAGCCGGGCACGTGTCGACAAATCTTGTTCCATAAGGACCAAAAGAGCCTACTTGCATATTTTTATAATAGGGTCTCAATGCTACTGTATCCGTCCATAAAACGTTATTGGACGCAAACGCCTTAATATGGCTTAGATCGACAAGGTTTGAATTAATCGTGGAATCTGCATTCATAAATTCCGGTTGTATGTGAATATGCTGCTTTGTATTTTGGGATCTAACTATCGAATCCAGTCCGATCGCGCCTGTGAGCATTCCGGGTTCTCCTCCTCCATCCCCAGTTGTGGCTAAGTTGTAATAATCCTCGCCGACCCAATTCTGGTTAATGAAAAGATTATTTACCCAATAACCTTCCAAGTAATAGACGCCCGTCAGCCAGTACTTATTGTTATTGATAATGGTATTATGGTTGTAATATGCAAATTTGCACAGAGAGTTTTGCTGCAGAAATGTAAGCCCGCCGCCTGTTACTGTAACGTTTTCTACCCAAACCGTATCAATCCATTGCTTGCAATCGAATACTCTGCCTCCCCACCACTCATTGGAATTAAAGAGATTACGGAAATAACAATTTGTAAATCTGAACTTTGCACCGGTTGTATAGCCGTCGCATGAGAATGTATCGAGATTGATGAATTCAAACACGCAATTATCACAATCCACAAATTGAGCATGGACACCATCAGAAGATCCGACAAAGTTGTTGTTATTGAATGAACCGTCGCTCAGCTGACTTTCCCAGTAAAGGTTCCGCAGCTTTATACTGCCTTCGACCAAATTCATGCCGCACGAGACGCCATTTTTAGTCTGCGGCAGTATGACCGGCTTTGTTCCGCCCGGTGCGCCCACAATGGTCAATACTCCTGTAGGGTTGACTACATTAAGACCGGCATATTGAATATAAAGTGAATCTGCCTGCAGTTACATCGCCGTTAATTATCGATTCCATCAACCCTGCATTAGCCTTCCCCCCGGGAATGACTATGGTATCGGAGGAAGCTGGAACAGAATGAAGCAGGTTGACTGCTTTTTGCCGTATGAGTGTAAAATCGACTGGTGAAGGATCGTCTTTTAATTCTCGCAGCGCTTTGGAAAACTGAGCATTTGAAATGCTCACAACCACTAGGCCAATCATCAAAGAATACAATATCCTGCTTTTCATGGCTCCCTCTTCATTTGTAGGTAATGTGAATTCCTTTTCAAATAATGAACATCGATAAATCCGATAAAGGCAATAAATTCCCTAACCGGATGAAATAACCTAACACGTTTTTGAATGTTTTTTTCTGATGCGTACACCTCTCTATGGTCGAAATTTATAGATTTCGATAATAAGATGCAAGCCGTGAAAATCGTTTATAAGGGGCATTTTTATTCCAAAAAATGAAATTGATTCCCCGGATACAAAAATTTATAGGAAGCTTTTCTGCATTTTTATCTTCGTCATCTCCTGATGATGGAACATCTCCTGAAACTCCGGTAAAGTCTCAATTTTTATTTAGATTTTTTTCCCTTCCTTGAGTGAGATGCAATCGTGTAGAAACAGCGTTTCTAACTGAAGAACGCATCCTTACAATAATATGATCAGGGTATTGTTGAGCCGGGCTCCGAATAAATTACGGAAAATTCAGAGGAAATATTTTAGGATTCCAGGCGTCTCAAAATTTTCCCACCTCGCCTCCCGGCGTCTTGTATTCTTTCAGAAATTATATTGCACTTTCCCTCCTTTTTACGGAGATTCATAATACGAAATTTGTTTCCGGTACGATAAAACGGAGATGCGATGAGAATATATTTGTGGGGAGCTTTACTTCTCTTTTCTTCTTTTTTATATTCGCAGCAAAATATTCGCGAAGCAAATACTTTGATGCAGCTTGACCGCGATTTTGATAAAGCGACTGCCGACAATGGCGTCGAAGGATGGGTTATGTATTTCGCTCCGAACGGCTCGATGCTCAGCGATACAAGCATGCCTTCTACCGGCAGGGATAATATCCGAAAAGCTATGGAACCTCTTTTTAAAGATTCAACTTTTTCTCTTCGCTGGCATCCGGTCAATGCAGAAATGATGATACCCGGCGTCATAGGATATACGGTCGGACGGTATGCGGGACTTCGTAAAAACAAAGAAGGCAAATTGATAACGTGGTCGGGAACATACACTTCAACGTGGAAAAAACAGCCTGATGGTTCATGGAAAATTGTACTTGATACCGGAAGCCCCGATGGACCCCAAGCTAAAATGAAACAATAAAAACTGAAGAGCATTTCTTATAAGACAATGAATCCTGAAGAATTTCGTATCCACGGCAAACAGGTCGTCGATTGGATTGCCGACTATCTGCAAACACCGGAAAAATATCCGGTCCTCGCTCAGGTGAAACCGGGCGATATAAAAAACCAACTTCCCAAAACTCCTCCGTTTGAACCGGAAAACATGGACGTAATTTTAGCGGATTTTAACCGTATTATACTTCCCGGAATTACACACTGGAATCATCCCGGCTTTCTTGCATATTTTGCAAATACGGCATCGGCTCCGGGTATTCTGGGAGAGATGCTGATCTCTGCATTAAATGTCAACGGTATGCTCTGGCGCACTTCCCCTTCGGCGACCGAACTGGAAGAGGTCGTGCTCGATTGGATGCGGCAAATACTCGGTCTGCCGGATTCTTTTTCAGGTGTTATTACAGATTCCGCATCCGTTTCGACATTGGTCGCTCTGACCGCCGCGCGCGAATCCGTACAGAAGCGAATCCGCGAAGAGGGACTTGCCGCGCGCAGCGATCTTCCAGTCCTTCGTATGTATTGTTCCGATCAGGCACACTCCTCAATTGAAAAGGCGGGAATTGTTTTGGGAATCGGCCAGTCGAACATCATTCACATTCCCTCCGACAGTGAATACCGCATGGATGTTCACGCTCTTGCGGCGGCTATCCGGGAAGATGAGGAAAAAGGATATCTTCCGTTTGCAGTTTCCGCAACCGTCGGCACCACAGCAACGACGAGCATCGATCCGGTCGAAGAAATTGCTTTACTTTGCAAGAATAAAAAAATATGGCTTCATGTGGACGGCGCTTACGGCGGTTCTGCAGCCATTCTGCCCGAAATGCGTTATGTTCTCAACGGAGTGCAGCATGCCGATTCATTTGTCGTCAACCCGCACAAATGGATGCTCACACCCATGGATTGCAGCCTGCTCTTTACGCGCCATGTAGGAACTTTAAAACAGGCGTTCAGCCTCGTCCCCGAATATCTCAAGACAGCAGACAAGGATGTCAACAATTACATGGACTGGGGAGTCCAGCTCGGGCGCAGATTCCGGGCATTAAAGCTCTGGTTTATTCTGCGTTCCTACGGTGTGGATGGAATCGCCGCAATCCTGCGGGAACATTGCCGGCTGGCAAAAGAATTCTCTTCTTGGATCGATGCCGCGGACGGATACGAACGCATGGCGCCCGTGCTGTTCAGTGTCGTCTGCTTCCGCCGGCATCCCTTGCATGTCGACGATGAAAACGAACTTGAGAACATCAACAAAGAAATCATGGATCGTATCAATGCTTCCGGAGAATTTTTTATTGCCGGAACAAAAATTCGTGGGCGCTATTTTCTCCGTGTCGCAATCGGCAATGCGGCAACTTCCGGACGGCATATCGAACGGCTCAGGAATCTTTTACAGAGCGCGCTTCCTTAGAAGCACGCTCGATTTATTTTTGGAGACTCTATGTCGGTAAGAACAATTTTCATTACGGGCGCTAACGGTGAAATCGGGCATGGACTTATTCACTATCTCGCCGAAGAAGGAGGCATCCATATTATTGCTATGGACCTCGTCCCGCTCGATAAATCGATCAGAGCAAAATGTCACCGTATTGTGACCGGAGACATACTCGACTCGCACCTTCTTGAGTCCCTCTCGACCGAACACGACTTCGACACCATTTATCATCTTGCCGCATTGCTTTCCACGCGCGCGGAACGGCAGCCCGATCTTGCGCATCGCGTGAATGTCGACGGTACATTGAACCTTCTTGAAATCGCCATAACACAGTCCAGGCTCCAGGGACGCGAAATTAAATTTATTTATCCGAGCTCGATTGCGGTGTACGGCCTTCCTGATATTCAAAAAAAAATCACTGCGGGGAAAGTCAAAGAGACGGAATGGCTGCATCCGCGTACGATGTATGGAATCAATAAATTATACGTGGAATTGCTGGGAGGGTATTACAGCAGCTATTACCGGCAGCTCGACGCGGAACCGTTGAAAGGACGCGTGGACTTCCGCAGCGTCCGATTTCCGGGCATTATCAGCGCCGTGACGCTTCCCAACGGTGGGACAAGCGATTTCGCGCCGGAAATGCTGCACTTCGCAGCACAAAACAAAAAATACAATTGTTTTGTCCGTAAAGATGTTCGCATTCCATTCATGACCATGCCCGACGCAATCGACGCACTCAGGTTGTTACAAAAAGCTCCGCGAGAGAAATTAACGCGCCAGGTGTACAATGTCGGTTCTTTCAATCCTTCGGCAGAAGATGTAAAAAATCTCATTCTCAAATCTTTTCCACAGGCGGAAATTTCTTTTATTCCCGACCCGAAGCGCCAGGCCATTCTGGACAGCTGGCCGGCAGACGTCGATGACTCCGCTGCCCGGCTGGATTGGGGCTGGAAGCCGAACTATTCGCTCGAAGACGCATTTTCACAATATCTTATTCCTGCTGTCAAGCAGCGGTATGCGAAATAATTCTATTTTTTTATGCCACCTTGCGAAGGTCCCCACCTTCGCAAGGTGGCAGGAGAACAAATGTAATAATTACATTAAGAAGGGGAAAATGCGAAGTTCCTCACTTTGCGAATGGTTGCGCAACATGCACCTGGCGGCGTTAACGCCGGCTGCAATGTGATATCGGAATATCCCAAGGCCTGAAACAGGCCGATCCGCTTTTATCACCGTTCAGTATTCACCCCAATGAACTTGAATTCCATGCGGTTATGCCGCCTTTCATATTGGATGCATTAAATCCGTTCTTGCGCAGGAGCTGCGCAGCCGCAGCGCTTCTGTGCCCGGATTGACAATAGCAGATAATCTCTTTTTCCCGGTGGGTGTTTAATTCCGCCAGACGCGCCGAAAGCTCGGCGAGCGGAATATGGATGGAACCGCGAATCGATTGATGCGACCGCTCTTCTCTTGTGCGTACATCGAGCAGAATGGACGTTAAAGGTTGCTGCATAAGGAGACTCACTTCCTTCGGTTCATATTGCGGTATCAACTTATTTTTTCTCCATCGCTGAAAATAGAACGCTGCAGCTATGAATATAATTCCATATAAAATAATTTGCTGTGATTCCATACGTTTCCTTCTATTCTTCTCTCATTCTTCTGTCAGCGAATTCGGAAGCCGCCGGCATCTCTTCCATATGCAAAAAAAGCCGGAACAAGGTCCCGGCTTTAACAATTCGCATACTGCGCAAAAGAAGTATTACTGTTCGTCCGGATGACCCATCGGCGGAGCATCATGGCCTTGGAATCCCCGGTGTCCATCCGGTTCTCTCATGCCCTCGCCGCCGCAGTGACCGGCGCGATGACCGCTGTGAAAACCGCGGAATTTCCGATCGACACGATTATTCAAGAATTTCTTCCATACTTTTTGCTGTTCCGGCGTCAGCAATTTATTGACAGCGAACCAGTTGTTGATATGGATCATTTTCGCTTCCACCTTGAGATCTGCAATTGCCTGCATCTTCTTTTCTATTGCAGATTTATCGGGCGTATCAGCTTTGAATAAATCGTGCAATTCAATTTCCGATTTCGCGATCTTCCCATGCTGATCGATCATTTCCTTTGCCGTTTCGCTGCGAAGCCTGTCGACTTCCTTTTTTTGCTCATCGGTCAACTTTAATTCTGCGCCGAAATGCTTCCGAAATTCCATTCCTTTTTTGTCCCCGCCCGGCTTTTCTTCTCTCTCATTCTGTTGACTCCAGGCATACACGGAAAAAAGCGCAATGACCACAGCAACAAGAAGACTGAATCGTTTCATACATAATTCCTTTCTCTCTGTTATTCTTCTGTTTCTTCTATATTTTAGACGCAGGGAAAAGGAAAATAGTTTAAGGGAAAGATGAAAAGTTCGGCAGATGCGGTTTTAACGAAGATGGATTTATTTCAAATCGGTCGTTTCTTCAAAGAGAAACAGCCCCGTCCGCTTTGAACGGCGATTTGGACTCGGCTCCCGGTGTTATTCCGGTTTAAACTTTTCCACTTCATCCAGAATTGTAGAAACGATTTCTTCCTCTTTGATGCGCTTGATCATTTCTCCTTTGCGGTACAAAATGCCGACTCCCTTTCCGGCCGCAATGCCGATATCTGCCGAACTCGCTTCACCGGGTCCGTTCACGACACAGCCGAGAACAGCGATGGAAACAGGTTTCTTGATATTGGCCAGCTTCGCTTCAAGTTCTCCGACTATTTTAAAAAGGTCCACTTCGATGCGCCCGCACGTGGGACATGCAATCAGTTCGATGTTGCGCGATGCAAGGTTCAGTGAACGTAAAATTTCTTTTCCGACTTCAACCTCCTTAACGGGTTCGTCCGTCAAAGAAACGCGGATCGTATCACCGATGCCTTCGGCAAGCAGTGTGCCGATTCCGACCGACGATTTGATCGTTCCGGAGCGGGTCGGACCCGCTTCCGTCACTCCAAGATGCAGCGGAATATCCGTTCGGTTTGCTACAAGGCGGTACGCTTCGATCATGAGTTTTGTATCGGTCGATTTAACGGAGATCACAATATCTTTAAAATTAAACTCATCACAAATCTCCACATGACGCATGGCACTTTCATACAGCGCCTCCGCTGTCGGATATCCGTGTTTCTTGAGTATGTCCTCTTCGAGAGATCCGGAGTTGACGCCGATGCGTATCGGTATGCCCCTCTCTTTCGCCGCAGTAAGAACTTGATGTATGCGGTCTTTCGATCCGATGTTGCCAGGATTCAGGCGGACTTTAGCAACCCCCGCTTCGATCGCTTTCAATGCAAAAACGTGATTAAAATGGATATCGGCGACAATAGGAACGGGCGATTGGCGGACAATATCAGGCATAGCGGCGGCAGCCTCTTTATCATTGACCGTTACACGGACGATATCGACCCCCGCTTCGGCAGCCGCTTTAATCTGAGCGACCGTTCCCGGAATATCGTCAGTTTTTGTTTTTGTCATGGTTTGCACGGAAATGGGCGCGTTGCCGCCGATCTTGACTCCGCCGACATTGACCTGACGGGTCATTTTTCTGACGCCGACTTTATATGTTTCATGCTTTTCCATAATGCGAACTTCCTTGTTCATGTAAACAACCCGTGCCGCATAAAGACCGTTCCGCAAGTACTCATCAATTCATACGCTTGCTGGCTTCAAAAAGTATCTTTTTTTCCTCTTCCGATAAACTTTGATAACCGCTGCTGCTTATTTTATCCAGGATCTCGTCAATTTTTTTCTGACTGTCATTTTGTGCAGCCGGCGCATCGAGTGATTTTGACTCCTTGATATCGTAAATTTTCGCATCGACTGCTTCACCGCCGCTGCTCGCGGGCGTCTGCCAGGATGAAGACTTCGTCCAAGATTGAAACACACGGCCGCCCCCCGGACGTTCCCCTTTCCGGCGTTCATAAAGGATGTAGAGGTATCCGCCAAGCGCACCGCCGAGATGAGCCAGATTCGCGACATTAGACGGCCCGCCGATGGAGAGAACTCCCCAAACAATCATAATCATAATAAAGTAGCGGACTTTGATCGGAATAAGAAAATAAAGGAAAATATACCGGTCAGGAAACATCGTGGCAAAAGCGACCATCACGCCGAAAACAGCACCGGAAGCTCCTATAGTCGGCCCTAAGGCCGGTTCGAAAATCGGTGCAAGAACAAGCTGCGAGATGCCCGCTACAACTCCGCACGATAAATAATAGATAAGGAATTTCTTAGCTCCCCAAACATTCTCTACTTCCATGCCGAACATCCACAAACCGAACACCATATTGAAAAAGATGTGCCAGAAATCCGCATGCATAAACTGATACGTGATAAGCTGCCATGGATAGAACCCGTATCCAAGCGGCATGAGTCCCAGGAAACGTATAAGGATGTCTCCGAGACTCACCTCACCTACATGGAACGAACCGGCCAGATAAGTGAATGCGAACATACCCGCATTGATGATGAGCAAGCTTTTAATAACCGGCGGAAAGAACTGAAACCCTCCGAACATCGAAGGGCGGTAATAATTTGAATTATTATTGTAAGCCATTATTATTTTCTATTTCCGATTTTCGATTTATTGATTTATTAATTTTCAACATCTTTGACAACATCCTTTTCCATCGTTCTCATCCTTCTGTATTCATACTTTCTTTTGAGTCATTCAATCTTCAATCGAAAATGAAAAAAATGGGCTGCCGGCATACAGCTTCATGCCATTGCCAACAGCCCACTATGAATGATCGCGATATTCGATTACTTATCGTTCAATGCGGCAACGCCGGGAAGGATTTTTCCTTCCAGATACTCGAGCGAGGCGCCTCCGCCGGTTGAAACATGCGATACTGCTTTGTCGAGTCCGGCTTGCGCTATGGCCGAAGCGGAATCACCGCCGCCGACAATCGTCGTAGCGCCGTTTTTCGTGGCATCAGCCAAAGCTTGTGCAACGGCTGTTGTTCCTTTTGCAAAGTTCGGCATTTCAAAAACACCCATCGGTCCGTTCCATACTACTGTCTTGGCCTTGGTTATTTCACCGGCAAAAAGTTTAATGGTTTCGGGACCAATATCCACACCGGCCCAGTCTGCGGGAATCGCGTCCACCTTTACTATCTTCGTTGCCGCCGCATTGTCGAATTTATCGGCAACAAGGCAGTCGACCGGCAAGAGCAGCTTCACATTTTTAGCTTTCGCGGTATCGAGAATCTGTTTTGCCAGTTCAACCTTATCTGCTTCCAACAACGATTTGCCGATTTCCATTCCCTGCGCCTTATAGAATGTAAACATCATTCCGCCGCCTATAAGAAGCGCATCGACTTTCGTCATCAGGTTTTGAATGACGTCGATTTTACCTGAAATTTTGGCGCCGCCGATAACCGCAACGTACGGTTTAACCGGATTATCGGTCGCTTTGCCCAGATAGGCAAGTTCCTTTTCCATTAAAAAGCCCGCGACAGCCGGAAGGAAATGCGCGACAGTTTCTGTCGACGCATGTGCCCGATGCGCTGTGCCAAAAGCATCGTTGACATACACATCGGCATACTCGGCAAGCTGTTTTGCCATTTTTTCGCGTTCTGCGGGATCTTTACTGGTTTCTTCTTTATGAAAACGCGTATTTTCGAGCATTAAGATATCGCCCTGTTTCAAGCCGTCCACCATCGCTTTTGTTTCGGCTCCAATTGCAGCCGGAGCAAGCTGGACCGGTTTGCCGAGCAGTTCGGCAAGATGTTCTACAATCGGCTTCATCTTGTGCTTTCCTTCGATAAATTTTGCTTCATCGAACGGCTTGTTGTCTTTTTCCGCTTTTTCTTTCGCCTTCTGCACGTCTTTCTTGGGATCGCCGAGATGCGACATCAGCACGAGATATTTCGGTTTTTGATCGAGAACATACTGGATCGTCGGCAGCGCTGCCCGCATGCGGATGTCGTCCTGAATAACGCCGTTTTTCAGCGGCACATTGAAATCTACACGCATAAGAACACGCTTACCTTTTAAATCGATGTCACGAACTGTTTTTTTGTTCATAGCTCTGCCTTTTCTTTTTTCGTTTTAGAAAGACTGCGGCGCATGATCCGATATTTTTCAGACCATGCGCCTGTCTTTAGTAAAAACCGAAAGTTCTTACAGTTTCGATGCGATCAAATTCGTGAGATCGACGGCACGGACGGAATAGCCCCATTCGTTATCGTACCACGAAACGATTTTGAAAAATCTCTTTTCACCTTTCAGATTGTTTTGAAGGGTTGCCAGAGAATCGTAGATGGATGACCGATCGTCATGAATGAAGTCCGATGAAACGACTTCTTCGCTGCTGTAACCGAGAATACCTTTCAGATAACTTTCGGAAGCTTTCTTCATCAACGCATCGATTTCTTCGATCGAAGTATCGCGTGTTGCACGGAAAGTCAAATCGATCACCGAAACATCCGGCGTCGGGATACGGAACGACATGCCGGTCAGTTTTCCCTTTGTTGCTGGGAGAACCTCGCCGACCGCTTTTGCCGCACCCGTAGTTGAAGGAATGATGTTGATTGCTGCTGCACGTCCGCCTCTCCAATCCTTCTTGGAAGGACCATCGACGGTTTTCTGTGTTGCGGTATACGAGTGAATCGTCGTCATCAATCCAGTCTCGATGCCGACGCCTTCCTTGAGAAGCACATGGACAACCGGCGCCAGACAATTCGTGGTGCAGGATGCGTTCGAAACGATATTATGCTTTGCAGGATCGTATTCGTTGTCATTCACGCCCATGACGATCGTTTTAACATCTCCTTTTGCCGGTGCGGAAATGAGAACTTTCTTTGCACCCGCAGCGAGATGACCTTTCGCCTTTTCGGAATCGGTAAACAAACCGGTCGATTCGATCACGATATCGACGCCAAGTTCTTTCCACGGAAGCTGGGACGGATCCTTTTGCGCAAGAACGCATTTTATTTTATGTCCGTTAACCACGAGAACGTCATCAGCCTCGACCGACGGGCCGCTCTTTTCGCTCGAAAGCGTTCCGCGGAATTTCCCATGAACCGAGTCATATTTCAATTGATAGGCAAAGTATTTCGCATCGGTGCTGACATCGACCACAGCGACAACTTCGACTGTTTTGCCAAGATAACCTTTATCTGCAAACACATTGATAATCTGCCTGCCGATACGGCCAAAGCCGTTAATTCCAACCTTTACTGCCATTATTTTTCCTCCAAAAGAAAATATAAGTAATTGTTCATTATCTCCTTTATCCAGTCCGAATTAAAATGTATTGAGAAATCAAAGAAAATGCAAGATTACTGCTGCTTTTCTATTGATTTTTCTCTTTAGTTCCCATCTTTTTCTCTGATTATTAGATTCAGTTATTGATATTTAAAATAATTAACTGTATCATTATTCCATTCACCGTGGAAATGTTCACAACACTAAAGTTTACCGAGAACTCTTTGCAAAAAGGAATTAATCCTAGAGACACAGACGAGAACTCATGAGTTGAAAATAGATGTCGCGAATCCGTCTTAGATTGAGATACAAATTCCCGCGGAACCGACTCTTCGTCCACGTCTCTAGACAATCATTAAGGGAGAATATAAAAGAATCTCTTTTTAGGTAACTTGTTTTTATGGAGGACATCATGCGTTTCGAAGACTATCTCAAAATGAATCTGCGGTTAATCCTTTTCTTTGCAATATTTTGTGTAATTTTCAGCACATTTGCGCTGGCACAGATGACTGCGACGGGTGGAACGATAACCTATGCAGACGGCTATGCGATCCACACTTTTACCAATAGCGGGACTTTTATAGTTACCGGATCATCGAACGTAGAAGTCTTAGTCGTTGCAGGTGGTGGAGGAGGTGGTGGTGGTCAATATGGTTGTGGCGGTGGTGGTGCAGGTGGCTGTGTTTACGATTCTTCTTATAGTGTGTCTGGAAACATAACAGTTGTTATCGGAAGCGGCGGTATAGGCGGTGCAGGCGATGGTGGAAGTCATACAGGTTATAACGGGGATAATTCTGTATTCGGTACAATAATTGCAATTGGTGGTGGTGGCGGCGCGGGTAGATATTTGCATGCTGGAGATGGCGGTTCAGGTGGAGGTGGTAGCGCCGAGGATCTGGGTGATAGTTACGGGAGTGGAACTTCAGGGCAGGGGTACAGCGGCGGAAAAGGTATGGTACCCCCAGCTTATCCTTACTACGGAGCGGGCGGTGGTGGTGGATCAGCTTCAGCAGGAAATGCAGGCGTATCAGACAGTAATGGTTTAGGTGGATTTGGAAGTAATTATTCTATTTCAGGATCAATAGTCACATACGCTAGAGGCGGATCTGGCAGAAACGAAACGGAGAACAGATCCAACGGAACAACTGCTGATGCAAATACAGGCAATGGCGGTGATGGTGCTAATGGTGGTCCAGGAGGTATTGCTATGGGTGGCAACGGTGGCTCAGGAATAGTCATTGTAAGGTATAGATCGAATGTCTCTATCGGTGTTTCTTCTTCTTTACTTTCATTTGGTTCTGTGGCTGTTGGAAGATACGAAAAGCAATATTTGAAGATAACTAATTTTGGAAAGGACAATTCCTTGGTTATCAACAATATTACTTCTTCCAACTCTGCATTTATCGTTGATAGAACATCGTTTACGATTCCAGCCACAAAATGTGATAGTATACTGATAACCTTCTGTCCAAGTACGCAAGGTACAATCTTTAGCGATAGTTTGATTATTACAAGCAGCGATACCGTATTACCCAATGTTAAAGTTTCTTTAACCGGTTCATCGACCTGCAGCCAACCAAATGTTGCCTTTACTTTAAACTTGGGGGGGCCGGTCTATGCCGGTTTGAGCATTTTGGGCGATAGTGTAATGTATGCCGTCGCATCTAATGATGCTGTATATAAAATGAGTACAGCCGGCTATGAAGCCTACTCGATTCAGGTCAGTGGTGAGATCCGTTCTTCCAGTTCAATTTCATATGATACAACGGTGTACATTGCATCCTCTGATCGCAATTTATATGCATTTTCAAAAAATGGAAATTCTTTATGGTCATTACCGACAGGTGGCAGTCTTACTGCAACTCCTGTTATCGATTCTATTGCGAATCGATTATATATTGGGCTCTCAAATAAAAATTTTATTGCTGTGAATCGAACAACAGGTAAAGTGGACTGGAATTATTTTGCGGATGATCAGATCAAACAATCTGCTGTGGTAACTGCTGATCGCAAATTAATATTTGCAACACAAAAGGGCTCATTGTACGGATTCGATTTAAACAATCTCACTCCCGCAACCGCAACACCATCATGGAAAATATCTCTGCCGGATACAGCTCCGAGTTCTATCGCATTGGATAACGACGGATATATATATATTGGCACTATCGCAGGCCGGTTAATGAAAATCTCTATGCCAGCAGGTCAGCCACCTTTTATTGTGTGGCAAGTATCGCTTGGTCAAGCAATTATCGGTTCTCCTGTTATAGATGCAAATGGCATATTGTATGTTGGATCGATAGATGCAAAATTGTATGCTATCGATATTCAATCTGATTCAGTAAAATGGGCGTTTACTACGAAAGGTGCAATTCGGTCAACTCCAGCCATATCTAATGCCGGTAATATTTTTGTCGCTAACGATAGCGGTGAAGTAATATCTTTGGATGCGAACAAAAATATCCGCTGGTACTACAAGGCAAGCAATTCTATTGCAGCACCACTTCTGTATTATAATTCTACTTTGTATGCAGGCACGCTTGGAAATCAGGTCATTGCTTTGAATGATATTGTCGATTCTTCTCAGACAATTCATCTATCCAAATTATCCAAATTCGCCTTTGCGCAAATTACAGGAAAGCCGATGTGGGCAACATTCCAAGGAAACAACCAAAGGACCGGAATTTTTTCTTCACTTCCCGGAACAACGGGACTGAAAAAATCAAACGGCACTCCTCCCCCATCCGTTTACACATTGGTGCAGAATTATCCAAATCCTTTCAACCCATCAACAAAAATCCAATATGGATTGCCGGCACGAAGTTCTGTGCGACTTGTCATCTATAATATATTGGGCCAGGCCGTGGCAGAATTAGTTCATGCCGAACAAGCAGCAGGGATTCAATCTGTAGTATGGAATGCAAGTGTAGCTTCGGGCATGTATTTCTACCGCATCGAAGCAACATCACTGGATGGTTCTAACAAACGATTTGCTGAGACAAAGAAGATGTTGCTATTAAAGTAGCGATTGAGCCCCAGACATTTATCATCTTAGGATTTTTTATTGACAGAAGAAAGTAAGAATCTGACTTTGCCTCTTCGACAAGCACCTTATAGAAAATGGCAAGATGGCAAAGTCGTTTTTTAACAGTTTTTAGTACCTCAGTTTGAAGCGTCTTATTATACGACTCAATTTGTCGTATAATATTTTATGAAAATCAAATTGAACCACTACCGCTGTTTCAATAAAGAAGAAATGCATTTTGCTAAACAGAAGCACAATATTTTATACAGAAATGATAATCGAATTTTAATTATTATTATCAATCGATTGTTTTATCTGACAATAAGGCAGGATACCGCAGAATGAATATACATTTTCCCCGTGCTGCGAGACACACCTTTTAAACAATCGATTTAACGGCATTCGAAAATTTAGATTCCAATTTCCTCTCTACAGTCTGTCCATGCCGATATGACGGCGGTTCTGTTTCCTTTCAATATGTGAAAAATCGTACAATCGAATATTTATTGAAACGATCAACAACGTCATTTTTATCACTAATAACAATAACGCCGGGTTTCGTCAAAATAGTTTCGTTCATGAATCTCTTCTATTATAGTATTAATGAGAGCGGCGAAAAGAAAGTTTTTCCATTTTCGATAACAATACCGTGAAAAATAAAATTCTGCAGAAAAAAGCATTACAAAAGACCCACTGTGCATATAATTATTATCCTTCTTTCCTTTCCGTAGAGGCACATGGCAAAATTCGTGCTTGCTTCCGTCCCGAAAAAGACCGATAATGCACGCGAAAAAAGATGCTGGGGCCGCGGGTTTTCATGCTTCGAAATCTGCGAAATTGAAAATTCATCAATTTATATTACATGAGGTGTTCCTATGATTATCGGAGTAACCAGAGAAATTAAACCGAATGAAGAACGTGTCGGGCTTGTTCCTGTCGGTGTGGAGACTCTTTGCGCAGAGGGTCATACCGTGATTGTCGAGACAAAAGCCGGACTCGGGAGCGGATTCGACGACGACGCATATCGTTCTGTCGGGGCTAAAATTGCAAACAAAGCGAAAGACGTGTATGCACAATCCGATATGATCGTCAAAGTAAAAGAGCCGATTAAATCTGAATACAAGCATATCCGTCCCGGTCAAATAGTTTTTACGTATTTCCATTTCGCCGCAAGCAAGGACTTGACGCAGGCGATGATGAAATCGCATGCCGTATGTATCGCCTACGAAACGGTACAAAGAGAAGACCGGTCTCTTCCATTGCTCATTCCGATGAGCGAAGTCGCAGGGCGCATGGCGCCCCAGGAAGGCGCAAAATATCTCGAGCGCACTATGGGAGGCCGGGGTATTTTGCTCGGCGGTGTCCCCGGGGTTGAACCGGCTCACGTTGTTATTCTCGGCGGCGGTATTGTCGGCACAAATGCCGCAAAAATTGCAGCGGGACTCGGCGCCCGTGTTTCGATCCTGGACAGCAATTTGTTCCGGCTTCGCCAGCTCGACGACATCATGCCGAAAAATGTCGTGACGCTCGCAAGTAATACGCATACGATCCGGAAAGAAATCAGGACGGCTGATATCGTCATCGGTTCCGTTTTGATCCCCGGTGCAAAAGCTCCGAAACTGATTACAAAACCTATGCTGAAAACGATGAAGCAAGGATCCGTTATTGTCGATGTTGCTGTCGATCAGGGCGGATGCATCGAGACGTGCAGGCCGACGACACACGAGGACCCGATTTATGTCGTGGACGGCATCGTGCACTATTGCGTTGCCAATATGCCGGGAGCGGTGCCGTTTACCTCGACGATTGCACTGACAAACGCGACATTGCCATACGCGATTGAAATTGCAAACAAAGGCTGGGAAAAAGCAGCCGGCACAAACCTGGAAATCAAACGCGGATTGAATATGGTCGACGGATTAATAACATATAAAGGGGTCTCCGACGCCTTCGATCTAAAGTATACGCCGGTTGAATCTGTCATACACGGATAAGAGAAAATGTCGAAAGGGCAATCGCTTTCTTTTACCCCGTTGAATAGCGCCGGCTTTATCCGGAAATCAGAAAAACTTCAGATGGCCGGATTCAGCGCATACCGGAAAAGATCATAATTTCCCGGATCGTAACCAAGTCTTCTTAGAGCGGAAACAATTTGTGCCCGCGTATGAGTCCCGTGATTTGCGACATGGAGAAGAAATTTCCAGAGAGGAAGTGCAATGTTTACGCGCGGTGTTGCAGCGGACCAGATAACAAGCATTTCGTTTTCCGTCAATGAGCGGATGCATCTTTCCGTACGCTGTCTGATTGCCTGCCAATGCTCCCGGGCTTGTATCATCGTTTCAATTTCCTCGCCCTTCAGTCGTACCGCCATGCTTTCCGACGCGCTCATGGACTTATCAAACCATAAAAACCACCCCTGTTCCGCGCTCAAACAATGTGCCAGCGTATCACGAATCGAACCATGACCGCTGCATCCAGGAGCATTGTATTCTTCTTTTGAAATTTTTTCAAGAACGTCAAATAATTTCTCCGTCGCCCATACTGCATAGGCAAATTGAAGTTCAATCATTTCGTGCATTTTATTTTCTCCTTTCTTTTTTTATTTGTTTTACTTGATTTTACAACCATTTTGTCCCTGCTTGAGTTCCACGCAGTCTCTTGTTCGTTCGTCGATCACGTTGAATCTATATGCTCTTAAGGGCTTTTTCAAAAGAAAGATGATCTTGCATAAAAGATTGTAGGGAAGGAGGCAAAACTGTATATTAAAGACAAAGAGAAAAAACAATCTTGGAAGATTCGTCCGATGCCATTTGAATTGATCAGCAGCCTTACTCCTTGCGGAGATCAGCCGGAAGCGATACGCCAGCTTACCGAAGGATTGCAGCGCGGGGACACACATCAAACCTTGCTCGGCGTGACCGGCAGCGGCAAAACATTCACAATATCCAATGTTATTAAAAATATCAACAAACCGGTTTTAGTCATGTCGCATAATAAAACATTGGCTGCCCAGCTCTACGCGGAGTTCCGAAATTTTTTTCCGAAAAACAGGGTCGAGTTTTTTATCAGCTATTACGATTATTACCAGCCGGAAGCGTATATTCCGTCATCCGACACGTATATCGCAAAGGATTCTTCGATTAACGATGAGATCGATCGTCTTCGTTTGCGTGCGACGAGCGCATTATTGAGCGGAGACCCCAGCGTTATTGTTGTGGCATCCATCAGCAGCATCTACGGAATCGGCGCCCCGGACGAATGGATCAGCCAGACTTTAACGATTAAAAAAGGAGACCGGCTCGGCCGTCAGGTATTTCTCAAGCGGTTGATCGATTTGCTTTATGCCCGCAATGACTATGAATTCGCCCGTGGCACTTTTCGAGTCCGCGGCGATGTCGTCGATATCATACCCGGATCCGAAAACGAAGAGGCAATTCGCGTGGAATTTTTCGGGGATGAGATCGAGCGCATCAGTTATTTTAACAAGCTGGATGGGCATGTACTGGGTGAAGCAGAATATGAAATGATTTACCCTGCGAAACAATTTATTACTTCGCGCGAGACTATCGAAAAAGCTATGAAAGGAATAGCGGCGGAGCTCCGGGATCGAACGACGGAACTCCGTTCTCTCGGCAAATTGGTAGAGGCACAGCGTATTGAACAACGCACCCGGTTCGACATGGAAATGATGCGCGAAGTCGGCTACTGTTCGGGCATTGAAAACTATTCGCGTCATCTTGCCGGTCGTCCACCCGGTTCGCGTCCTTCATGTCTTCTCGATTATTTTCCCAAAGATTTTCTCACCGTGATCGACGAATCGCACGTAAGTGTTCCGCAAATAGGAGCCATGTATGCGGGCGACCGGTCGCGAAAAACGACACTCATCGAGTACGGTTTTCGCCTGCCTTCCGCCCTCGACAACCGGCCTCTGACGTTTGCGGAGTGGGAAGCAACCGTACATCAAGTTATTTTCGTCAGCGCCACACCCGGGCCGTATGAATTTGAGAAAAGCAAAGGCGCTGTCGTTGAACAGGTCATTCGGCCGACAGGACTTGTCGACCCGGTAGTGGAGGTGCGCCCGAGCAAGTTTCAAATCGATGATCTTATCGCTGAAATACGGACAAGAACCGATAAAAAGGAAAGGACGCTGATCACGACATTGACAAAGCGCATGGCGGAAGATTTGACGGAATATTTATTGAATATCGGAATGAAAGTCCGTTACATCCATTCAGAAGTCGATGCGCTGGAACGCGTTGAGACACTCCGCGATTTGCGGCTGGGGGAATTCGATGTCCTTGTCGGCGTTAATTTGCTTCGCGAAGGATTGGATTTACCCGAAGTATCGCTTGTAGCCATCATCGATGCGGATAAAGAAGGATTTCTTCGTTCCGAGCGGTCTTTGATTCAAACAGCCGGGCGAACGGCCCGTAATGCAAACGGAAAAGTGATTCTCTACGCCGACACAATCACCGGCTCGATGCGAAGAATGATCGATGAGACCGAACGGCGCCGCAAGAAGCAGCTCGAATACAACAAAAAGAATAATATCAATCCGAAAACGATATATAAGACGGTAGAAGAAATTCTTTCTGCAACGTCCATTGCAGACGTTAAGATGAAACGGGATGAGCGTGCTCTGCAAGTACGGCCGAAAGTCATTTCCGAGAATATTGCGCGTTATCTTTCAAGCGATCAGAAAAAAGATCTCATTGAGGAATTAAAGGAACAAATGCGGCAATCAGTTAAGGATTTGGAATTCGAACGCGCCGCTGAATTACGAGACGAAATAGTCAGACTTGAAGCAAAGCATTGAAATCCGAACTTTTCAGCCGTCCCCGCGCGCTTTACCGCATGGAATAATTCATTCGTCCATCAATCGAAATGTCTTCCTGCCTTACCCACCCATATTAAAAGACAATCCAGAAACGCCTTACTTAAAAAAACAACGGCTATAAAAGATGCATTTCCATAAATTCGGTGTTTTTTCCCTTCGGTATTTGGAAGTACGTCCTTCTCCTATCCGGGCTATTGACTCTTTCTATCCTTCTCTCTAATATTGCAAAAAGAGCATAACCTTTTGTATTTTCATCTTTTCAACCATACGGGAATATCGGCATATTGAATTTCTTCTTTAATTTGGGAACCACGATTTTTTATTTCAGGGGAAGAATTTGCTGCCGGCATATTCCAAAAGATTAAAAAACGATTCCGGGAACGTATTGAATTATTAAAACAGCGAGATCCATTTTTTCCATAAGGGACATCCGTTCGATTTATAACTTTTACGATACTCACTCCGGATTTCATACAATGAATATCATCAAATCTCTGGCTTTCGCAATTATTGATTTTTTCTATCCTCCGCTCTGCATCGTATGCAATTCCGATCGAATCCTTCGTTCGCAGAAAGTGTGCACTCAATGCTGGGACTCGATTCCTCGCATTACCCAAAATATGCCGCAGTACAGAGAGTTGTGTGAAATAATTGTCCGGAAAAAATCGGCTCATGAACTCATCTCATGCTTTCTCTTCACACGGAATGGCGCTTTCCGTCATATTATCCATGCCTTAAAATATCGAAAATTCAAATCCATTGGAATACAACTCGGCCGGATAATCGGAACCACGCTTCTTGACCGGCACACCGAATTCGACATCATTATCCCCGTTCCGCTGCATCGCGTAAAACGGCGGGAACGCGGATACAACCAGTCTGATTTGATCGCCCAGGGAATTTCTTCTCTTCTTCAGAAACCGATAGCCGCAGGATGCCTGCTGCGGACAAGAAATACGGCGTCACAAACGACATTATCCATCGAGGATCGCCGGCAAAATATGCAAAACGCATTCATCATCCGGCCGAAGCATGAACATGATGTCAAAGCTAAGATTTGCCTGCTGGTTGACGACATCATCACAACAGGCGCAACCGTTAAAGCCTGTATCGCTGTATTGCGAAAAGCCGGCGCAGCTCAAATCATTGTCGTATCTTCTGCATTAGCGGAATAGTCTCTCAGCGGCATTTCGATCGAAGAAAAATATTTTCATTTCTACAATCTACCCTGCTTACACGACGGTGCCGGCTTATCGGATATATCGACTCTTCTTTTTGGAGTAAAAAACGGTTTTTTTAAAGTTCCTCCTCGGAGAAAAATTGGGAACAGAACTTGATCCTTTCAATACAGAATGAAGAAAGCGAGAAAAAAATGGACATACAAGCGCAAAAAAACACTCTCATCCCGGATTGCATCGTTGAAACGGTTTGTGCGATACTTGAGGAAAGTATGTGTTCGGATGAACCGGTCAAACAGATTGCATTGCGTGTTGCAGCAGTAAGCTACGCCTCGGGTCTCCATGCAGGCTTGAACGCAGCTCTTCTTCTCTCGGAAGAAACAAATAGTAAAATTCATACGGCAATTAATTAGCCGGAGGAGTGTAATTATGATTAGCCAAGCTTCGCAAAGAGCGGTTTCAGGACTTGAGCAGACATCCCGAGATGACAATAAAACCATCGTCAGCGATATTTTAAAACGGGTCGATCAGCTTATTAAGAAAGGCGATCTTGAAAGAGCACAGGCAGAAATCGTCCATGCAAAAGAAGTCGATTCCCGAAATGTCTACACGCTGGCCTTAGAGGAACGGATTCTTTCTTTGAAGAATTCTCTTCCGCTTAAAATGACCCCACCTCCCGCGCCGGCAGAAACCGTTTCAGCCGAAGATAAACAGAAAGCCGATGCGCAGAATAATAAATTGGCGCCCACGCAGGAAGAAATTTCAATGTATCAAGCAGCATTAAAAGAAGCATGGAAAACAGGTATCCTCGATTCAGACGAGGAAATTCAGCTTCGTGAACTGCGTGCGGTACTCAACATTCAAGAAATCGACCATGCCATCCTGGAAAAACAGGTCAAGATGGATCTCCTGAAAAAATCTCCGGCAGGCAAATCGACAACTTCGAACATTCCGGAAAAAGAAAAACCATTAGAGGAAAAATCCGGAAAAATTCTTATGCATGAACCACAGAAAAAAATTCAAGAGCAATATGTTTCTCCTTTGCAAAGCCGGAGGAAAAAAGAACAAATTCTCGTCATTGACGACGATGCACGGCTGCTGGAGTTGCTTGCCTTATCGCTTGAAGACTCAGGATATGAGGTCATTGCTTTGACAACATCCGATGAAGCGTTTGCGCTACTGCGCAAATTCGTTCCTGATCTCATTCTCTGCGATATTAATCTTGAAACTTCGACGATGGGGGGGTTTACGTTTTATGAGAGATTACAGGAATTGAAAAACGTCCAAAATGTTCCATTTATTTTTCTCACTGGCCTTACGGATGAAGCACTGGTGCGCACGGGAAAAGAATTGGGAGTGGACGACTATCTTATGAAACCGATTTCGGAAAAAACACTGCTCTCGACAATTCGCGGAAAACTAAAACGGTTCCGGCAAATTCGGAAAGCCATTGCAGTTCAGGCATCAGCATGATTTTTTATATCGTCCGGGAATAGAGTTCCGGAAAGAAAGATTTTCCTGTAGAATACCGACAGGAGAAGAATGCCGTTCATTATAATAATATTGAGAAAACAATAAAGAAAAAGCCTGTTGAGAACAGAACAGACGGTCAAAAGAAACAATTCCGTACCCAGCCCAAACAGTCCCGAAAGGCGAAGCGCTTTCACATCCGAATACCATCGTTCCCGCTGCATGTCTGAATGCCGGACCGTTTTACCGAGACACCAGAGATCGATCCTCATCATCAACCGATCCTGCCATCCGTAGATTACTTGGAATATCCGCTGCAACTGCAGATCCATTCCTCCGCGCTCAACATCCTCAGAACGCACATCTTCCGTTATCCGATTATTTCCGTATTTCTCATGCAGATGAAGAAATCTGGCCTGGTAGTAAACGTGATAGGAAACCCGTACTGTCGTTCCGGCAAATCCGGCCAATGCGATGAGATACATCGAGCTCATTGTGCTTTGTTCGAACAATACTCTTCCGATTGCGAAAAAAAGAGCCGCATTGACAAAAAAATCTCCGATTGAATCGAGGAATCTTCCGCTCCGGCTGAATTGATTTTTTGCACGGGCAAGCTGACCGTCGGCAGAGTCGAGGATATCTTTACACGTAACAAGTATTCCAGCCCATAAAAATGCGGAAGGAGAATTCTGAAGATAAACAATTGCTGCTGCAAACCCGGTTAGAATCGATGCGATTGTCACTTGATTCGGACTCACCGAAGTGCGATAGAGCAGCCGAACAAGAACCCCGGCAGACGGACGAATTGCATATGTATTAATAAGCTCGTCCGAAAGTTCGGACTTAATTGAGTCCCGATATGCGTAGCTCATTTAATCTCATCCCGGCGGCACATACGAAGTGCCCGGTCGTAATCTTCAGGTGTATCGATATCAAGCACAGGTTGTTTTCCGACGTCCACTGCCGTTATGCGGACACCTTTTTCGATCAGAGCTTGGAACGATGCTTCATAAAACTCCGTGCGGCCTGCACCATTGCATATACGGCTGTTTAAGACGGAAAACAACTGTTCCGTTCCAGCCGGGGAAAATGACGCCATCCCGATGGATTCGCCGCAGGTCAGGTCCATCGGAACATCTTTTCCGATCTTCAATACTTCGGAGTGTGAATTCACATCGACACGGATTTCCTCTTCCTCATGTACTCCCTGAACCCGAACGGCAATCGCTTCTTCCGAAGCGGATTCGAGAAAATTCAAAAGCAATGCGGGTCCAAAAAGAATATCACTATCGAGGAGGAGAATGCGATTGGAGAATTCCCCGCGTGAATCCAGGACATACCGTTTCGCAAGAAGAAGCGAAAATGCGTTGTTGGTCGTATCATACTTCGGATTGAAGATGAAACGGATTTTTTTTAGCGGGAACTTATTCTTGACGAAAAAACGAATAAGTTCGGACTGAAAACCAACGACGAGCGCAGCATCCTCAATACCGGCAGAGAACAATGTCTCAAGCATACGCTGAAGCAGCGGTTTACCTTGTACATCTAAAAGACATTGAGGAGTATAATCGGTCAGCGGCTGCAGCCTTCGAGCCATTCCCGCGGCAAGTATGACGCATCGCTGCGGCTTCAATCGACAACCCATGGCTCAAGCAGTTGTTCGCCGATACCCGCCAGAAAACGGGAAGGTTTCGTAAGAATCAGCCCGCTTTCACGATCGTAGATATTCATCGGGTACGTTATCATGAGATGTTCCTTTGCCCGTGTACACGCAACGTACATCAGACGCCGCTCTTCTTCCATCTCTTCATCGCTGGCGGCGGATCGCATTGTTGGAAAACGTCCCTCAAGAGCATAGATAATAATGACCGTGTTCCATTCCAATCCTTTTGAACTGTGGATGGTCGAAAGCGTCAAATATTCAGTTTCCGGTCCCGGCGATTCGATATCCGAAACACTTTGGTTCGGAGGTTCGAGAGCCAGATCGGTCAGCAGTTCATCGACCGAATTGTAGCGTTCCGTCATATTCTGAAAAGTCTCAAGATCCTTTTTCCGTTTTTGATAATCTTCATACCGTGCTCGAAGAATCGGTTCGTAATAACGAAGAATGCATTCCGTTTTCTCTGCCGGAGAAGTTTTAGCCGAAACGGCCTCTTTTAAAACCTTGAATAGTTTTTTGACCTGATCCGGATAATTTCCGTATTCCATCCAGAACTTTGTCGTCGACGTAACCGCTTCCCTGTATTCTTTTGCCAATCCGACGCGTCGTTTCAGGATGTCATCGACAACTTTTTCCGCTGTACGCGGCCCCACACCTTCGATCAGCATGAGAATGCGATTCCATGAAACTACATCCTGCGGGTTCTCCAGGACACGCAAATAGGCAATCACATCCTTGACGTGCGAGGTTTCGATAAACTTATATCCGCCGAATTTAAGAAACGGAATATTCGCTTTTGCAAGCTCGATTTCCAGATCGAATGAATGGAACGATGACCGGAAGAGCACTGCAATCTCCTCAAGCGGGATCCCCGTCTCGCGGAATTCCAGTATTTTCTGAACGACAAACCGGGATTGCATGTTTTCGTTTTCCGCTGCAACGAGCTGCGGCAATTCCCCGCCGTCTTTCTTCGTATAAAGTTCTTTGGTATACATAGGGATCCCGCACCTTCTATTGAGTCGGAGTTCCGTGTTTTAATATTTCATTTGCAAGATTAAGAATCGGCTGCGTGCTGCGGTAGTTTTCCTCGAGCTTGATAATTCTGCAGTCCGGATATTCTTGGCCGAAGGCAAGAATGTTGCGGATGGTCGACCCGCGAAACGAATAAATACACTGGGCATCATCGCCGACGACCATAATATTCCTGTGCTTATGTGAGAGCAGATGTACTATTTCCGCCTGCACTTTATTGGTATCCTGATATTCATCGACCATAATGTATTTGAAGCGGTCGGATAAAATCTCCCTGACCGGTTTATTCTTCCGGAGCAGCTCTGCCAGATGAAAAAGCAAATCGTCATAATCCATCAAATTATGTTCATGCTTGTACATTGTAAAAGCCGCGTGCAACGCCGTAATATCCGCTTCTTGCTCAATGTACTGCGGATAATCGAGCGCCAGAATATCTTTGAGAGGAGTCAGTGTATTAAACGACCGGCTGTACAGATCATACAGCGTTTCTTTTCGCGGAAATCGCTTTTCTCGCGTATCGAATTTCATTTTCGTGCGGATAAGATTCACCACGTCTTCCGCATCCGTTTGATCAAGAATTGTAAAATTACTTTCATAACCAAGTTGACCGGCATACTTCCGCAGGACGCTATTCGCAAAGGAGTGGAATGTTCCGCCTGAGATTTGATCGCATCTGCTGTCTAATAATATCGATGCCTTGCGAAGCATTTCTTGCGCAGCTTTTCGTGTAAACGTCAGCAGTAATACTGAATCCGGTTTGACTCCTAATTCCACAAGATACGCCACGCGGTAGACGATAGTACGTGTCTTTCCAGTTCCTGCGCCGGCAATAATGAGATGCGGACCATTGACTGAAGTTACCGCCTCGAATTGCGCTGAATTTAACTCCTGCTCATAATGAATACGCAGGTTCTGCGGATGGACGAGGTGAAGGTGATCACCGGGCAGCGGCTTGAGTGTGAATTTTTTCAAGAAATATTAAATTCTTTGATGATGGAATTCATGCAGTATCGCCATAAAGATAGCTGAAAAAACCATCAAAATGAAACAAACCTAACTTGAGTTTTCAGCAACAAAGCCGTACGTTTGAAGAGCAATTTTAAAATGAACGGAGTGGTGTATCTCAACAAGCAGAACCGCTGCTCTTCCCTATTCACTTATTATTTGAAATGAACTATGAATGTCCTCGTATTGAATTGCGGCAGCTCGTCCCTCAAATTCCAGATCATTCAAACAGATCTTGAGATGATCGAGAAAGATGCAGATAAACAACTTGCAAAAGGTATTATCGAACGGATCGGCAGTCAGGCACTTGTCTCCTTTCAGGCCGCCGGCAAGGCAGCGGTAAAACATGTAGCGCCGTTGCGCGATCATAAGGCAGCACTTGACCATATAGTCAAATGGATTATTTCTGCTGATGCCCAGATTCCCGGTATCCAGTCACTGGCAGATATTCATGCTGTTGGCCACCGTGTCGTGCACGGTGCAGAGTTATTCACTAAATCAATCATTATTGATAACTCGGTCATTCGCGGAATCGAAGATTGTATTGATCTTGCCCCGCTGCATAATCCTGCAAACCTGAAAGGCATTAGTGCCGCACGAGAACTTCTCGGTGCCGGTGTTCCGGCAGTGGCTGTCTTTGATACGTCTTTCCATTCTACAATGCCGGAATCATCATTTCTTTACGCAATACCGTACCAGCTGTATCGGCGACATAAAATACGACGGTACGGATTTCATGGAACTTCGCACCGTTATGTCGCGTTCCGATATCGACAGTTGACCGGCAAGACACGTGAGGAAACCAATGTCATCACCGTCCATCTCGGTAACGGCTGTTCTGCATGCGCCATTAAGAATGGAGCATCGTTCGATACTTCGATGGGACTTTCTCCTTTGGAAGGATTGGTGATGGGAACACGCAGCGGCGATATTGACCCTGCAGTCCTTGAGTTTCTTTCGCACAAAGAAGGAATGTCGATGGGCGAGATTGACACGTTGCTGAACAAGCAATCTGGGTTACTTGGCATTTCAGGATTAACGAATGATATGCGGGATTTGCTGGACGAAGCGAAAGATCATCAGGATCGCCG
>PMML01000115.1 GCA_003162695.1 Ignavibacteriota bacterium | reverse complement strand
AGCGGCAATCAACTTGCATTGGATGATCGTTTCAACGTGTTTAATTCCATTGCATCGACTGCGTATAATATTACAACGACATGGGATGCCGCTGCAATTCCAACTCAATTTGACGATGTCGCCATTATCAACGGATATAATGTTACGGTTCCGGATGGTTATGCGGCATCTGCAAACAGCATTACGATTAACGGGACGGGCACGAATACATTAACGATCGGCGGCGGGACAAGCGGTACGCTTGCTGTCGGTGCAGGCGGAATAACAAACAACAACACAGCCGGCGGACTTGCTGTTGCGGCAGGCGGTGCGGTTACAATTACAAGCGGCAGTTTAACGAATAATGGAAAAGTTACGAACAATGGTTCGATCACTGTCGGACCGTAATTTTGAAAATGACAAAATGAAAAAAAATAGCAAAAACATACAATCACAGATACAGAAAGGATGGCTTATCAAAACGCAAACGATTATTGGCCTAACAAGCCGGAACGCCGAGCCTGCATTCTTGAGGCCGCAAAAACAAGGAGCTTTATCATTTTCTGAGCAATGATGATGAAGAGTAAACAAATGAAAAAAATAAAAAAAATATCTCAAACGCATATTATACGAAGGAGTTATATCATGAAATCGTTACTTGGTAACACATTCGCGAGCAGGAGCATGTATGCTTTGCTTATCATCACTTTGGTAACCATAACCGCATTTGGCCAAAACCTTGTGGTTGGCAATTCATCGGCAACGTTCGCAGGCGCCGGATCGTATACGATAAAAGGCAATATTACAAACGGCGGCGTGGCAAGCGCTACAACTATTAACGGCACGGTTACAATGAGCGGTGCTGCCGCACAAACAATTGGTACGGCAACCAACGGCGCGCTCACTTTTGGCACATTAAATGTCAATACTACATCCAATACAACGACGGCTGCCGTTTCGACGACAGTCAGTAATGCACTATCTGTAGGAATTGGGACTACCTATGATATTGGAGCGACGACATTAACATTGGGCGGAACTTCAACCCTGAATGGATCTGGTGTTCTTAATGTCAGCAGTGGAAGCAATTCAGTAGTATACAATTCCGCTGGTGCAAGCCAAGCGGTTCTGGGATTAACATATGCTGGTGCATTGACGCTTTCAGGCGCATCGACCAAGAGTCTTAGCTCAACCACGAGTGTAGCAGGTGCTTTTTCACATTCCGGAGGTGCGCTGACGGTCGGCCAAAATCTTACAATTTCATCTGCGAGTCCTTCATTTGGAATTATCACGAATGTTGCAACTGGAATGGCTCTTACCTTATCAGGAACAGGTGCAAAGACCATCGGTACAGTAACTAATATTACGGGATCAGGAGCAATTGCTAATTCAGGTGCAAGTGGTTTATTGACGATTAGTACACTTACCGATAATAACAGTACGTCTAACGGTATAACCGGAGGTGCAGGTGGTGTAACCTTCACAAATGCTGCGACAAACCATGGTGTCATTACCGGTGGTGCAGGTGCAGTGACATTCAGTAATACACTTGCTCAAGCAGGTGGAACAATTACTGCAGGTTCCGGTACGGCAGTATTTAGCGGAGCAGTAACACAAACAGCAGGTTCAATAGCTTCTGCGGCTTTGGCTAATTTGCTGAAATTCTCCGGAAGCTTTTCAAATTCAGGCACCGGAACGCTTGATTTGACGGCCACGGGCGCGGCTGAATTTGATAACACGGTTACGGCAGGAACATTCAATCTTGCCGGCGGATCAACGGTTACGTATGGCGGCGCAGCTCAAGCAATTGCCGACATGGGTTATGCAGGCAACATGATTCTTACAGGTGGAACCAAGACATGGACGCTTGGAGCAGTCCGCACAATCGGCGGAAATCTGACCTTGCAATCGGGCAGCGCAACGACGTTAAGCGGAGCGAATGCTCTCAATGTAACCGGCAACGTTGCATTATCGAGCAATTTGACCGTTGCGAATGCAGTTGTATTTGCCAATACGACAAGCGCAGTAAGCGGAACAGGCGAAATAATCGGAACAGTAACACGTACGCATCCACTCGGCGCTGCGGCATATACGTTCAACGATGCTTCAACAACTGTCCAGGCAACAACAACACCGGCAAATTTGAACAGCTTCTCTTTGACTGTCACTCCGTCATCGAATCCGAACGGTTATTCGGCGGGTCATTCAATCAATCGAAAGATTGTACAATCGTACACGAATTCCAGTACATTCACAGTTGATATTAAGCTTGCGTACTTGAGCGGAGAAATCGGCGGTGCAAACGAATCAAGACTCAGAGATTTCCAGAATGGAATAAGCAAAGCCGATGTGCTTACGACTGGAACATATACACGTGTTGCAGCAGGCGTCGGATTTGGTACTATTGATTTACCCGGCATAGCAAGTACCAACATAACGAGCGGTCAAGAACTTGCGCTGGACGATCGCTTCTATACATTTAATTCAATATCTGCGGTCCATACAACTTGGAACGATGCATTATCGTGGGATCAAGGCATAATTCCGACACAGTATGATGATGTTGTTATTGCAAACACGTTCCCGATTACCGTACCGGATGCTATTACTGCAGCAGCACTCTCGGTTACAATTAATTCCACAACGACCAGCTTAACGGTCGGCGGCGGCACAAGCGGCGTGCTTAATGTAGGCACAGGCGGCTCNNGGGAACAGGTCTTACAGTTAATGCGAACGCAACGGTATCCATTGTCGGCGGCAGCTTGACAAACAACGGTGCGGTTACGAACAATGGTACGATCACTGTACAATAAAAATATAATAATTCGATTTGATCGATGCATGTATCGTATGGATCGAAGAGAAAAAACATGAAACGAAAAGTAATGATGAATTGGAAAAACAACATATGGAACATTTGATGCTCAGATCAACATCCATATAGAAAGAGTGTAATATGCGTGAATAAATGGTCGATGTTAAATGGCCATTGGTCATAGCAAAAAGAGAGATACAACCTTCGCAAGGTTCGAATCCTTGCGAAGGTTCAAAGAAGAAAGAAAACAAATTGATTTTGTAGCCGCGGTCGGCGACCGCGGAAATCTCCGGGGCCGGCGGCCTCGGCTACAGACGAAAAAAAAACGATAAAGGAGAAAATATCAAAGACACAAAATGACGTTATGGAAAGCCGGTGTCCCCGGGGCTTAAAAATCTGGGATAAACGATCGCTCTTAGAGCAAGGACGGTTGAAAGTGGTAAAGAGTAAATGGTTAATAGTCAATGGTAAAGAGAACATGGTAGATAGATGCCTGATAAAGTACTCACGCAGTAGCGTGAGTAAAATTGGAGTTTCACATTGCAAACTGCAAACTGTGAATCGCGATCAAACAATAAAAGGCAAAGTTACATGTTGGCTAAATAACCGAACAATAAAACAACAAAGCAACAGATATTAAAGGAGCAAGTCATGAAGTACAATCAAGTAATGCGGATAGCGGCGATAGTTTTAATCGCACTTACAGTCGGTGTTTTAAGCGTATATGCGCAAACCGGCAATATTACTAATAGCGGTACAATAAGCAATTCAGGAAAGATACAACTGAAAGGCGCTTTTTCAGGAATACCGGGTGCTATAAACGGTACAGTTGAATATAATAATCCAGGAACACAGACAATTGCGGCTTCAACATACACGAATCTTACAGCTTCCGGTGGAACGGGAGATAAGACTTTAACCACAGGAACGACCGTGGCAGGAGTACTCACTGTAAACAATACCGGAAAGAGTCTGCTGCTGGCCGGCGGTACTTTGAATTTAACCGGTGCTGCTCCAATTACCGTATCAGCGGGAACTGTCGATTTTTCGTCCGGAACGGTAAATTATAACGGCGATGCAGAACAAACAGTTTATGGAACATCGTATAAGAATTTAGGCACATCAAGCACAGCGAGCCATACAAAAACAGCCGGCAGCGCTGTTGCCGTAACAGGAACCCTTACTAATGCAGCTGTGACAACACTCGATTTTAGCGGCTATGGATTCACAGGAACAGGTGCTACTTTTGCCAACTCAGGAACACTAAAATCTTCCAGTACGGTCGCGGTTACCTCGGGAGTGGTGATAGGCGGAACATTTGAATATGATGCCGCGCAAACAGTTGCTCCTGCATCATACAATAACTTAACATTTGCCGGCGCCGGCATAAAAACATTTACCAGCGGTGCAACATATTCTATTGCGGGTGCATACACACCGGGCGCTGCTGCAAACGTTTATACTGGCAGCTCGATAATATATAATGGCTCATCGGCACAAACAATCGCCGACGTATCGTATGCTAACCTTGAGTTAAGCAATAGCGCGAAAACGTGGACCATAGGCGGATATCGCGGCATCAACGGAAACCTTACTTTGGATGCAAACGCTGCAACATCCGTAACAGGCGGACATAACATTAACGTCTCCGGAAATGTAGTGGTCAATAGCAACTTAAGTACGGATTCTGCGGTAGTATTTGCTAATGCAAGCAGCACAGTCAGCGGCTTAGGCGATATTATCGGTTCTGTCATGCGTACCCATACACTGGGAGCGGCAACGGCATATACGTATAACAATAGCGCTACGACGGTAGCATTTACTTCTGCTCAAAGTGTACCGTTTGCAATGAAGCTGACAAAGACAAATCCGTCAGGTTATATAGCTAATCATTCGATCAGTCGCGTGTATGTTCCGACCTATAGCGGCTTAGCAGCCGGAACGGCAACTGTCGCATTGGGATATGCATATAGCGATGTCGGTTCGATAACACAAAGCAAATTAAAGATGTTCGATCCCACAATTTCAAGAACAACGGAAATAGGATCTCCGTATACACGAGATACTCTTACCAGCGCATCTGCTTATGGATCAATTATTTCGAGTCCGTTAGCGTATACATCGATCCCAACCGGTGTACAAATTGCATTGGATGATCGTTACAACTTATACAAGGCAACTGCTGCTTCTGCTGATTGGAATATTGCGGCCACATGGGATCAAAATCAAGTTCCGGGTCAATATGATGATGCTGAAATCGTTGCATCAGGTATAACGCTTAATGCTGCAAATAGCATCAATAGCATTGTTATCGATGCCAGCGGCAGCTTGTCAATTGCAACTACTGCAACAGCAAGTCTGACGGTTCGTGCTACAGCTGTAACAACTGCATTACAAAATAATGGTTCATTAACGGTTGGCAGCGCCGGATTTGTCGGAGGTTTGACAATCAATGCCAATAACCTTGACAATGAAAAGACGATGACGGTTAATAACAGCTTATCGACCGTGCTTGTTAATGGTACATTTACAAACGGTTCTTCCGCTACATTAACGAACGCAGGAACGGTTACTGTTCAATAAACATAACATATTTCCTGATTTATCCTCAGCATGGATGAATCGGAAAGAAAACTATGAAACAGAGTACAATGACATTGTTTAGATGTTCACATCGCAAACCGGGGAGACAATCCCGGCGGGGTGTAATTAAACTAGGCTTTGTCCGTATGTCGTTGGAAAAATTCTCATGTGATTTTAATACACATGTTTTACAAATTTGTGAAAACGGATATTCACCGGAATTGATTATGCTCAAATCTAATTCTGAAACATAATGTCTATAACGGGGCAGGCGGGTCGATGCTCCTTCCCGCCTGTTCCCCGTGTTTTATGAGCAGGGAATAGGAAGCATGAGACGGAATGCAGGAAATGGAAAACAGGAAATAGAAAAGCAGAATGTTGAAAACAGAGAATATTAAATTCGTTGTGCTTAGTGCATGGTTCTTGGTTAGGAGTTATATGTGCTGAAGTCGAATAACAATATTGTAGCCGTGACGGGTCGTCGCGGAAAATTCCCGATGCTCTCTATCGGGACCGAAATAATTCGTGGTCTGAATCGATGAGTTATAAAAGAATGGGAATGAAATATATCGTAATCAATGAAAAAAGGACGGCAAATAACAATGATCAATGAACAGTAAAACGATAATGTATTCATAGTAGATTGTTGATTGATGATTGCTATTTGAAAAGTTCTTCGTGTTTAGTTCGGCTGCAGAGACAGAAAAAAACATGATAAATGGTTATTATTATCGTAAATTAAATGTATGGTGACACCATGGTCACACAAAGAATAAAATATCGGCGTTCAATGGGAAGATGGAAAATTTCTCCCATACGCAATTTGATGCTGTCTGGCTTGCTTTTGCTGTCAGCCGCTGCATCATTGTGTGCCGGTGATTTTAACAATAGCGGCGCAATGAATAATACCGGCAAAATCCGCGTGAAAAACGGAGTCTCCGGTTTGCCGGATTCTTTGGGCGGCGTCTTTGAATATTTTGGAGGAACTCAAACAATTCAGGCAATTACGTATGATTCTTTGTCGCTGACCGGCGATAGCATAAAAACAGCAGCAACAACAGGAACTTTGGCAATTTTTAACAACGTATCGGTCGCTTCTGCAGTTACTTTAAGTATTCCAAACGGTCAGTCCATGCGTTTGGATCAAAACAGCGGACGCTTGACTGAAAACGGTATAGTTCATGGAAAAGTGACAAATGTAGTCAATTTCATTAAATCGGCAGATTCTTCCGACTTCGGGGGAATCGGTCTATCCATTCGTTTTAGCGGTACAACGCCGCCGGGAACGACTCAAATCTTGCGTTATTCCGGTTCGGCGCCGGCAGGGGCTCCCAACGCATTGACGCGTTACTATACTGTTACGCCGGCCGATTCTTCAAGCCGGACAAGCACCGTTCTCTTTAATTATAATCCGGCCGATGATGTCCCATCAGGATATAACTCCAATACATTGGAACTGTGGCGCTCGGTCAATAACGGCGCTACGTGGCGGCGGGAGCATACGATAAGGTCCGCCAGTCAATTGCAGAAATCGGGAAATTATATGGCAGGTATTTGGACAGCTTCCGATACGCTGCATCTGCTCGGCAGAAAAAATTATGAAGGCGATCCCGATTCAATGTCCACCGTAGGACCCGATTCGCTGCGCAGTAAAGCGAAACAAATCTTGAGTCCGTTCATCGCAAAAGTCACCGACGTTTACGGGAATACAATTACCAATGCAAAAGTACGATTGTCGTTCAGTTCGGTTCCAGCGGGTGCAAACGGATATGCGATCACGGATTCACTGGGGAACATCCTTACTTCGGCAGCGCTCTACGCAAATGCAAATGGTTATGTCAAGGTCGGTATAAAACTCGGAAATGTAAAAGGATCATACAAACTTCTGGCTCAAGTAGATTCCATATCCAGTCCCCAGCATGTTTTTACAGGATTTGCGGATGCATCTGTTTCTCTGTTAGCGACAGTTAGTTCACCTTCCTCGGATTCGGTGAAGGCCACTCTTCTGCCTATCGTAATCAAAGCGCTGGATTCGGACGATTCAACAGTCTCGGATGTCAATATAAAATTCCAGCTTGTGTCGGCGCCCGCCGGTGCAACAACGCAGTCTCTTGTGAGCGCGGATAGTTCTACAAATGCATCGGGTCAGGCAAAGGCTGTACTCCGCCTTGGGCAAAAGTCCGGATTGTATACGGTTAAAGTTTCGTCGACGGATATCGATTCCGTTAAATATTACAACATCACAGCGATTCACGGCAAACCGACGCTCATCTGGCAGAGAAGCGCAACTGTGCTGACAGATACGATCGGAAGCACGCTGGGCAGCTTTGTCTATGCACTTACAGACATAGATACGAATGCCGTGAGCGGGGCGAATATTCGGTTTAACTATGCATCGAAACCGTCCGGATCGAGCGGCGACTCTTTGATAATTCCTTCTGCAACGACCGATGTAAACGGTGAAGCAAGAGCGAATGTTCGGTTAGGAACGACAGTCGGAACGTATATCGTGAATGCTGCGGATACGAACTTGAACGGTTCTGCGCGGACATTTACGGCTATTGCTATGCATGGCAAACCGGTGAAAATGAATTCCTTTGCAGGTGTGCTGACCGATACCATAGGTGCGAAAATAAATCCTTTCGGTATTAGGATTGCCGATAGAGCGAGCAATTTCATTTCCGGCCTGCCGGTCAAATTTACGGCGGCGGTGGTGCCTATAGGTGCAAGATCGACATCTTTGTCTGTTCTCAACACCAATACCGATTCTACAGGCAGCGCTTTAACCCAACTGACGCTGGGATCAAAAACAGGCATATACGGCGTTAAGGTAACCTCCGATTCGATGTCAGGAGCTTCTCAATACTTCACGGCTGTCGCAAGGCATGGCGTGCCGATGAATTTTGCCGTTACTCAAGGATCGAATCAATCGAAGACTATACTGCAGCCGCTCGACACTGTCTTTACGGTTGGTGTGACCGATAGGGCATTGAATGCTGTTTCGGGAGATACGGCCTACTTCAGAATGGTCTCCGTTCCGGACAGCGCCTACGGGCAGTCTCTCAGTGCGGCGACAGTTGTCACGGATTCTTTGGGATTTGCATCTACGCGGCTGACGCTGGGCAGCAAAGTCGGATCGTATGTTGTTTCCGTCACGGCATCGAATCTGAACGGCATGATCCGGCAATTTACGGCCAATGCAATTCATGGTACGGCACGTTATTTTGCATACAAGATGGGAACAGGGCAGAGTAAATCCATCCTTAGCGCGGTCGATACGGCGCTTACGGTAAAAGTAACGGACATCGCCGGAAATGCGATTCAAAATTACGGCGTGCATTATCTCATCAATTCTATGCCCGATGGAGCATACGGAATTTCGTTCAGCGCTTCTCACATCGTAACCGATACGACGATCCTTTCAGACGCAGCCGGATCTGCTTCGGCGTGGCTTAAACTTGGTTCAAAAGTGGGTCTCTATGATATCGCAGCGGTCGGACTGACATCGGATACGGTTCACTTTAGATTGATAGGCAAAGCCGGTCCCGCATTTGCTATGGATAATATTACCGGAACATCTCAAATGGGCCGGATCGGCGATCAACTTGGAGACTTCTCTATACATGTTGCGGATATCGGCGGCAACTCAATTTCGGGAGATACGGTAAAATTCAAGATTTCGAGTGTGCCCAATCATGCGATAGCGGACACTTTGAGCGCGTATGCTTCGGTGACCGATGCCAACGGATTGGCATCAACGAAGCTGACGCTCGGAAGCCGGCCGGGGATATACACCGTTACTGCGTCGGTATCCGGAGTGCGGGATACTTCGTTCAGCGTTCAGGCAATTATGCTTTTGGCTGATGCAAACGGCGATAATAGACAAAATATAGGCGATCTTACTGCTGTCATAGATCATATTACAGGCAAGAAACTGTTGACCGGCTACGACTTCCTGAGAGCTGATATTTATCCGACAAATCCGGATGGAACGGTGGGAGATGGTGTTGTCGATTATAGAGACCTTTATGCTTTGCGCGACAGTTTGCTCAATGGAAAATGGGACCCGGCAGCGGATTGGTTGACGGTTGCGCCGACAGATTTAAAAATTGCAGTGCAGAAGACGAGTAAACCCACGGCATACGATGACATCGTAACCACGAACGAGGCACAAGCGACGTTAGATCTGACTTATATTGGTGCGCGGTTTGGATTGACTAATACAGTGCCCGTCAAAGGCATACAGTCCATCATCTATCTCAAGCAGTCCGTGTTGATCGATACGTTCGATGTCCTCTTCGGCAGAGCAAATATGATGACGGTTAATGTCAAGAGCATAGGCAATGAAATCCACGTTGTGGCATTCAATTTGACTAATAATCCGATTTTGCCCGATACCGGAGCGTTATTCCGCCTGCCGCTGAAGTTGAATTCAGTAGGCGATATCGATTCAATCCGCGTGTTTATAAGTTCCGATTCGAATGCGGCAACTATGGCGATGGCAACGGCGGCAGATATTAAATCGTCGATTCCGCAAACATGGCAATTGTATCAAAATTATCCGAATCCGTTCAATCCGTCAACAACGATCCAGTTCGATGTACCGGAAGAAGCCGGCAGAGTTCCGAGAATTGCGATCCAGATTTTCAATATACTCGGCCAGAAAGTTAAAACGATCGAGCGTGGGAATTATGATGCAGGCCGTTACAGGATCGTATGGGATGGAACGAATGAAGGCGGCCGCCGCGTAGCATCCGGTGTGTATTTCTATCGCATTCTTGCAGGCGATTTCGTTCATACGATGAAAATGGTTTTGATTAAGTAACGTGCTGAGGTTCAACGTGCCTGCCTGCGTGACTGCGTCAGCAGTCGGGCAAGCTGCAGTGTTGCGGTTTAATATTGCAGCCGCGGTCGGCGTTGTTCCTACGGGATGACCGCGGTGGTTTTCTGAGGTCATTCTGTCCGTAATCTTCCACCTTTTGGCGGGAGACATGGGCTGCAAAGGTTGAATAGGAAATGGAGAATTGTAAATCGTGATTTGTGAATCGTGAACTGTAAAAAGAAGGTAACTACTCAGCGTTTAATTTAATTATTAAAATCCCCCTGCAAAAAGCGCTTCGGGGGATTTAAAACTGAGCAAAAAAGCATTTATTCCAAAATACGCTGAGTTACAAAAGAAGAACAGAATAACCATATAGCTAAACAAGGACAGCACTGAAGCACTGCAGCATGTTAAATGTCGAACTTTGAACGTCGATCCAAAGAACCAAGGGATGAAAAACAAAATTGAAGATATTCTTACATAATAAAAAGGATAACACGAGTAAGGGAAAAATATTCCCGATCGGATGGATTTGTGTGCTTTGTCTTGCATCGTTGTTATGCGGCTGCGCAGCGCGCCCTTCCGGATTTACTCCGGGACTCGGGAACAAATATGTATATCATTACAAAATTTCGTATCCGGAAGAATCGCGCGATATGCTTTATCAGGACGACAGTCTGATTATACAATTCAAATTCGATGAAGCGGCAATACGCTTCCAGATGCAGAATATTTCATATTCCGATATTCGCATCGATTGGACGAGAGCATCTATCAGCATCAATGGCGAATATTTTGCAGCCCGGCACAAGGACAATCTTTATTCCGATTCTGCCGCAGGGTCGTCGGTATCTGCATTGATTCCGCCGTTCGGATATATCCGGGACTTTGCTTTGCCGAGAAAAAATATTGCGTTCGACGGTGAAAAATGGGTTGAAAAGGATTTGCTGCCGACGACTGACGGGCATTCTTCGCTCATGCAGAATAAAATTCTTAAAAGCGTCGGGAAATCGGTTACGCTTCTCCTGCCGCTTCAGATCGGCAAGGTTCAGAAAGATTATGAATTTGAATTTCAGGTGGCTTCGGTTTCCAAAATCCAGTGGCAGGATTATACTCCGGTCAGGAGAGTGCCGCAGCCGCCTGATCCGCCGAAAAGTCATACAATCGAAGGCGTAACGGCTGCCGTCATCGTAGTCGGTGTGCTTGGCTTTTCCGCATATATGCTGACTGCAAAAAAGAACCCTGCACCGGAATGAGATGCAGACGAAGGTGCTGTGGTTCCTGCCGGAATCGGGCAGGCAGCGTATTGCAGTGCTGGAGTTCAAATATTATAACTGTGATCGGCTGCAGATCACTTTAAGCAACGAGGCAATAATCGTATTTGCAGATCTTGATGAGAGGCGATTATTTTAAAAATACCCGGTACATTGTATGAAATTAAAAATGAAATCGGTTCTCCCTTATAGTATAATTTGTCTTCTCACCATCGTCGGCTGTGCGCCGACCGGCATGAAATATCAAGACGATTCGCAGGATTTCTTTTTCAGGCCTCTCAGTGTACGTGTGCATGCTGATTCTGTTCGGAGAAATGAACGTTTGGCTTCAGTACAGGAAGGTTCTGCTGTTTCCGGTCAAAACAAGTTATGGCAGGATTCCATAACTGTGCTCGCGCAAACTACAAAGGGTTTGCTCCAGCGCATGGAAAAACTTGAAGAAATTTATATTCAAGCGCGGACGCGCGAGCTGGCTATGGAGAAACAGCTGTCCTATGTTCAAAATGAAAATAGAATGCTTGCACAGAAAATGTCGGAAGTCGAACATGCACAATATGCAGCTGCGCAGAATGCGGGCGATCCCGATGCGGATATGCCGAAAAATATGAAGCCTGCAATTCAACCGGCGTCTTGGGTTCCGGAGTATGGAAGTGCTCTATCCCTCTTCTGGAGCCGGAATTATGATGATGCGATCGATTCATTTACGCGCCTCTTGAACGGCGGGATCGATGAAAGCCTATCCGATCATTGCGTATACTGGATAGGGGAGAGCCATTATGCAAAAAGAGAATTTAGCGATGCAGTAAAATCTTTTGAAAAAGTTGCCATGATGGCTTCATCGAACAAAAAGGCAGATGCATATATTATGCTCGGTCAGTCGTACGAAAAACTCCATGAGACGGCAAAGGCACGCTGGGCGTATGAAGAACTCTTAAAAAGGTATCCGGGAAATATACATACGGCTTTGGCAAAATCACGGTTGCGTTCGTTTGAACCCGTTCGAACTGAAAAACGAATCGAAAAACGATCGACAACTTAAAAATAATTGCGGATTGGGAAAGAATGAAGGGAAATTGCGAATTGAGAATTGAAAAGGGGAATAAAAAATTGTTCATGGTTCTTAGTTCGTCGTTCTTTGTTCGATGTGGTGAGATGCTGCCTTTAGTCGCTTATTCATTTTACAATTCACGATTCGAGATTGACAATTGACAATTTGATTTTTATGCTCAAACGCTGGAAAAAATTGAACGAAACGACACTTTTTAAAAACAACTGGTGGCGTTATATAAAAGACGAATTTGAGCTGCCCGACGGAACAAAGGGTGAATATCATTATGTCTCGACAAATGGTGCAAGCATGATTCTTCCCGTTCAAGACGACGGACGATTTATACTCGTCAATCAGTACCGCTACCTGAATAAAATGGAGAGTCTGGAATTCCCATGCGGAGGCGTCAAAGAGGGACAAAGCTATGAGGAAACCGCTAAACATGAGCTTGAAGAAGAGACCGGATTTACTTCATGCCAGATAGAATATGCCGGCAGCTTTAATCCCTTTAACGGTGTAACAAATGAAATTTGTAGAATTTATAGTGCACGGGGGTTGACCCCTGTTGAATCCCTGCCGGATAAGACGGAAGAGTTCGAAAAATATACTCTTTTCAGCGAGGAAATTGATGATAAAATATCCACCGGAGCAATATGGGACGGTATGACAATTGCTGCATGGACATTGTATAAGTATGGACGGATCGGGCTTAAACGAGCGTTTTATGACGCACGTTGAAGAGAGTATTTCTAATTAAAAAGACTTGACAATGAATGAGTGAAAGTGTACGTTAATTGCTAAAGAACCGACAAAATCATCAAAATCATAATGACAGGTAAACTTAAATAAAATGAATACCGGGCAAATGATGTTGACAGCTATGGCAATGGTATTGCTGGGGATAACGACCATATCGATGAATAGAAACTCTCTCAATAGCGGGACCATAGTAAGGCAGACAGAAATTGGTATTTACGGTGTTTCTCTCGCCACATCCTATATTGAAAGAGCCGCTACATTACAATTTGATAGATATGATACGTCAACAGGAACGATAATCACACTCCTTTCACAATTAACGCCGATTAATTCCTTGGGATATGAAACCGGACATGGAGAAAAGGCGAATGATCCGACACACTGGGATGATTTTGATGATTATAACAATATGTGCATCCAAGATACGATGCCTGGAGTTGGTATCTTTTTAACACGAGCTTCTGTTTATTATGTCAACGATTTAAATGCAAATCCGGGATCCCTACCGACGACACCGACCTGGTATAAACGGATGGATGTTTTTACGTCTGGAAATTTGGGGCGCGGAGTTTTTACGGATACCGGTTCTACAGCTACACAAATGGGAGTGGATACAATTAAATTATCATATATCTTTTCATACTTTTCAATGTAAACATGGGTGCCTCTACTTTACTCGATATTATCGGTTCATTTATAGTTTTCGGAATGCTTCTTCTTTCCGGATTAGGAATGGATCTTAATGCCATAAATGATCGATTTGCTTATAATACGGCTGTGAACTTACAGCTGCAACTTGTAAGTTTAACGGCACAGATAGAAAATGATTTCCAAAAGATCGGATACGATCCTACGTCGACAACGCTTACAAATCCCTCGTCCAGCGCAGTTCGATACGGAAACGCCAATGATTTTCGATTTGCCGGTGATATGAACAATGATGGAAGCATCGATTCCGTTGAATATTTACTTGGTCCTTCTCAAAATCTAAGTNNACTTGGTCCTTCTCAAAATCTGAGTAATCCCGATATTTGTATTCTGGTCCGTAAATTTTGGGATGGCAGTAATGCGGCAAACAATAGAGTAGATAGCATCAAAGCAGGTGTTACTTCATTGCTGTTTGCGTATTACATGACTAATACAGACTCACCGATTAATCCGCCGGTTAATTATTCCTCCGGGGTTGGAATGATACGCCTTTCTCTCAGTCTCCAAAGCCCGGATAAATTTACCGGCTCTACTGTATACCAGCAGACTGACACTTCTCTCTATTCGGTTTATTGGAAACAGTTCGAAATTGTGTCAAAAAACATGACATGGCGATAACTAAGGAGCTTGCATCATGGGCAGGACAAGTCTTATTTTGGTAGTGGGATTTAACATAATATTTATAACTATGGGATTGAATATTAGCAGTATTTCATCGCATGCTTATAATAGCTATATTAACGACATCAATCATGAACAAGCCCATTTTGCTGCGGAAAGTGTTGTCAACATTGCATTAGCGGATTTATATGCGGCAAGCACGGCCAATACATTCTATACAATGCCCGGCACAAATATAGCGGCAAATACGTACCAAAATACTATCAGCTTTAACGGCGCAACTGCTACGATCACTCAATTTCGTGATCTGAGTCTTTTAAGGAACACATTTACTGTTATTTCAAATTATCAAGGATATATCGACACTGTTATAGTACTTTCTCGTCAGCAAAACTTTGCACAATTTGCTATGTATACGGTCAACGATGGCAGCATTGTCTGGGGTGCCGGAGAATTTTGTAACGGTCCGCTTCATACAGAAGGCACGTTGCTTCTCCAGACCGATAATGGACAAGCCAGTGGAGCAAATGGTCATGGACCGCAGTTCACCGGAAGAGTGACAGCCAAAGGCGGATACAAGTTAAATAATACAGCAAATCCGGCTGCTCTTTATAATGGATTTACGGGGGGGTACCAAAATGGAGTAGGAATAGGATTGCCTTCTTCTGCAATGCTTACAGCCAATTTAACCACGTCGTTGCCTAATGCAATTAATCTGGCTCCAACTGCAGGACAAGACATCTATATTGATTTTTTACAGAATGGTACGATGTTGATTACACAAAGCGCTGCGAGCACAAAAAATACTGATAAGCAATGGGTCAATAACGCCAACTATACACCCTATACGACAGCAGGCAATGCCAATCTGCCGGGCAATAGTAAAGGTATCTATTCAACGCAAACGAGTACAAACTTTAATGGAGTTATAGCCCTTACTGGGGCTTCAAATGCAAACATTCATGTCAGGGGTAAATTGGACGGAGCCATTACAATTGCAAATGTTGCCGGCAGCGGCAGTGTTTATATTGATTCTTCTGTTACATATCTTAATGAGAATGTCAATGGTCCTTTTACCGTGCCAAACCCGCAATCGAATGACATGCTTGGTATCGTTGCGAACCATTCCGTCATCATTACGGATAATCCCAATAATAATGTGACGACAGCCGGCAATCTCAATCCTACGGGAAATGTGAATATAGATGCTACTATATTTAGTCTTGGAATTAATAATTCGGATGGATTTACGGCGCAAGATTATACAACACGGAATGCGGGATATATAAATCTAATAGGCGGGTTGCAGCAAAATAATCGGCAGGGAGTCGGGCAAACATCAGGTTCCGGATTTCAGAAAAATTACACTTATGATACGCGTTATCTTAACAGTTTTCCTCCGGGTTATCCTGTTACTCAATTATTTGGCTTAATGACCTATTATGAAAATATGCAATGGCCTTCAGGTGTCTGGAGTATTTGGTAATACTTAATGGAAGTAATGGTCGTTGGCTAACAGAGCACTGTAAACTGTGAACAGTAAAGAGGGAATTGCGAACGATCAAAAATCAGCCTGGTAACCGCAACATCACTTTGAACTAAGAACTACGAACCAAGAACCAAGAACAGTGAACCGCAGCACGTTTTTATAACAGATACACTTCCACATGTTCCAGTACTTTATCTATCACCTGTTGTATATTCCCTAATGTCACGTGAGCACCGGCAGCGTTTTTATGACCGTTGCCCCCGAATTCTTTTGCAAGTTCATTGATCCAGATATCGCCTTTGGATCGGAAATTTATCTTGATACAGTCCGTCAGTTCGGAAAACAATAAACCAACCTGAACACCTTCCAGCGAAAGCGTATAGGGCACAAATTCATCGCTATCAACGTCCGTTGTCTTCGTTTCTTCAAACATTTCCTTTGTCAGCACCATATATGCTGCGCGGCCGTCGTGTGCTGTTCTAATACCGGTCAGCGCTTTCCCCAGCAATTGAAGCCGGTTCAACGAACTTCTGTTGTACACGTTTTCATGAATTTTTACAGGATCGGCTCCTGCCTGAATAAGATGTGCTATAATTTTATGTACTTCCGGATCAGTCCTGGGATAACGGAACGAACCTGTGTCGGTCATGATTGCAGTATAAAGCGCAATGGCAGCCGGCTGATCGATATGCCGCCCATTTAAAAAACTGATGAGCCGGTACACTATTTCACCGGTTGCTGCAGAAGGCTCGTCGAGAATATAGAGATCCGCAAATTCGCCGGGTTCAAGATGGTGATCGATGCAGACTTTATACGCTTTACTTTTGAGTACGGAAGATTTCATCGCTGCCAGCCGGTCCGGGTGATTTGTGTCCAGGATCAATAGAACATCCGCGTTTTCTATCATTTGCTCATGAACGGAAGCCTCAAAACGTTGAATAGGAAAAATCTCTTCAAGGAAAAGATATTGCGGGGGAGTGGCGCTGTAGTTGATAATCGAAACCTGTTTGCCGATGCTTTTTAAATATACTGCAAGAGCGCATTCCGTCCCCAAACCGTCCCCGTCCGGATTAACATGAGTTGTAAGTATAAAATTCTGATGAGAATCGACAAGAGTGCGAAATGTCTCGAATAATAAAGCCACGTATTTCCTTTAATCGTCGACGAGTATTGTGTTGTTTCAGGAATGTGACCGCCTTCCCTGCAATCACATTCATAGAAAGATAGGAAAATATTTGCAAACTGTAAATGGGGGAAAGGAAATCGCAGCCGGAGGCCTAAAAATGTCTTCCCGCGTAAGCGGGAATCTATATGGAGAGCAGGGAAGGGGAAATCGCGAATCGCGAATTGTCAATTGCGAATTGTAGCCGGAGGCCCAGAAATGTCTTCCCGCGCATGCGGGAATCTATATATTAAGCTGCAAACTGTAAACAGTGAACAGAATAACTAAAGAAGCAAGAAGCATATAAAACGCAGCGCCACCGGAGGCTTAAAAATGTTTCACTGCGATAGCAGAAATCTATTTTATGTTTTCATCTGAGCTAATAACGTCGAACTATTATTTTATTACCCACGTCTCTCCCGATCGGAGTAAACGGTCAATATTGCCTATCCCCCTTTTCTCTTTCGCAAATTCAATCTGACGCATCATTTCTTCCTCGTACGTCGGACGCTCAATTGAAAGAAAAACACCGAGGGGACGCGGCAGTGAGTTCTTATATGTCATTTCAGCCAGTATGCCTGCCAGTGTCGTATCGGTTTCATCATGGACTAAAAGGTCGCTGACGGAATACTTACCCTCCGATAACGATACGGCTTCCGGAGTAAATCCGTTCAACCGGATGCCTTTGTTGCGCTCTTTCCCGAAAACGAGCGGTTTGCCATGCTCGAGAAAAAGAACGGTGTCGTCTTTCGTTTCTTTTTCCGTAAATTGGGAAAATGCTCCGTCATTAAAAACATTGCAGTTTTGGTAGATCTCAACAAATGAAGTTCCGCGATGGCCTGCAGCACGTTTAAGTATTCCTTGAAGGTGCTTCGGATCCCGATCCATCGACCGTGCGGCGAATGTTGTGCTCGCTCCCAGGGCCAAAGAAATGGGATTGAAAGGATAATCGATCGATCCGTACGGCGTGGATTTTGTGATCTTTCCTTTTTCCGATGTCGGAGAATATTGTCCCTTCGTAAGTCCGTAAATCTGATTATTAAAAAGGAGAACATTGAGATCGATGTTTCTTCTCAGAAGATGAATAAGATGGTTTCCGCCGATGCTTAAGCCGTCTCCGTCTCCGGTAACGACCCACACGGACAAATCCGGATTCGCCAATTTAACACCCGATGCAATCGCAGTTGCACGTCCGTGAATGCTGTGAAATCCGTACGTGTTCATGTAATAGGGAAAACGGCTCGAACAGCCGATTCCGGAAATGAAAACAATTTTGTGATGTGGAATTCCGAGGTCGGGCATGATTCGCTGCACTTGCGCAAGGATTGAGTAATCGCCGCAGCCGGGGCACCATCGAACGTCTTGATCGCTTTGAAAATCTTTGACAGTGTATTTTACAGTCGGCGTTGATGTCGTTTGCTTAAGAAGTTCGTCTATTTTGATCATTGGGTCATTGTATCATTTAGTGATTTAATCATTGGGTTATTTAATTTCGTTCAACATGCCCGCAATGCGGGCAAGCTGCAGTGCTGCCGTTTTATTGGTTACTTAGTTCTATAGTTATTCTGTTCGCCATTTACTTTGCACGATTCGCAATTTCCTTCCCCTTTCCCTGCCCTCCATATAGATTCCCGCTTACGCGGGAAGACATTTTTAGGCCTCCGGCTGCAATTTCTCCTTCACAGTTCACTGCTTAGCATCTCTTCGATCTTCATCTCTATCTCTTCCGCCCGGAATGGAAGTCCCTGAACCTTGTTCAGCCCGACTGCCGGAATGAGAAATTCTGCCCGCAGTACCATCAGGAGCTGGCCAAGGTTAATTTCGGGAACGAGAAAATTTTTGAATTGAGGAAAAATCCCCGAAAGGTTTTTCGGAAAAGGGCGGATATAACGGAGATGTAAAAAAGACACTTTATGTCCCTTCAGCTGCTGGCGCAAAACCGCCGTTTTGATGGCGCCATACGTGCTTCCCCATCCGATGACAAGCACGTCTCCTGACGGTTCCCCTTCCAGAAGAGCAGGGGGGATATCTTCAGCGATGCGCTGAATTTTTTCGGATCGGAGTTTTGTCATTAATTCATGATTCAAAGGATCATAACTGACTTCGCCGGTCAGGTCCTGTTTTTCCAGTCCGCCGATGCGGTGTTCCAATCCGGGAATTCCTGCGGTTGCCCACGGACGGGCAAGAGTTTTTTCGTCCCGAGAATAAGGCAGGAACGCTTCGCTCGCCGCCGGAAATTTCGGAGAGATATCGGGAAACCCTGCGCTCTCTGGAATGCGCCATGGTTCAGATCCGTTGCCCAGATAGCCGTCGGTCAGGAGAATGACCGGAGTCATATATTTGATTGCCAGGCGGCAGGCTTCAAATGCCATGGCGAAACAATCCGAGGGGGTCGAAGCCGCCAGAACCGGAATATGCGCTTCGCCGTTTCTGCCGTAGAGCGCCTGAAAGAGATCGGCTTGCTCGGTTTTTGTAGGCAGACCCGTACTGGGACCTCCGCGCTGGACATTAATAACCACCAGAGGCAATTCGACCATCACGGCAAGCCCAAGCGCTTCAGTTTTCAAAGCAAGGCCGGGTCCGCTTGTCGTGGTTACGGCAAGGTCACCGGCAAAAGAAGCGCCGATTGCAGATGTAACTCCGGCGATTTCATCTTCAGCCTGAAATGTCTTGACGCCGAAATTTTTATATTGAGCAAGCTCATGAAGTATATCGCTTGCCGGTGTGATAGGATAACTGCCCAGAAAAAGACCGAGCTTTGCTTTATTTGCAGCGGCAATCAAACCCCATGCCGCAGCCTGGTTGCCCGTAATATTCCTGTATGTACCGGGTGTGAGCTTTGCAGGGGCAACTTCATAGTTTACTTTCAAGATTTCCGTCGTCTCGCCGAAATTCCATCCGGCTTTGAGTACGCGAATGTTGGCTTCCATAATATCCGGTTTGCCGGAAAATTTGCTCTGCAGCCATTTCAGCGTCGGTTCAATGGGACGGTTATACATCCAGTACATCATCCCGAGTGCAAAGAAATTTTTCGAGCGGTCGACATGCTTGCCTGAAAGATTGAGATCCTGAAGCGCAATTTCTGTAAGCTTTGTAATGTCCACTTCGAAGATTTGATAATCGAAAAGTGAACCGTCTTTGAGCGGATTGTCCGTATAGCCGGCAAGCTTTAAGTTTTTTTCTGAAAAACCGTCCGTATTGGCGATGATGGAGCCTCCCTTGACAAGCGACGAGAGGCTCATCTTCAGAGCGGCTGCGTTCATGGCCACAAGTAGGTCACAGGAATCGCCCGGGGTGTGGATTTTCCGGTTTCCAAAATGGATTTGAAATCCGCTGACGCCGGACAGAGTACCTTGCGGCGCACGGATTTCTGCCGGATAGTCCGGAAATGTGCTTAAATCGTTGCCAAGAATGGCTGTCGTGTTGGTAAATTGCGTTCCGGTCAATTGCATGCCGTCGCCGGAATCACCGGCGAATCGAATGGTTGCTTCATCGATTTTTTTTGTTGTCTTTGTTGTCTTTGTTGTCATAAATGTATTCCCCAAAAACCTTCGTATGATGCCATACCGCTTACGGCAGCCGGATTTCCATCGAATGTATTCAAAAATGTATACAATGCGCGCTTCAATCTCAAGTATTTACATACCACCTTGCGAAGGTGGCCACCTTCGCAAGGTGGTATAACATCTCTTGCACAAAGGGAAAAAAGCATACCTGCACGATTTTAGAGGCCTGCCGAAGACAGGAAATCCAGAATAAATGGAAACCTGACTAAAACATTCGACGTTGTGGCATTGCCACGTTGCCGCAATGCGGGTATGACGACTTTGCGTTGTTCGGTGATTTTCATCCTGTGCGTAACATCAGTGAAAACGTAAACAATACACGCTATAATCTCAAGTATTGATAGATTTTCTTAAAAAGACATTATCATCCGGATTACAACAAAAGTCAGGAGGAATCCAGTTCTAAGATAATCGATTTATAGCTCACAACTCTTTAATTTAAAACATTTATGCATGAAACGGAGTTCCGTTTTCATGAGAAATACACAGAAAAATATATCAATAACCAGATCTCTATATCGGAACTTACACCTTGCGAAGGTGGCCACCTTCGCAAGGTGGTAGGGAGGCCAGATAAAGCAGGGATCGCCATAAGAGCAGATCATTTTAGGGATTGTCATTCTTACCCCGATAAAGTCGGTAGGACTCCAGTGACAAGATTGCAAAAACGGAATGACCAATTAGAAAAGGAACAGAATGGTTAATCAGCCATGAACGGAAGCATCTTGAATAAATTGTCGATTGTCGACGTAATTTCTATTTGCATCAAAGAAGAAAAAAAAATATACTTCCCTTACCTTTCTATCACGAATCATTATAATAAAATAGGGGGATTTTAAAATAATGAATTATTCCGTTCCGCATGCCCTGAAGGTCGTATATTCTCCTGTGAAAGGGCGAATGGTTTGCTCTGTTCCAAGTAGATAAACCGGTCGGCAAATCACATTCCAAGACAACAAAAATTACCGCCACTTTGCGAATGGTCGCGTAGCATTAAAATGATACGCTGATGCACATTACATTCACATTTTCCGGACCCTTCGCGAGGTGGTATGACAGGATGGTATGAAAATAAGCTTGACTAATGAAATAGTTACAATTACACAATTCATTACAGGGGGAGAAAAATGAAATATGAGGATGAGAAATATTATCATGTTTTCAATCGGGGAGCGAACAAAGAAACCATTTTTTTTTCTACCAGTAATTACGAGTATTGCGTATCTCTGATAGAAAAATATTCGAAAAAGTATAAAGTGCAGCTTGCAGCATACTGTTTAATGTCCAATCATTATCATTTTCTTCTACAACAGAAGCCGGGCGGGTCGATTCATCGATTTCTTCAGACAACCTTCAATGCCTATAGTCAAACGATCAACAAAGAACTCGGACGATCAGGAACCTTTTTCCAAGGCAGGCCAAAGTCGAAAGAAATCGAAGACGAAGATTACTTGGCGCAAATTTTCCGCTATATTCATATGAATCCGGTGGTGGCCGGATTAGTCGACAATCCAATCAAATGGAAGTTCTCCGATTGTTCAGAATGGCTTAGGGTTCCCTTGATCTCCATTCCGCCTTTTTCTTCGATATTATTGACTGACCCGGCAGCATATAAAGAATTTTTATTCGAAGGCGCCAGGCAGAATGAACAAATTCTCTTTTTTGCTTATGATCACGAATGAAAAATTGACTAAAGAGACTCAAAAACGCAACAATGCCCGTAATTTTTTAAGAAAGCTAAACGATTTGCTGTGAGATTGATCGCTCACATCTCCCCAGAACAATTCTCTTCGCTACCACCTTGCGAAGGTGGGGACCTTCGCAAGGTGGTAAGAGAAAAAAGCAGCGTTCCGGAGAACGCTGCTTCATTGTTTGAGAATGGAAGAAAAAACTATTCTTTTACAATCCAGACTTTTACCTTGCCCATCACACCGCCGGCGAGTTTAACGGGAACATCGAAGATGCCGAGAGTTTTAAGCGCATCTTCGAGTTCGATTTGCCGTTTATCGATTGTAATTCCTTTTTCAAGGAGCGCTTCAGCGATCATTTGCGAAGTAACCGAGCCGAAAAGCTTGTCTTCTTCACCGACCTTCATTTTGATCGTAATGGACACTTTTTCCAGCTGCGCTGCAAGAGCCTCTGAAATCTTGTGATCTTTATCCGAACGTTTTGATTGCTGTTTCTTTTCTTCTTCAAGCTGACGAAGGTTGCCCTGGTTTGCTTCGTACACCATTCCACGCGGAATGAGATAATTACGGGCATAACCGTTTTTTACGGCTACAACATCGCCGGTCTTGCCGAGCTTTTGAGCATCTTTTCGTAGAATAACTTTCATGGAAATTTCTCCTGAAATCAATATCGTGAATAAACAAAATCAACTAACGGCGTCGCTGACAAACGGCAGGAGCGCCATATGCCTTGCGCGCTTGATAGCGAGAACCAGCTGCCGTTGATGGCGTGCACAGGTTCCGGTTATTCTGCGGGGAATTATCTTTCCTTGCTCGGAAACGCAGCGCGAGAGGCGTTTTTCATTCTTATAATCGATGGAAGAATCATGAGACTCGCAAAACCTGCATGTGCGTTTTTTACGAGGCTGCTGCTGGCGTGTATTGTTGCGTTGTCCCCCTTGTTGCGGGCCGCGGCCGTGCTGCGGGCCTCGATCATACTGCTGACCTGATGGTGAATTGGTTCGCATGGTTTATTTTCCTTTCGTTCGGTTCAATTTTTTTCTGATGTGCCGGCTGCCGGTGCAGCAAGAGGTGCGGCTTCGACCGGAGATCCGGCGGCTGCGGGCGTTGAAGGAGCGCTTTGCTTCATCAAGTCGCTTGCAGATATGCGCGATACCAGCGCTTTTTTATCCAATGCGATGGTCAGGAACCGAATGATATTTTCGTCAAGGAGGTAATGGTGTTCCAGCTTCGCGGGAAGAGGGCCGTTTGCTTTAAATTCGCATACGACATAAAATCCGTTGTTTTTCTTTTTAATGGGAAAGGCAAAACGTTTGCGCCCCCACTTTGCAATGTCGACGATTTCACCGCCGTTTTTAACGATGACATCTTTGACTTTATCGATGATGCCGTCAATGACGGGATCATCAAGACTCGCATTGATAATGAATGCTGTCTCGTAGAGTTTTGGTGCTTGTATCATGGTATCCCTTTGGACAAATGATGAAAAATGGCTCTGCTTTCCCCGAAGGGTGCAGAGCAGGGTTAATTAGAACACTCTTCTTCTCTTGAATTGAAAAGAGACATGGTGCGTTCGACGCCGTTTTCCACAAAGGAAAGGGCAGCATCACGTGCCAGCTCGACAAGAGAAATAACATGCTTATACTCGGACTCAGGAAAAGGTTCAAGGACAAAACCGGCAAGCGATGCCTTCTCCGCCGGAATCGATCCGGAACCTATTCCGCAGCGCAGGCGCGGGAATTGATCGGTACCGAGATGATAGATAACCGATGCAAGTCCGCGATGCCCCCCGTCGGATCCGTAAGGGCGCAAACGGAGACTGCCGAGAGGAATATGAAAATCGTCGCAGATAATGAGAATATGATCGATGGCAACGGAATGCTGCTCAATAAAATCCGCAACAGCCGCTCCACTGTCGTTCATAAAAGTCACAGGCTTGATAAGCGCGATTTCAAAATTTTTAAAAGAACAATTTGCCGACCAGAATTCACCTCTGGCAGGATGCAGCTCCTTGTGGAGCATTTCAGCAATACTGTCGACGACCATAAAACCGAGATTGTGGCGGGTCGTCATATACAACTGCCCCGGGTTTCCTAATCCGACAATACAATACATCCGGGCGGGGGAGAAGATTATTTCTTCTCAGGAGCCTTTTTCTCCGGAGCTTTTTTCTCGGGCGTTGCTGCGGCTTCAGCACCTTCCTCGACCTTCTTGCCCTTCGTAATAACTTCAGGTTCAGCAGCTGTTTCGGCCGCTGCAACCACAGTGCCGGGCGCCGGTTCCGGTTCCTTAATGACCGTTGGAGGAATGACCGCAACAATGGTGCTTCGTTCGTTTTCCATAATCCGGATATGCTCCGTTTTCAGGTCTTTGACGTGAACGGAATGGTTGATTTCAAGCGTTTCGACATTTATATCAAAATGATCAGGTATATTTTTCGGCAGGCACGATATTCTGATTTTATGAAGAATCAACTGCAGAATGCCGCCGTCGCGAACTCCCTTGGGAATTCCGCCGGTGAGTTTTACCGGAACTTCAAGAGTGATTTCTTCTTTTTCGCTTAAGCCGAAAAGATCGAAATGCACAGGGCGTTCTGTTACGGGATCGAGCTGAACGTCGCGAAGAATACAGAGATGACTGGAACCGTCATCGAGCTTGAGGTTGATGACGTGCGTAGCCGTTGTCGTATAGAGCGGTTTCAGAGTCGCTGCCTGCATCGAGATCGAGATGTTTTGCTGTCCGTGTCCGTAATAGATGCCCGGAACTTTTCCGGTTCTACGCAACGCTTTGGCTCTCCTGCCAACTTCTTTGCGTATTTCGGCGTTGAGAGAAATTTCTGACATGTGAGTTCTCCTTTAGAGTGTCTTATCTTTATCAATTTCAAACAACGAACTGATCGATTCGTTGTGATTTGTCCGAATAATTGCTTCGGCAAACAATTTTGCAACGGAAAGCACTTCGACTTTGGGCGAAGTTTTATGCAAAGGAAGCGTATCGGTAACAAAGAGTTTCTGAACCGAAGATGCTTCTATTTTTTGCAGCGCCTGGCCGGAAAGGATCGAGTGCGTGCATGCCCCATAAATTGCCTTTGCGCCCGCTTTGCGCAGCGCTTCCGCTGCATTGACAAACGTATTGGCCGTATCAATAAGATCGTCAACGATCAAAATGTTCTTGTTGTCGACAGTACCGATGATATTCATTACTTCCGCTTCGTTCGCGTTCGGGCGTCTCTTATCGATCAGGATAAGATCGGCTCCCAGACGTTTGGCGTACGATCTTGCCATTTTGATGCTTCCGACATCGGGAGAGACGACGGCAAGATTAGGAATTTGCAGTTTCCGAAACTCTTCATATAAGATCACCGATGCATAGAGATGATCCATCGGAATATCGAAGAACCCCTGCAATTGACCTGTGTGCAGGTCCATGGTCAGGACACGGTCGGCCCCCGCTTTGGTCAGAACGTTGGCAACGAGTTTTGCCGTGATGGAAACACGGGGTTGATCTTTTCTGTCCTGCCGTGCATAGCCGAAATAGGGAATGACTGCCGTGACGCGTTTCGCTGATGCACGTTTTGCGGCATCAAGCATAATAAGAAGCTCGAATAAGTTGTCCGAAGGCGGCTGTGTCGATTGTACGATAAAGACATCGTCACCCCGAATATTGTCAATAAACTTGACCCAGATTTCACCATCGCTAAAATTCCGAATCTCAGCATTCCCGAGCGGTATGTCCGCAGCCTGACAAATCCGTTCCGCGATCGGTCTGTTGGCGCGGCCTGAATATATTTTCAATTCGCTCATTTACAATACCTTTAAACGGTGAACTGTGAATGGTAAATAGTTACTGGTTAATAGGTGAACCCAATAACCAAAGAACTAAAGAACTGATCAATACCGAATTGCAGCGCTTTGCAATGCAACATGTCGAACTGCGCATGAAGCGTTTCTATTCGCTGGGGTGCCAGGATTCGAACCTGGGAGTGGCGGCTCCAAAGGCCGCTGCCTTACCACTTGGCTACACCCCAATATGAGCAAAAAAAATCAACTTCCATATGAAGTTGACGAATTAAAATATATTGAAAAAACGGCGGGAAGTCAAACGAGAAAGCGATAAATATTGCAATTTTGTTGTTATTTCGATATTTTTTATAATTACGATATAAGGAGAAAGATTTTATGCGATTTTATAAAACAGCGGCCGGCGAGAGTTTAGCGGATCAAACAAATTTGGTGAGTGCCTTTTGGATTTTTTCATTTGCAGTATTTACTGCTATAGGCGCACAAATTGAAATTCCTCACCAGCCGGTTCCTTTTACCGTTCAAACTTTTTTTGTCCTTTTAGCAGGAAGCCTCTTGCCGTGGAAAAAAGGGGCTTCGGGCATGCTGCTCTATTTGGGGATGGGGATATCCGGGATGCCCGTGTTTGCAGGAGCGTCGTTTGGGATAATGCCGCTGCTCGGTCCGACAGGAGGGTATCTTCTGTCCTTTCCGCTGGCGGCCGCATGCGTGGGCTTGCTTATAGAACGGAATAAAAATTTTTGGTGGATACTTCTTTCCATGGGCGTCGGATCGCTGATTATCTATTGTTTCGGCACATTGCAATTAAATATTGTTCTTATACATAACTGGCGCATTTCACTTCAGACCGGGTTGTTTATTTTTTCCTGGTGGGATGCACTAAAAATGACAGCTGCGGCCTGCATCGTATATTCGTATTATAAAGGTCATCACTAGAACGCGAATAATGTCGTCTCGGACGGGATTGTTCAAAAAGACGAATTGAATCTTCTAAACGACATCGTTCTTTTTCTGATAAAATCAATTGCGTTTGTACTTTGACTATGCTACTTTATCAACATTGAGATCTTTTATTCCAACTCATAAATAAGGAAAGAAGAGGCAAGGTATGGATAGAAGAACATTCTTTCAAAAATCTCTCGGCATGTCGGCGCTTCTGGGTGCGGCGCTTGCCGGAAAACACGAATCGCTGTTTGCCGCACTTTCTTCATCGAAGAGCGGAAAGACCGTCGATCTGGTTGCGTTAAAAGGCGGAGAACCGGAAGTCATGTTCCGAAAAGGAATCGAAGCTCTGGGAGGCATAAGCGCTTTTGTGAAACGCGGCCAGAAAGTGGCCATCAAACCCAATATCGGATGGGATGTACTTCCGGAAAGGGCAGGAAATACGAATCCGAAACTTGTGGGGGAGATCGTACGGCAGTGTGTTCAGGCAGGCGCCAAACAGGTATTTGTTTTCGATCATACGTGCGATAACTGGCAGAGGACATATCAAAACAGCGGTATCGAGCGGGCGGTGAAGGATGCAGGAGGAATAATGGTGCCCGCGCATACTGAGGGATATTATCAAGATGTAAAAATTCCCGCAGGAAAAAATTTGCATGATGCAAAAGAGCATGAGATTCTTCTGGAGTCGGACGTTTTTTTTAACGTTCCGATTGTTAAGAACCATAGTTCCACGCGAATGACGAGCGCGATGAAAAACCTTATGGGAAATGTTTGGAACCGCGGAGCCTGGCACTCCAACGATTTGCATCAATGTATTGCGGATTTCGCAACGTATCGTAAGCCGGCTCTCAACATTATCGATGCATACGCAATTATGAAGAGCAACGGGCCGCGCGGTATATCACAAAACGACGTTGTCGTGCTCAAAGCCCAACTCCTTTCAACGGATATCGTAGCCGCAGATTCGGCGGCGGCAAAATTGTTGGGCTCGGATCCCAATGAAATAAATTATATCCGGATGGCTGCGGAACAAAAGACCGGACGGATGGATCTTGATCATATGAACATAGCAAAGTATTCTTTTTAAGAGGTTGAAGTGCGTTTTCTAAAGTCAGGGCGCGTTGTCATTTCAGCCGCTGTTTTTGTCTTGTTAACCTTTGTCTTCCTCGATCCGTATCATATCGTTCCCGTGATTGTTCTTGATGTTCTTACCGCCCTGCAAGCAGGGCCTTCTTTGATCAAGATCGGAAGCGGCTTTTATCCGGGACTCATCGTCCTTGCGGGAATTATCGCAGTGACGCTTCTCTGGGGAAGAATATATTGTTCGACACTCTGCCCGCTGGGAACATTCCAGGATATTATTAACAGAATACCCCAATGGATCAGCAGACGAAACAAGCGGCGTTTTCTTTTTCAAAAACCTTTTGCGGCCGTTCAATACGGTATTGCAGGGCTGTCGGTTATAGGTGTTTTCATAGGCAGCATTTTTTTAGTGAACCTTCTCGAACCGTTCAGCAATTATGTACGAAGCATCAATGCAATCGGTAATCCATTGATCATAAGCATCAATAATCTTGCTGCATCGACAGCAATTCGGTGGGGATATTTCGGTATCTCGCAGCTTGCATTCCGTCAGTTCGATGCGCTTGCTTTGGTTATGCCTGTACTGTTCCTTCTCTTTGTCGGCGTTCTGACCTACAAAAAGGGAAGATTGTTTTGCACAATGATGTGTCCGGTAGGCGGGATCTTGAGCATCCTTTCCCGGATGTCGTTCTATAAAATTTCTATCGTTCCGGGACAGTGCAAAGACTGCGGACTTTGCGAAAAAATATGCAAGGCACGCTGCATCGATGCGAAGAATCATACGATTGAGTTCTCAGCATGCATCGGTTGTATGAATTGCATTGATGCCTGTCCGACCGGCGGCGTTCAGTACATTTTTAAAAGACGAGAACAGGAGCCGGCGGGAACGCCGCAGGGCGAAGATAAATCACGGAGAAAATTTCTCGGATCCCTGGCCTTGATTCCCGCACTGCGGCTTGTTGATCGTGCGAAATCGGATCAGACGGCCGATACCCTGAGCCGTTACGCGCAGGCAAAACGGAAACCGATTGCGCCCCCCGGTGCGATAAGCACGAAACATTTTACACGTACTTGTACAGCATGCCATTTGTGCGTGAGCGAATGCCCGACCCAGGTTCTTTATCCTGCAGGATTCGAATATGGTTTAAGCGGATTTTTCCAGCCGAAGATGAATTATTCGGCTGCATATTGTAATTACGATTGTACGGTCTGCGGAGAAGTCTGTCCGACGGGCGCTCTCCGGAAATTGGAGAAACCGGAAAAAAAACTGACGCAAATCGGCAAAGCGGAATTTCAGAAGGATGATTGTATCGTCATAACGAAGAAAAAAGACTGCGGAGCCTGCTCGGAACATTGTCCGACAAAAGCAGTCCGGATGGTTCCGTATGAAAATCGTTTTTTACCGGAAGTTCATTCGGAATATTGCATCGGCTGCGGTGCTTGCGAACATGCATGTCCCGTGTCGCCGGAAAAAGCTATTTTTGTCGCAGCAAATGAATTCCAAGAGAAGGCGCAAAAACCGGTACAGGAAATTGTGCCGAAAAGTGCGCAGCAACAGTTACAGGATTTTCCTTTTTAATCTGAAGAGGGCGGAGTGCCGGATAAGCGAAAAACAATCCTTGTTGTTGAAGATGATGACATGCTTCGCGAACTATTAATCATCGTACTTGAAGAAAACGGGTTCGATGTCCTGACTGCAAAAGACGGTGTCGAGGCGTATGAAACGTACGTCCGGAACAGGGATATCATCGTGCTCGTCCTTTCTGATCTAGGCCTTCCCCGTCTGGGAGGATGGGAATCATTTTCTAAAATGAAAGAGGTCGATCCATCGATCAAAGCAATTTTAGCAAGCGGATATTTCGATCCGGAACTCAAGGAAAAAATTATCGCATCGGGGGCAAAGAATTTTGTTCAAAAACCATATAACCCGGCGGACATTCTCGCAACGATTCACAGCATTATTGACGAAGAAACTTCTTCAAAAATACAGAATTCGTCATGAGCTCGTATCTGTTTTTGCCGGATTTACTTTCTTCTTCAGACATCAAAGATCCGTCTTCTCTATTCTGAATCATTCCCCGCGTTTTATGACCCGCCCCGTGAATTTCAGGGTTTTTATCTCAAACGGCTTAAAATGAAGCGAAAGTCTTGATTTTGCCGTTTTGTGATCTTTGAGAACATTTTCTAAAAGATCGCATTCGGCAGCATTTTTTACGTCCAATCCGAAGACCAGAGTTGCATCGGTTGTTTGTCCGTATCCTTCATGCACCCGTATTACGACGGCATCGGAATCTTCGGACTTTTTAACGGTATCGATGATAATGTTCGGTTTGTCGATTTCCAAAATCGGATCAGGAAGATGAAAAATTCGATCAGGAAGAATGGAAAGTTTTGTATTGAAGAAACGTGCGTTCTTGATCGTGTGTGCGGTTTTCCATGTACCGGTATGCGGATAAAGCGCGTACGTAAAGGAATGTTCACCAAGGTCGACAAATGCAGGCTCAGGTTCTTTTTTCGGATCTTGATGTTTGGGATATTGAGAAGATCGAAGCAAAGAGAGCGAAAGTGTCGAATCCTTTACCGTGTATCCGTACTTACAGTCATTGAGAATACTTATTCCGCATTTTGCGTCGGAAATGTCCGCCCATTGCTGTGCAGGAATTTCATCTTTTTCCGATCCTTTCGTGGAATATTGGAGTACGCCTCCTTGAGTTTCCACCGTAATGCTGCCTGTTTTGACATTCAGGGGAAAAGCGGCACGAAGCGAGACCTGCTTTTCATGAAGTTTAATATTTGTGGCAAAATCTATTCTTGGAGATTTATGGTATAAGTGAATGTTCTGCGAGAGCATCGAATGATGTTCGGAACGATACTCCATGCGTATGGTCGCCCGCAGAGGTCCTAATTCGATAAACTTGAAACTTTTGAAATTCCATAATTCAGGCCGCGGTTGCTCTGCATCGATTTCAGTTTCAGGAATTTCAATATGTTTGCCCGGATCTCGGAGAACGGAGAAAATATTGACACGTTTTCCAGCCAGCACAATATCGCGCCGGAGTTGTTTGGCAAACAGAGAGCTTATTCCGCCTTTTTTGTCGAATCGAATTTTGTACATCGGCGTCTCTATGCTGTATGGAGAGACCCGCCATAGAGAAGGAGGAGGTGTACGTTTTATCCCTGCACGTACGATGATTGTTCGCGAAGAAAAAGCCGGAATATCCGCAATATAGCAAAGAAGTGAAACTGTGCCTTTGCTTGCAGAAAGGATTTGAGACTCGACGGTGCTGCCGCTGGAATCGAAAATCTCGAAATGTTTATATTTCGATTTAAAGGTCAGTTCAATATACTCGTTTCTGGACCATTGAACCGGATTGAAAACAGAAAATGAAATGTCGGTCTTGCTCTTCGGAGCCGGTGAACTGAGCACTTCAAAAGAACGCCGGAGCATCGCTCCGGATTGCTTCCGGAGTTCGGCAAATTCTTTCCGAACATGATGGTAGACATCGATCGGAGCCGTTCCGGCCATAATGTGGTCGGCCTGATTGAGAAGTAAAATTTTCCAGAGCAATTGAATTTCGGCGGCAGGGTATTTTCTTAAAGATGCCCTTGCGGCAGAGAGCATGCATAGAACACTCAGCAGTTCCGTCCGGGCAAGAAGAATTTCAATCTCACGATTTTCCTTTTTAAGCCAGCTTGGATTGGGGTGGATGCCGTCCGGAGCAAACGATTCCTCTTTGTTTGTACGCACCGGCAGGGTCTGTCCGGAGACAGAGCTTAGAAATTCCTTTAAACTGGAGAACCTGATCGAGGGGAGGCCGGCAATGCTCCGCAGAGCATGGGCATAATCAACCTGCTCGTCGGAAATGCTCTTCGATCCGAAAAATTGAAGTGCGTGGGCAGCATCTGCCGGGTCATCGGAAATTTCGGGCAATTGCGTTAATATCGACTGCGGTGTAATGGATGAATTCGGATGCAGGGCCGAACTGATCGTCATGATCCTGGAACCGTCGATCCCTTCCCATAAAAACATCGAAGGGGCAGGCTGTTTTTCTTCATTGCTTATGGCCGTGATTCCTAATAAACTTATTCCGGAACTTTGCAGAATCTGGGGAAGCGCAGGAGAGCATCGATAAAAATCGGCGAGCCAGAACATATTCGGGATTATGCCGATTTCCTCTTTGAAAAATTTTATTCCGTAGAGAATGTGCCGAACAAGTGACTCGGAGTTCGGAATACGGCAGTCGGGATGCACAAACGTACAGCCGTTGACCTCCCAGCGGCTGGAGGCGATATAACGTTTGATCTCCCGGTAGAATTCCGGGAAGTACTGTTTCGTTCGTTCATATACAAGACCCTGGTCCTGTGCATAATGAACATCGGGATGCTGTTCCATAATCCCGAGCACAGCTGAAAGTGTTTTACCGAGCGCCTCGAGATTCTCGGAAGAATGGACGAGCTTTGCGGCTTCGATGGAGGAATGGGCAACAACATGCACGGTCGCTCGAATTGTTGATTTACATTCCGCATCCATCGTCGCCTGAAGGAAAGTATACGCGCGCCGGATAGCATTCGGATATTCCTCGCTGCCCGGCCTGAAGTATTTAAGGTAGATCAATGTGCGCCGTATAAGCTCATGTACTTCTTTAAGCTGTGCGGAATTGTGTTCGAGCAAAATTTCCAGTTCACGCAGCGCTTTGAGACTGTGATAAAGTTGGCGTGCAATATTATCGACAATCGCGAGATCGGCATTATTAAATTGTATCAGATCGGAATTCTTCGGCTTTTGAGCCTGAAGGATCACAACAAATTTTTGCTGGTTCTTTGCTTTTCCGGTGAGAAATATTTCCTGGCTGTGCGAATCGAAACCGAACCGGAAATGTCCATCGACGTATGCGGATGCACCCGGGAGATCTGCGAGCAGCGCTACTGGCCGGCCTTGAAAAGATTCCGGAATTTGGATTGTCTGTCTGAAAAACACCCTTTTCTCCGGTTTTGCCCATTGGAAAGGAATTCGGATCAGAGCCCACCCTTTTTCACCGGGCAAGGAAGAAACTTCCTGTTCCACGTCCCCTTCTTTCATCTTCCAATCCGGGAGCGTTATCCGCGAAGAATAAATAGCTTCTTTAATATGCGGTAATATTTGATCCAACAAATCAATTGCCATAGTTGTTTCCTGAAGTGTCTTTGGAAATTTGATTGCGGAACGATAACTTTGCTTGACTTGAAATCATTCTTTGCAGTGAAGATTCCGCCAAATATTGAAAAGTTAGCTTCNNTTTCGGCCTTGAGAGGGCCACGTCCTGAACCCTTAGACGATAGGGCCGAAAACACTCTTCCTGCGATACTTGCCGAGATTCCCGTTTAAGAAATATTGTTGCCCCGCCAGGGCTCGAACCTGGACTCTTCTGATCCAGAGTCAGACGTGTTGCCAGTTACACCACGGGGCAATAAACCCTTGAATTTCACAATAATATACGAAACACAGATGCGCAAGGCAAGCACTAATTTAGTATTAATTTAGAAAATCGAAAAAATTGCTCGCAACCTATATTTTATTTATATTATAAGCCTGAAATGAAAGAGCCAAAGAAGATAAGAATAGCAATAGACGGACCTGCGGCATCAGGGAAAAGCACGACTGCAAGGCTCGTTGCGAAAAAACTAGGCTATCTTCATATCGATACGGGATCTATGTATCGGGCAATTACGCTGAAAGCGCTCCGGGAAACCATTGATGCCTCCGATGAACAGCAAATCGTCGCGTTGGCGCAGAGATGCCGTGTTGAACTGGAACCGTCGGAATTCGGTAACCGTCTTTTTTTGGATGGAAAAGACAGTACGAGTGATATCCGCCTTCCCCGGGTGACGAGCATGGTAAGCTTAGTCAGCAGCTATCAGGGAGTGAGGGATATTCTTGTACGGGAACAGCGGCGCATGTCGGCGGCTGGAAGAGTTGTTTTGGAGGGGCGCGATATAGGCACTGTTGTACTGCCGGATGCCGAAGTTAAAATTTTTATGATAGCCGATGTCGGTGAAAGGGCCCGGCGCCGGAAAAAACAGCTTGCTTTGGCAGGCATAGATGCGGACGAAAAAAAACTTGTCCGGGATATCGAAGAACGGGACAAAAAAGATTCGACGCGTCACATGAGCCCCTTGCAAAAAGCAAGCGACGCAATCGAACTTGATACATCGAACTTGACCATAGATGAACAAGTCGATTTTATTTTTGCAAAAGCTCAAAGTATTATCAACTGGGTGTGAACGTATGGAAGTTCGAGTCGACCGCTTTTCAGGATTTTGCTGGGGGGTGGTGCGGACCGTCGAGATTGCTGAAAAAGAATTGGCGAAGAGCAGTAAACTATACTCGCTGGGAGATATTATACATAACCCCAAAGAGACTGAACGGCTTCACGCAAAAGGACTCGAAGCCATCGCCTACAGCGATCTTGACCATCTTCGCGGTTCAACGGTTTTGATCCGCGCTCACGGCGAGCCGGCTTCTACATATAAACGCGCTGAGGAATTGGGCATAACGCTCATTGATGCGACCTGCCCGGTTGTTACAAAAGTACAGGAGCGTATTCGGAAGTTTTATCTGGACGGATACCAGATCGTTATCTTCGGAAAAAAAGATCATGCCGAAGTGATCGGCCTCGTCGGCCAGACAAACGGCGAAGCTGTTGTCGTAAAATCTACGGACGATATGGCAAAAATCCGCCTCGATCGGAAAACGGTTTTGTTCTCGCAAACGACGATGGATAAACCGACGTTTTCGGCCGTCAGGGAAGCGCTGGCGCAGCGCATAAAGGATTTGATCGTGGCGTCGATGGAGGATGAAGCGATAGAATTCCATGCCAAAGATACCATCTGCGGACAGGTGTCGGGCCGGGAGAAAAAAATAAGGGAATTTGCCGAAGCCAACGATGTCGTTCTTTTCGTAACCGGCAGAAAAAGTTCGAACGGAAAGATTTTGTTCGAAATCGTAAAATCAGCCAATCCTAAATCGTACACGATCGAAGATGCGGCAGAGGTTCAGAAAGAATGGCTCGCAGGTGCCGCGACAGTCGGCATAACCGGGGCGACATCGACGCCGCAATGGCTTATGGAAAAAGTGAAAAACGAAATAGAAGCACGATACGCAGAAAAGCTAAACAGTCATCCAAATTACAGTTCTCAAAACTCATAATGAAATACAATCGTTTTGTATTTATTCAAAGTGCTGATGACTGGCTTTGAAAAATACAGAAGAGATTGATGCTGTTTCGCAAGAAGCAGCTTGGAGGTTGAATGTCTAACCCGGAAACAACTGCGGAACTGTTCGAAGACCGCGGATATTCGGAAGCCGAATATAAAGAACTCGAACAAATGTACGCCCGAACACTGGGATCTATCAATGCCGGCGAAATCGTTAAAGGAAGAATTGTCCACATTGGCGATAACGAGGTAGCTGTCGATATAGGATTCAAGTCCGAAGGAACTGTCCCTGTATCGGAGTTTACAAATCTCAAGGACCTGAAAATCGGCGACGAAGTCGAAGTTTTTCTGGAATCGATGGAAGACAAAGACGGACAGATGGTCCTTTCCCGCAAGCGTGCTGATTTTATGCGCGTCTGGGAACGAGTCGTTAAATCGTTTGAAACAGGTGAAATTCTTAAAGGAAAATGCGTACGCCGCACGAAAGGCGGAATCGTTGTCGACCTGCTCGGGCTGGATGCGTTCCTGCCCGGATCGCAAATTGATGTCCGTCCGGTTCGAGATTTCGATGCATTCATCGGACGCGAAATGGATTTTCGAGTCGTCAAGGTAAATCATCCTTCGGAAAATGTGGTCGTCAGCCATAAGGTGCTGGTCGAAGAAGAGCTTGCAAGCCAGCGTAAAACGATACTTGAAAGCCTTGAAAAAGGACAGATCCTTGAAGGACATGCAAAAGCTATAACGGATTTCGGCGTTTTTGTTGATCTTGGCGGCGTCGACGGTCTCGTTCATATTACCGATCTTTCCTGGGGAAGAGTCAATCATCCGTCGGAAATTGTCAAACTCGATCAGACGGTCAACGTCGTCGTACTCGACTTTGATATGGAAAAGAAGCGAATCTCTCTCGGTATGAAGCAGCTGCAGCCGCATCCGTGGGAAAATATCGAACAACGCTATCCGGTCAATACAAAGATCACCGGAAAAGTCGTATCGCTGACGGATTACGGTGCATTCGTGGAAATCGAAAAAGGCATCGAAGGACTTATTCATATTTCCGAAATGAGCTGGACACAACATATCAAGCATCCGTCGCAGGTTGTTTCCATGGGACAAATGATCGATGCGGTTATCCTTTCGCTCGACAAAGAGGGGAAAAAGATTTCACTCGGCATGAAGCAACTCGAGCCGGATCCCTGGACCACGGTGGAGCAGCGCTACAGCGTCGGCTCGGTGGTGGAAGGCCGCGTCCGCAAGCTCACCGATTTTGGCGCCTTCATCGAAGTCGAGGAGGGCATCGACGGGCTGGTCCACGTTTCCGACGTTTCCTGGACCAAGCGCATCAAGCACCCCTCCGAGGTGCTGAAGAAGGGGCAGCTCGTGCAGGCGGTGGTGCTGCATATCAACTCCGCGCAGCGCCGCATGTCGCTGGGCATCAAGCAGCTCCAGCCGGACGCCTGGGAGGTCTTTTTCCGCTCCCACCAGGTGGGCGACGTGGCGCGGGGCAAGGCGTGCCGGGCCGCGAATTTCGGTGTGTTCATCGAGCTGGCGGAGGGAGTCGAGGGGCTGTGCCACAACTCGGAGATTCCGGGCGCGCAGGAGCACAAGAAAGACGAACCGCCGCTCGAGATGGGGCGCGATTACGATTTCAAGATCATCAAGATGANNGGCCTCAGCATCCGGGCGCTCGGCGAGGATGAGGAGCGCACGCGGCTGGAGGAATACCAGCGCCGCGCCACCGCCGCAACGCTGACCATCGAGGAAGTCATGAACCTGAAGGGACAGGGGGACGCTCGCTAAGGACGAGACGGAACCGATCCCCCGGCGGCTTCCGCGATGGCCGTCCTTCGGGGCACAAGGAGAACGAGTTCTATGACGAAAGCCGAGCTGATCGAAGAAGTATCCAGAGTGGTGGAGATGAGCCGCAAAGACTCCGAGGTCATCGTCGAGACGATTTTTGACAGCATTNNGCCGCGGCGGCGGCGGCCGGCGACAGCGCGCCTCCGGCCGCCTCCTCCGGCGAGCCTTCGCCGGTCGTTTAGCCGGCCGCGGCATCCCAGATGGATACTCTCTGGAGTCCCTGGCGCTATCGATACGTCAGCACGGCCGGACCGGCGGATGAGTGCATCTTCTGTAAGAAGGCAGCCGGACAGAACGACGAGGAGGACTTCGTCGTCCACCGCGGCGGCCTGAATTTC
>PMML01000067.1:297-15162 GCA_003162695.1 Ignavibacteriota bacterium | reverse complement strand
TTTTATATTAAGAATAACCGAAATACATTGTCTTCCGCTTCCGTTTTAACCACTTTCGTATTGACCGGTTCTGAAATTATTAACGCCGCTTCGATTCCCTTCCAAGCACTGCAGCAGGCCGCTCATTCCGGCTGCTCCAATCGCAGAGAGCCCGAAGACATTAGCAGCCAAAGCTGCGGCGGATACCAAGCCGCATTCTTCATCCAGGGAGGAGTGATTATTTGATCATTTTCCAAAATATCGTTCTTCCCATAAGCAAAATTATACATACGATTTTTCTTATCGGTAATAGCCCAAAAGAATGAAAAAGTAGTTAATCCCTTTTTCTGCCGTTTTCCAGCGCAATTTGAATTGTTGAATTTCTGTATCGATGAATAAATCTCCCTTATGGAGATTTAGAAGAATTGGCCGGTTAGAGGCAAGCCGGCTGCAATGACAGGGGTGAGATTGGAATTCTCCACGGTCAACCATGCGGATAATAGAGATTGGAATAAAACATCGTCAGAACCTGTTCACTCCGGCCCATAAGGCAACAACACCCGAACACATCAACAAACAGCCGGAGATTTTGTTGGCCATTGTAAGCCCCCCGCTTGCGAGATGCTTTTTAAAAATGAAAGCAAAATTTGTGAGTATGAAAAACCATAAAAACGATCCAAAGAAAACACCCGTAACAAGCAAAGGAGGACTCATTCGATCGCTTATAATTTGCACGTTTCTAACTGCAGAAAAAGCAGTTGTAAAAGCAAACAGCGTCATCGGATTTGTGAGAGCGAGAAAAAACGTGGAAAAGAATGTCTTCGCATGTTTATGGAATCGATTGGGAGCGTCTTGTACGGCCGCACGAGAACGGAAGATGTAAAAACCCAGGATCAGCAGCAGCACTCCGCTCCCGAGACGAATCCAATGTTGAAATCCTGTGACAAAATCGGAGATCAGTGTGACGCTGAAAGCAGCAACGAGAGCATAGATAATGTCTGCTGATGCGCCGCTCAGTCCGATAATAATTCCATAATATTTTCCGCATGCAAGGGTGCGCCGGACACACAGAATTCCAATTGGACCAACCGGCATGGCAAGTAAAAAACCAACAGCAAATCCTTCAAGAAGAGAGATAAAAACCATGCAGAGCCGGTTCTTTTTCCATAGTAAGATAACAAGCGAATTTTATCATTTATTGTACGAACGAACTGCGTGATCTGTAATAGCCCGAAAGGATGAAAACGGTATTAATTCTTTTTTTATACTGGGAAGGACGATGAAGAGTCGAATGGTGCTAAAGACTAAGAATTTTCTTCGCTTACAAACTTTGCGATCTGTAAACGAGTATGCAGCGCCAATTTTTCCATAATGTTATGTACATGGCTTTTAACGGTGTGCGTAGCAATGTTGAGCTGCCGGGCAATTTCCTTGTTGCTCATCCCATCGGCGATCAGGGCAATGATTTCACGTTCGCGTTTTGTCATCCGTACAGCATTTGGCAGCTTTCCCTTCCTCTTCTTAAGAGCAAGCTCAATGACATGAGAGAAGAGAGATCCGGTTAACAAAGGCGGAAGAACTTTTATCCCTTGTGCTACAGATCTTATAGTGCCGAGAAATTCATTGACTGTCGCATTTTTCAAAATGAAACCTGATGCCCCCGCCTCAACAAACTCAACGATGTCCGATTGCGATGGTGCAAAACCCATTCCTATGACTTTTGCTTCAGGCATCTTTTTTCTCACAGATTCTACAACCGACGATTCCTTGAATTTTGTCAGACCCACGTCCATGAGAATAACATGAGGCTTCGACAGGCTTGTTTTCAAAAGGACGTCATTACCGCTTCCGATGGTTGCTACGACATGCATATCCGGCTGTCCATCGAGCATGGCAATGAGACCTTCGCGCAAAACGCGATTATCTTCAATAACGAGTATTCGAATTTTTTTCATCAAAGAGAGCGCTTTCATTGTCTCCAGCAATAACACGTACACCTGCATACCAGATCTTGTATGTAAATGTACTAAATATTAAGCTACTTTTCAAAGCATGATATACAAGCGAACAGTTCCGTGCGCATGCTCCGAACTCTGAATACCGCTGCGAAGCGGGTTGAATCCGATCTGAAACTTTGCGTCATCCTGTGGAACCGGCAAAAACCGCTCGTTTTATCCCGCTGATGACGCCTTCCAAAGATGTCCTCGAACTTTCTGAAGAATGTTTGCTGATAAATGATGAATTTTATTTAAATTTCATTTTTTAAGCCGGCCCGGTCTGCTGTAAGATTATGTTTATACGTCGAAAGTATGAGGGATAAAAAGTATGAAGAATAAAATGAATCATTTCAACTCACTTCATTCGTCTACGATAGAAGACAATTTACTTCGTACGAAGAACAATATTTATTTACAAATCGGCGGCGTCTTCTCATTGTCATTCGCAGTCTTTCAAGCAAGCGCCGCCTTCTGGCCTGCAGAGCTCGTAGCCTATTTCGGCGGACCTGCCGGGCTTCAAATTGAACATCCGATTTACTATATATCAATATGCCTGTTTATTGGCGCAATCGCAGCAATATGGGGATTCTATGCCTTATCCGGAGCCGGTAAATTTCGCCGCTTGCCTTTTTTGCGCACCGTATTGAGCGTCATTACAGCCATTTACATGCTTCGAGGATTGAGCGTCATCCGCGACGCAATGATTATATATAAATATCCCGAACAAAACTTGATTCGCTTTTTGATTTTTTCTCTTCTTGCACTATGTATAGGATTGACCCATCTTACCGGATTAATTATACTTTTTAGGCATGGTCGTTCTGGAAAATGAATCAATGATATATTTCCGATGCCGTTCTCACCGGCTCGACAGTATGCAATATAAACTGCAATGAATAACGGAGGCAAACAAATGAACATTTTAGGGATAGGGCCATTGCTTGCAGCTGTCGGCGGAGGCAGCTTTGCGTTGATCTTTCTCCTGCAGCATGTCTCAGGAATTGCAATCCCGCTGCCGCCGCCGGAGCGGGAATATTTTTCCGCCTTTGGAATTCTGCTTATCGCCATAGGCATATACTTTTGGATTTCATCTGCCTTACTTATTTCCACAGCCTTTCATTCTCATAGGCTTGAAACATCAGGAGTCTATCGTTTATCCCGAAACCCGTTATATGCCGCATTTATTGTCTTCATCGTTCCGGGAATCGCACTTCTCTGCAACGATCTTTTAATATTCGCAGCTTCGTTTGCGATGTTCGCAGCGTTTAAATTGCGCATCGCTCAAGAGGAGGAATTTCTTAGAAAAGAGTTCGGTAAAGAGTTTCAGCAATACGCACAAAACGTCGCGCAATTGATTCCATTTATAAAAGTATAAGATATATCGGAACTGCTCGGAGCTTTTTGGTACCCCGAAAATTTTCTATCCATTGAAGATACGGTCGGCGCTGTCCGGAAAACTGCCTTCATACGTTTTCGGGATGGCCGCGGGAAATTTAGTTTGAATGAAGCTGCCTGCCCGCAATTTTTACGGCGGGACGCTTGATAACATTTTTATATTTCCTCACCGGTCGTTTATTCTTTTCTCCGAGATAAAGGAGAAACGATGATAATGCATTGTGTAATATCGTCTGAACCTATATAGAGGTTGCCGCGGAGATCTATTGCAAGCCCTACGGGACGCCCCCATATATCGGCGTACGAATTGGTTCCTTCCTTTTGAAATCCCGTCACAACGTCGGTCACATACTGCACCGTAGTATCTCCATCGTGCTGAAATTTCATAAACACAACTTTGTAGCCGGTCCGCATAGAGCGGTTCCATGAGCCGCGGTATGCAACGAACGCTCCATTTTGGAATTGTTCCGGAAACGAAGAGTTTGAAAAGACGATAGCCATCGGTGCAGAATGCGCCTGCACAAGTGCTGCGGGCTGCACCATCGAGCGCACACGCGCGCTGTCCTCGCCCGTGATCGGAAGAAGGTCCTGATATTCCTTATGCGCGTTGAAATTAAAGTAAAGACCGCCGGCATAAGCAAACGGATGACCGTAAAATCCGCCGTCGCGGACGACGTCCATCCATTCGGGCGGAATATCATCCCCCTGCCAGTCGCTGCCGTTGTTGACCGCCCATAAGCGTCCATTGTGGAGGGTCATTCCTACCGGGTTGCGGGTACCCGTAGCATATGGACGGCGCCCTGATCCGTCGTCATTGTATTCTTCGATAAGAGCGCGATATTCTTCGCGGCAGACGTTGCATGAAGATCCGATGGAGAGATACATTTTCTTTTTTTTCGGATCGAAGACGATCGTACGTGTGTCATGACCGCCTCCCGGCTGGCGCGCACCTTCCATGATGTTGTCGATAAACACGGTTTTCGAGCGATAGACCCCGCCGGCGTCAGGGCCGGTGCATTTGATCACACGCCGCTCTTCCGCAACATACATTGCTCCGTTATAAAATGCAAGATCGTGCGAAAGGTGGAATCCCGAAGCAGCGACAATAGCAGTGTCTGCTGTTCCTGTATGATTGCGGTCGGGAAGGGCTATAATTTCACCGCTGATCTTATTGGCAACATGCAGCACACTGTCCGGACTCCAGTCAAAAAATCTCGGCTTGCTCAGACGGCCTGCATAGAATACCTTTGCCGTATATCCAGCGGGAACCTTGAGCATACGACTTTGCCCGAACGCATTTTTAAATTGTTCCGGCACGAGAACATCGACCTGAACCAGATCGGTTTTTTTTACGGCGGTCATATGAACATCTGCCGGCAGGGTTTGAGCAATGCATTTAAAAACAAACATCAGCAAAACGATCGATGCACCGTGTCTCATCGCACTTCTCCTCTCAATATGACGGATATATGTCTATGCTGAAAACACCGAAAGCGGCGGTTGAATTCCCTGAGCGGAAGCAGAACAGCATTGTTACGAATATCGTCTATTTTCTTAGTTCCGATAATTTTTTAAATAACTCTATTTCCTGATCGCTGAGACTGTCGGGCAGATGGACGATCACCGTCACATACAGATTCCCAAATTCGTCTTTTGTGCCGTAGACCGGCATTCCGAGGCCCATCAGCCTCAGCATTTTACCGTTTGGTGTTTCCTTTGGAATATCTACATTGACCGTACTCTTCAAAGTTTTGATACGCAGCTTGCCGCCGAGCACGGCGGTATAAAGGTCGACCGGCCTCTCGCAGTACAGATCATTCCCTTTCCGCTGAAATTCCGGATGCGATTCGACTTTGACTGTAATATAAAGATCTCCATTGGGACCGCCGTTTAAGCCGTGCCCTCCCTTGCCTTCCAATCTCAACACATGTTGATCGGCAACTCCCGGCTTGAATATAACCTTGATTGTCTGGCTATGAACCTTTAAAGTCCGGGTGGTGCCGTGATATACTTCTTCAAGCGAGAGCATTGTTTCTGCCTCGAAGTCTTCTCCTTTGAGCCCCCTGCCTCTTCTTCCACGCCTTTCTCCGGAATGCTGTCCGAAGAGCGTCTCAAAAATATTACCGGCGCCTTCCTCATTAAACATTGCGTTAAATTCTTCCTGACTCATCGTGTGCGTGCGGCTCTGGTCGTTTGCATATTTCGACCAATCGAAGCCGCCTGGAGGCGCTCCGGATTGCTCGTATTGTCTCCAATCCGCCCCGAACTGATCGTATTTTTTTCGCTTCACCGGATCACTGAGAACTCCATTGGCTTCATTGACGTCCTTAAACTTCTCCTCGGATGCTTTGTCCCCTTTGGATTTATCAGGATGATATTTCTTAGCAAGCTTTCTATACGCTTTTTTAATTTCGTCTGTTGTCGCGTTTTGCCCGACTCCCAGCACTTTATAGTAATCTTTATAGTTCATAATCTAAAAGTCCATCCTCATGTTCAAATTCCATCTATGTCTCTTCGAATATTTTTCAACTTACTCTGACAAGTTGTTTGCCGATATTTTCTCCGGCAAATAGTCCGAGGAAAGCTTTCGGAGCATTCTCCAAACCATCGATCACGTTTTCGGCATATTTCAATTTATTTTCCTTAAGCCAGAATGCCAGCTGACGTATCCCTTCATCGAACTGATCCTCATAATTATGGACAATGAATCCCTTTATGAGAGCGCTGAATGTCAGCAGGCGGGGTTGGAGCCGCGGGCCCGTTGATATTTGCGGCTCGTTGTAAAGGGAGATTTGTCCGCACAAAGGAATACGCGCGTACTTGTTGATCAAAGAAATGACCGCATCAGAAATATTGCCGCCGACATTATCGAAGTAAATGTCAACGCCCGACGGACAGGACTCCTTCAATGCGTTCCTTAAATTTAAAACGCTTCTATAGTTTATTGCGGCATCAAATCCCAATTCGTCGATCAAGTATTTCGTTTTCCTGTCGGACCCGGCGATGCCGACAACGCGGCAGCCGAATATTTTGGCGATCTGTCCTGCTATCATTCCTACAGCACCGGCTGCGCCGGAGATTACGGCTGTTTCACCATGCTTCGGTTTTCCAATATCCGTCATTCCGAAATATGCCGTAAGGCCGGGCATTCCCAGCACTCCTAAAGCCGTACTGACCGGAGCAATTTCAGAATTTATTTTTCGCACGCCTCTCCTGCCGGCAGCAGAATAATCCTGCCAGCCGAGATTCCCTACAACAAAATCACCGGCGACAAAGTCGCCGGATTTCGACTCAACGACCTCTCCGACTATCCCGCCGGTCATGATCTCTCCCAGCTGAAACGGGGGAACATACGACCTGCGATCATTCATTCTGCCTCTCATGTAGGGATCGACGGAAAGAAATTTTGTCCGCAGCAGGATCTGCCCTTCTGCCGTCCGGGGTACAGCAGATTCTATTAATTTAAAACAGCTCGCATCCGGCATTCCGGTTGGTCTCCTGACAAAGAGAATTTGTCTGTTGATCTGTTGTTGCATTGCAGATCCATCCAGGATTACGCAGATTTTTTGATTAGTTCAACGGGTGTACACGGGATAGTCCGTATATCCCTTTTCACCAGGCGTATAAAATGTTTTCATATCAAGTTCTTTTGCAAGCGGCCAGCCGTGAACGAATCGTTCAACGAGGTCGGGATTATTGATAAACAGTCTGCCGAAAGCAATTAAATCTACAAGTCCGCCTTGCAATTCATTTTCAGCGCGTTCTTTTGAGTATCCTCCGCTCAAAATTATTGCGCCCTTGAATCTCTCGCGGATGGCTTTTTTAATTTCAGCCGGCACTTGCGGCGCTCCCATGCTGCTGTGGTCTGCGATATGGATATACAGAATCTTCATGCGATTGATTTGTTCGGAAAGATACTTATACGTATCGTCAATTTCGGGATAGTGAGGCATATCGCTTGCCACACCGTAAGGTGATAAACGTATTCCGATTCTGTCCTTTCCAATTGCCTGAGCCGAAGCTTCCACTGTTTCCAGCACAAAACGGCAGCGATTCTCAATGCTTCCTCCATAGACATCGTTTCTTCTGTTGCTTACTGGAGACAGAAATTGCTCCAGGAGATATCCATTGGCTCCATGCAGTTCTATGCCGTCAAACCCCGCCGAGACAGCGTTCGTTGAGGCTGTACTGTATTCTTGCTGCGTACGTTTTAGATCTTCAATACTCATCGCTGCGGGGATCGGATAATCCTGCAATCCCAGAGCATCCGTCCAAATTTGTCCCGCCGGTTTAACGGCAGAAGGTGCGACAATCACCGCATTAGACGGCAGGTTGGCAGAATGCCCGATACGCCCTGTATGCATGAGTTGGACGAATATTTTTCCGCCTATAGAATGCACTGCAGTTGTAATTTTTTTCCAAGCTTCCGTCTGTTCTCCGCTGTAGATGCCTGGAATACGGCAGTAGCCAAGACCGTTCGGCGAGGGAGACGTTCCTTCGGTAATAATAAGTCCGGCCCCGGCACGTTGTTTATAGAATTCAGCCATTAAATCGTTTGGGATATTATTTATTGCCCGGGACCGCGTCATAGGAGACATAACGATCCGGTTCTTTAAATCGATAGCGCCCAATTTGCAGGGGTCTAACAATCCCTTGTCTTTCATTTTATTCCTCCGTATTCATTCTATTTTTTTAAAATCAATATATCCGTGCTCCACATCCGTATGAATCAATTGTACACGGCATTTGTGACCGACATCTAAGCCTTCGAAGCCGCTTATCACTTTTCCTTCAACAGGAGGATGCAGAAGACGAACCCATGTCCCTTTTGCAGATGCGCCCGTGACGACAGCATCGAATACCTGATTGATCCTCGATTCCAGGACTAAAGCCGCCGCCGATTTTTCGACTTGCCGTTCTACTTTTTTTGCCGCATCTTCTTTTTCCGTGCAGTGTTTTGCAAGGACTTCCAATTCATCGGCCGTATACGGCGCGGGAGATTCCGCCATTGCTGCTTTCAGCAGGCGCTGAGTTATCAGGTCCGGATACCGGCGATTCGGCGCCGTGGAATGCGTATAATCTTTGACGGCAAGACCGAAGTGACCGGCAGAATCTCCGCCCGGAAGTTCCACAACATATTCGCCCGCGCCCAGGAGCTTGATCACGCTGAGACATAGATCGGTAAAGCGGAGAGGATCTGCTGATTTTGCAGACAATAAAAATTCATCCAGTGCTTTTGAATCGGGTTTTTCCGGAAGTACAAAGCTGTGTTCCGACGCGATTCCGACTATTCGGTCCCAGCGTTTTGGTGTGCGTACAACCCGCCGCAGCGAAGGTATTTTTTTTGCTGCGAGGTACCGGGCCGACACGCCATTTGCTGCGATCATAAAGTCCTCTATAATATCTTTGGCCGTATTCTTTCGATCGGCTTCTAAGTCCTTGATCTCGTCTCCATCAAAGACAGGACGTGCTTCTATTGTTTCGAGGTCAAGCGCACCGTGCTCGTGCCTGAGGAATTTCAACTTTCGAGCGGTGCGGTCCTGAAGCCGGATATTTTCGTCGAGGCTGTCGACTGCACCGATTACCTGCGGCATCGGTCCGCTTCCATCCAGCCAGGCAGCAACGCTGTTATAGGCAAGTTTTGCACAGTTGCGAACCATCGCTTGATAGACATCCGAACTTCGAAGCGACCCGTCCTCGGCAATAACCATTTCAATAACAAAGGCAAGACGGTCCGATTCAAAATTGAGAGATGTGAGATCGGTCGAGAGTTTCTCGGGCAGCATCGGAAAAATCTGAGCAGCGGTGTAGACAGATGTAGTATTGTGCTTCGCATGATCGTCAAGTGCGGACTGCTGCTTAACTGCTGTTTCGACATCAGCGATGGCCACCAGTATTTTAACGGCCCCGCCAGGCATTGTTTCGGCAACGCTCAGCTGATCCAGATCGCGCGAATCGTCGTTATCGATGGAACACCAGAGAAGATGCCTTAGATCGCGCGGTGATTTATCAACTTGTGCGGCTGCCGCCTGGATTCCATTAAGCTCGGCAATTGCCTGTGCGGAAAAATCCGGAAGAAGCCCTCTGTCCACCATAGCCCTGCGTGCAACTCTTTGCAGGGTTGAACGGTGTTGTCTGTCGTCAGTCTGCCCCATATGCACACTCATAATATATTTTCATCTATTGATCCTCCATGATTCGATTCTTGGAATATAATGTTTTGTGATTTCATCTGTGACAGCGTCTAATATTGAACAGATTTTTTTGCAGCGAAAGCTGCACGGATCGCAGGATTTTAATGGAGGAAGTGTTGCCGGACTTTTGAAACGATCTGGTTGTCTGTCATTGTATCGACTGTTTCCATACCCACAATATTTCCATGGAGTTTCACCTTCTCCAGACGTTTTTTAAGTTCAACCTTTGCTTCTCCTGGACCAAAGATCAAGATAGATTGTGCATCTCGAATATGCGAAAGCACTTCATCATAGTAATTGTTCAGACTGCCCGGCACTTGTTTATCTCCGTTTTCTTCTGCCGGCTCCTTTTGTGCGCCGCCATGGGAGCGAAGACTATTGCCCGGTTCTGCCGGAATTCGTTTTATAGCCGCTCCTTCGTCTGCCAGAATAAAAATTACAGCTTTCTTATAATCGATCCACAATCCTGCCTTCTTTTTCATAAACCTCATCTTTCCGATACATAAAATTAAACTAAAATTCGCAACTCCGCAGCGTTTTAAAATAATAGATATTCTGCCCGGTTTTTAAGTTCCTCCTCTGATCCCTTCAGAGCCAGGTTAACAACCATAGCTTCAATATAACGAGATTTTGATCATCAAAAACGCAACGAGCAGATGTTAAAATTTATCGCCGTTTTTATCAAGCCACTCCAACATCGTGCGAACACTGCCCGTTGCCAGGGCAATACTCGAATCGGCGACTCCGTAATACATCCGGATCGTATCACCGTCTGAGGCGATGGTATGCCCGCAAGGAAAAACTACATCATCCACATCGCCGTGCCGCTCATAGAGCTCGTTCGGTCCGAACATCCACTCTTTGCTGCGTTGAAGGCAGCGTTCCGGCGTTTGTAAATCGAACAGTGCAAGTCCCAACCGATAAAGGGAGCCCGATGCTGTTTGCCGTACGCCGTGGTAAATCGTCAGCCATCCTTGCTCTGTTTCAATCGGCGGGGACGTAAGACCTATTTTATTTGCATCCCACCATGCGCCTTTGCGGGCTATGAGCATCAATTTGTGACCGCCCCAATATCGAAGATCGGGCGAATACGATATCCACATGTGAGCCCCTTGAGCGCTTACCGGCCGATGGATCAAAGCCCAGCGGCCGTCCAGACGGCGCGGCAGCAGAGCCGCGTCCTTGTCATCCGGCTGCATAATTAATCCGTAGCGCTCGAATGTCTTGAAATCTTCCGTGAGCGCCAGAGCTACACCGGGACCATCATGAGTGTAAGCGGTATAGACAACGGCATATTTTTTTAATTCCGGAATGTACGTAATACGCGGGTCTTCAATGCCCCAGAGCTCTTCCGGATAATGTTCAGGATCCGCCATAAGAGTCGGATGTGAATCGATCTGCCAATTATCCACACCATTGGTAGAGCGGGCAGCACAAAGGTGAGAAATTCCTCTTCTGTCCTCCACTCGACATAAAAGCAATGTTGTACCATCCGGCAGTAAAGTTGCGCCGGGATTAAACACACTATTGACCGGATACAGCCAATTGTCGGCGGTCAATATCGGGTTATGTTCATATCGGATTAAAATTTGGGGATGTTGATTTTTCATTGAGTTTATGCTTCCATTCCATTAAAAGAGTATTTTCATGTATTCGCAGTTCAAGCAGGGCTTGCAGAAAGGCCAGTGTAGATTCCGCTCCCTGATTCTCGTTTTGCCGGTCTGGATGCAAACCATCCCGGCAGCCTCCTGTTTTTGGGTCATAGATAGGGACGTTCAGATCATTGCGCCCAAGGAACCAATCGAACGCACGCCGTGCTTCCTTGCGCCAGCGCTTGTCTCCGGTAATTCGATATGCTTCGAGGCATGAGGATACCATTGCCTGGGCCTCGATAGGCTGTTGATCGAACCTGGCACGCTCACCGCCCCGCCGGTAAAAGCCATTGGATCCGATAGGAACAAAATGTCCTCCTTCCGCATCTGCACACTGCAAATCCGCCAGCCAGTTGAGCGATTCCATTCCGGCATCGAACATGGATTTATTTGCCATCAATTGACCGCAAATGAGCATTGCATGCGGGAGCGCTGCATTACAATAAAAAAGCCCTTCTTCGTACCATCGCCACTCATTTGAGCGGTTTGTTTTATACAATGTATACAGCCGGCCGGATAATTCTTCCCGAACCTGGCTTGCCCTTCGGTCGCCGTCAAATCTCCGCAGATATTCACAAATACCGATGAGTGCAAATGCCCATGCTCGCGGACTTGTCGTATCAAGAATAGACGGCAGGGCTTGTTCGAACATCCATCCGGCCATATTATGGAGAGCGATCGTATTCGATCTGCCCAGCACTGTGCCCAGCGCCCCGATGGTACGGCCATGACTATCATCTGAACCCTTGTCTTCCAGCCATAACCGATTATATCCCAAAAAATTCCGGAAGTGATGGGTCTTGGGATTAAAGGCATACCAGACAAATGCAAGATATCTGGAAGCCAATTCGAAAGACTCTTCGCTGCCGAGTTCCTCTAACAAAGGACTGATAAGCAGCGCGCGTGCATTATCATCTGTTGTATAACCCTCACTGTAGTTGGGTATCGTGAAAATAGCATGTTGTAAAATGCCGGTCTCATCGGTCATGTGGCGCAAGTGATCGAGCTTTAACAGCGGGAGTTCAACCGGGCGTTCAACCAATGCTTTCACTGTAAATCCGGGAGCTATATAATGCCGTCGTTCAGACCTGGCGCGTTGAAAACTTTCCATATAGCGCCGTGCAATTTGCGGCCAGATCATATCCCTTCCGAACAGATAAGCCCGTTTCCGTATCGCATGCCGCTTAGTTTCGTTTTCCAACAAATCTATGATGCTTCCAGCCATTGCTGCCGGATCATGAAAGGGAACCAGCACTCCTCGTTCATCTGCCAGCATCTCCTCTGCATACCAATAGGGCGTCGATATTACTGCTTTCCCCGCTCCCAGCGTATAGGCTAATGTGCCGGATGTAATTTGCGCCTCCTGAAGATATGGTGTGATATAAATGTCCGCCGCACTGATAAACTCGACAAGTTCCTCCAGGCTGACAAAGCGGTTGTAAAATATCACGCGGCTTTCCATGCCCTTTTCCTGAGCCATCCATTGGAGCGACAGCCGGTACGCCTCACCTTCGTGCTCAAGAACGTGCGGATGCGTAGCTCCGAGTATGATGTAAACCACATTTGGGAATCGGTCCGCGATGGCGGGCAAGGCAGAAATGACATCTTCGAACCCTTTATTCGGTGAGAGCAGCCCAAAACTGAGCAATACGATCTTGCCTTCGACACCGAAAAGATCTTTGTGAAAACTCGGATCCACAAACGGGACATCGGGAATTCCATGCGGGATCATATCGATCTTCTCCGGCATGATGCCGTATATTGTTTGCAGGAATTCCGACCCGCGTTTGCTCATAACGACCAGACGGTCCGACAGAGCGGCTATTTCTTTTAATACTCTGCGTTGATCCGGGTCTGGATCATGCAGGATAGTATGGAATGTCGTTACAATAGGCATGCGCAATTCGTGAAGTAAAGCCAGTATGTGACTCCCTGCACGGCCGCCGAATATTCCATATTCGTGCTGAAGGCATACGACATCAATACGGTTGATATTCAAAAAGTCGGCGGCACGCCGGTAGGAATCGATGTCTTTTTCGATCAGTTCGAACCGTACACGAGGCGGATATGCATAACCGGCTTCGCTGTCATTCACGGGGAGGGCAATACAGGTCGTCCCGCTGCATTCGGCGGCGACAGCCTCGCATAAATCGGTCGTAAATGTAGCTATGCCGCATTGACGCGGCAAATAGTTACCGATAAATGCAATGCGCTTGATAATTGGATTATTTTCCATATTAGATTTTTCCACTGCCGAATCCATTAATTCCCCCAGTGATTGTTATCTTTCAATTTCTGGAACATCCAATCCGGAAATTTATATTGATTATCGACAAAGAGACTTTTCGAAGAAGAAACAAATGGAAAAAGAAAAGGAAAGCGAACAAACATTCAGGAACGGCATCGGTCATGCAGATATACAACAGGACGTTTTTTACGACCGGACAGTCAGCTTCTTGATGTACGAATAACGTCTATCAATGAAAACATTCCTCCGCTCTCTCATAGTCATTTCCTTCGTCTTGACGCTGCCTTTGTTTTCACGGAGCGCTTTTCCGATTTCTCTTTTTTGCTCAATTCTTTATGCAGCTTAGCCAATTTGATGTTGGCCTGCTTAAGCTGCTTAACGATAATTTTATACTCATCCGCACGGTGTCTGGCTTCATCTTTGGCAATTCCGTATTTCTCTTGAAGCTTTCCAACAAGCTCTTCATTCTTGCCCAAGATCGCTGACAATTCATCTTTCATCATTTTACCCCAATGATAAACAGCTTTTCCCCTTCGTTGTTTCCACTGTCCATCCAGACTATCCCAGTTCACGGTGTATCTTCCTTAAACTTCAAAGTTTTCAATTTCCATACATATGTATAAATATTTCACATCCACCTTCGTGAATAAAATAATTCTCTCTCTTCTCTGCGACCCTAAAAAAGGATACTCATGATTTATATAAACGGGAATCGCCCGAAAGGATGAAAAAGGGATTAATTCTTTTCGAAGAAGTACAGGCTGTTCGTAAGAGATAAAATCCCAGATCCTCAGCTGTCTCTCTCCTGGTACCATCGACATACTGGTTCGTAGTGGTAGGGAAACCGATACAGCGAATGGGGGTGATGCTGTCGTTCTCTAAAAGTAAAGTTTCCGAGATAAATCAACAGGATAATTCAGCAGACAAAAAACGGATTCCACTCACACAACTCAATAGGGATATCCAATGGCAACATTCAACAGGAGATTGTTTTTCAGCCACGAGGAATTACCAAAATCAATCTTATTGGTAACCCAACGCTCGCCCTGGGGCAGATATGGGACTCGCAATGGGAATGCAAGGTCAAGCCGAAGAATAAAAAAGGACAAATCAAATCGCAAGCCGACACCTGTACCGACCGCAATCTCATCGAGAAAAGTTTTGCCGGAGAATTTACTACCGGGACGGTCGGGATCTTCCTGCAACAACCAGATATTACCGGCATCGACAAACAGTGCACCTTTGACAATACTGACAATGGGAAAACGGAATTCGGTATTTGCTTCGAGTTTGATATCTCCCCCCTGACCAAAAAAAGATTTTGCAGCAACGCTATCAGGCATTTTATACGAACCGGGACCAAGTCCCCAGGTTGGGAAAGCACGCACGCTATTACTTCC
>PMML01000067.1:0-187 GCA_003162695.1 Ignavibacteriota bacterium | reverse complement strand
TGTCCGATGATAAACTGTTCTTCAAAACTTTTTTTCAACAGTGGATTGGCGTTCAACAGATCGTTAAAAGTTTGAGTTGTATTTGTCAGATGCGCATACGTAATTGAGAGAAGATTAAGATTGTGTTCCTTGTTGATGGTTTCCTTCCAGTTGTACCCAAAGGAAGCGTCCGTCGAGAAGAGTTGAT
>PMML01000130.1 GCA_003162695.1 Ignavibacteriota bacterium | reverse complement strand
CATCCTCATCAAGCAAATCTGCTTCATTAATAAGCAGTATTGTCAAAGAATTATTACAAATTTATTATAATACGTTTTAGCTTATTTGTATCAAATTCTGAATAGACTCGAGAAAAACTGTTGACTTAACGATATTGAGGCAACGAAGACCGCGCCTTCTTGCTTCCCAAAAATATTCCTCGTGTGATAAAATTGTTCATCATAATTGCAGACGAGTATCACGCATGGACAGTGCATATCTTAAAAAATTCTTTCCCGAAGCCCAATCCATTCCTGCGGAGTGCCGGCTTCAGCAGGTTCATCAAAAAGAATATGTTATCAACGGCACTATTAAAGAACAAAAGGGAACAACGCGGAAGGATTTCCTACCGATCTGTATATCGAGGGAAGACTCATTGCCGTAGGTGCCTATATATATGGCAGTGCATATGATTCCTGAATACATTATATTCTCTATATGGTGTATGCAAGAAGAATCCTAAGAAGCATTTCCTTTGAAGCTAAATTAGCAAAAAACCAATTGGGAGGAATAAAGGCATGAAATTTTCGACTTTACAGCGATTAGGCGGGATTGCAATAATACTTGGATCGGCGCTTCTTACTGCATGGGCGGTATGCTGGACTACGCTTCTGCCGGTGCAGGAACGAGCACGGGATGTATCGCTGATGATTTTGGATCCAAACTGGATATGGATTGCTTCAGTAGCGTTTCCGGGAACTATTCTGATGATCTTTGGCTTTACAGCAGTGTATGCAAGGATATACAAAAGCGCAGGCATTTTCGGTTTTTTCGGGTACGTCTTTGTTATTCTTGCTTATCTTTTTCAAGCGGCGCAAATAACCTGGGAAGTATTTCTCTACCCGATTATCGTAAGTTATGCGCCGTCAATTGCGCTATTCAGAGATAGGATAATAATGCATCATCCTCAATTCATACTTTACAAATGGATTGCAAGTATTACAATTTTAGTCGGTGTCATTCTTTTCTGCATCACTTTAATACGAAGCCGCGAATTTCCCAAAAGCGCCGGAATTCTGATTCTCGGCGGTGCGATAATCTATGCTGTCGGCCCCGCGATTAACATATATCTGGCTATTGGCGGAGTTGTGATACTCTCGATTGGATGTTTTGTTTTGGGATTTAAGATGCTTTCTAATGTCGTAGAGTAGAAAGACAAATCCATTAGAAAACAAAAACGAGTCGTCATTCAGCAAATTTCATAAAAAGAATTTCTCCCCTATGAGGGGATATAAAGAGGGGTTTTGAGGACAAGGAAAAAGTACAAATACAATTGAGCCAGAAATCCCGGCAAGGTTATTTTATCTTGAGCTATCGCTTGCATCTATTGTATGCCTCCGGTTCCCTTAATAAAGGGACAAAAATATATTAAAATTGATCCTATTGACTTGGCGACTAATTTATTAATCAAAATGTTCCTATAATTAAGATTTCCGACTGCGAGTCGGACTCTACAAGGTGGATTTAATGCGGAATAAAAAAGAATTAATTTTAAAAGACACTGAGCAGCAGTTGCAATTAATTCCAATCTGTCAACGAACAACATGCTGACAATTACAACTGAGCGATATAAATGAGTTATAAAAAAGTAATTATAACGCGCTTCGGTCCGCCTGATGTGCTTAAGGTGGTCGAACAAGAATTTCTGCCGGTGTCCAAGAAAGGCGAGGTGCGTGTTCGTGTCATTGTCACAAGCGCTTCGTTTACCGATACGTTGATTCGGAAGGGGATGTATCCTGAAGTAAGAAAAAGGCCGCCCATTACACCGGGATACGACCTGGTTGGCCGCGTGGATGCATGCGGAGAAGGTGTAACGGCATTCCAAATCGGACAGAGGGTAGCTGCCATGCCGGTTTATGGAGCATATTCTGAGTATATCTGTCTGCCGCAGGAATCATTGACTCCGGTTCCGGATGGATTGGATTCTGCCGAAGTCGTGAGTCTTGTTCTTACTTATATGACGGCATATCAGATGCTGCATCGTGTGGCTGCCATCCGGCAAGGACAAAGTATTCTGGTACATGGCGCGGGCGGGGCGGTCGGAACCGCACTTCTGCAGCTCGGAGCGCTCCATAACCTGAAAATGTTCGGTACGGCTCGAACCGCGAAGCTTGATCTTGTAAAAAGTTTGGGTGCAACAGGTATCGATTACGAGTCGGAGGATTTTGTCCGGTTCGTCCACGAAGCAACAGGCGGTGTGGATGCCGTATTCGACGGGATCGGCGGAGAATATTTTAAGCGGTCGTTTCTATCATTAAAGTCCGGCGGTTTCCTTGTGGCTTATGGTTTCCAGCATGCAGTGTTAAATAACGGAAGTCTCCTGAGTATCGCGCGCGGTTTCATTCAATTGAAATTATGGAATGTTCTTCCGAATAAGCGAAGGGTAGTTTTCTATTCGATTACCGCAATGCGCAAAAAACATCCGGAGTGGTTCCGGGAGGATCTGGCAAAGCTAATGGAGTTGCTGCAGCAGGGGAAAATTCAGCCGGTGATTTTCAAAAAAATGCCGCTGACCGAAGCTGTGGAAGCGCATAAACTGCTCGATGCATCGCAGGTGCCGGGCAAAATAATACTCGTCGTCGGCAAGGAATAAAATCCGAATTTTACATCTCTTTTTGATTTTAAGATATTCCTTTCTCACCGAGTGGATTANNAGCCGCCCGCGGCTACAGAGCGATGTCCGTTTATCCCTTTGGGGAAGTTCCCGCGATCATCCCGAAAACATTCGACGATATTTCCGGGACTACAGAGAGAATTTAGGATATCAAGAACATGTTGAATAGTTATTTGTTTCCTGAGTTTTCTTTGCTTAATTGACAGTCCCGGGAAATAACAATATCTTTCACACATCTCAGAGCAACATGAAATTAGATAAAGTATACTCCATTAGCTCGAACTTGGAAGTGACTTTCCCGAAGAAAATAAAAGAACAATAAACCCAACGGAGTGAACATGAAAATGAGCAAGAATGCCTCCATCTTTGCGGCAGTATTAACTATGACTCTGCCTCTTGGAATTTATGCCCAAAAATCTAAGCTCACAGATTTTGTAAACCCTTTTATCGGAACCGGGCCTATTGATTCGAACAGTCTCTCGGGAAACAACTTTCCAGGCGCTGCGACACCTTTTGGATTCGTCCAGCTAAGCCCGGACACAAAGGATGTTCCGGATGATCCTTGTTCAGGGTACGACTATAATGAAAATACCATTTATGGCTTCAGCCATACTCATTTAAGCGGAACCGGCGTTCCGGATTTATTCGATATTTTATTTATGCCTGCTGAAGGCGATTTTAAACCGGACACCAACAAGGCAAATAAGAGTACAGGTATATACTTCTCGCGCTATGCACACGATAAAGAATTGGCAAGACCCGGCTATTATCAGGTAAACCTGCTGGACTATAATATCAATGCCGAACTTACGGCCACGGAACATGCCGGTTTTCACAGGTACACATTCCCTCAAAGCGCTCAGTCCCATATTCTCATCGACTTAAATCATAAATGTAAATTTTGGGAGTCTGCCAGGATATGGGCGCAGATTAAAGTGTTAGACAATAAAACTATCGAGGGCTACCGGATCATTACCGGCTGGACGGAGGGTTACCGGAAAGTCTATTTCAGGGCGGAATTCTCAAAGCCTTTTGAAAGCAATGTCATGATCGACGGCGCAAATAAATATGTCAACCTTAATTTAGTCAATGGCAGGGAAGGTATAAAAGCTCTTTTAAATTTTAATACTGCTGCGAATGAACAGATACTTGTTAAGGTCGGACTCTCATCGGTGAGCGTTGAAAATGCCCGGCTCAATCTTACATCTGAAATACCGGACTGGAATTTCGATCAAATATCTGCGGACGCTTTAAATCAATGGGAAAAAGAACTGGGATGCATTATTGTCGAAGGGACAAAAGAACAGAAAGAAATGTTTTATACCGGTCTTTACCATGCATTTGTACAGCCCAACAATATTGCCGACGTCAACGGCGATTACCCCGCAACGGATATGACCGTTCGTAATGCTCCTGATAAAAAACATTACTCTACATTTTCGTTATGGGACACCTACAGAGCGGCAAATCCTTTATACACGCTTGTGCAAACCAAACGCACGGCCGGTTTCATTAACAGCATGATCCGGCAGTACGAAACGTATGGATTCCTTCCGATCTGGCAATTATGGGGTCTGGAAAATTACTGCATGATCGGCAACCATGCTATTCCGGTTATTACAGATGCAGCGCTGAAGGGCATTAAAGGTTTTGACCTGGAAAAAGCTTATGAAGCTGTTAAGGCTTCTTCGACGACCGATCATTATAATTCGCCCTTTTCCGCCTGGGAAAAATACGGATACATCCCTGAAGACGTAACGTCCCAATCCGTATCTATAACATTGGAAATGGCGTATGACGATTGGTGTGCGGCGCAGTTTGCGAAAAAACTCGGTAAGTCGGCGGACTGCGAACATTTTATGAAGCGTTCGGACTTTTATAAAAACCTTTTCGATCCAAAAACTCATTTTTTCAGGGCGAAGAATAAAAACGGTAATTGGCTGGAACCGTTTAATCCATTGCAATACGGTGCAAACGGCAACAGTCCGTATACGGAAGGCAATGCCTGGCAGTATTTATTTTACGTCCCGCAGGATATGAACGCGCTCGTAAATCTTATGGGCGGCAGGGAAGCATTTTGTGCAAAGGTCGATACATTTTTTACTTTGAAAGACATGCCGTCTGAAAAGAACGGGAATGCTTCGGGCTTTATCGGGCAATATGCGCATGGAAACGAACCCAGCCACCATGCAGCTTATCTTTATGATTTTGCGGGTCAGCCCTGGAAAACACAGAAATATGTATCGCAGGTGCTGAATGAATTATATAACAACTCCACTTCGGGATATCCCGGTAATGAGGACTGCGGGCAAATGGCCTCATGGTATATTTTCAGTTCCATGGGTTTTTATCCCGTGAATCCAGCCGGAGGCGTGTATGCGATCGGCTCTCCGGTATTGGAAAGCGCAGCAATTCATCTTGATAACGGAAAAACATTCAGCATATCAGTAAAAAACGCATCGAAAGTGAATGTCTATATTCAATCGGTAAAACTCAACGGCAATGCGTACGAGAAAGCATATATTACACAGAATGACATTGCGAACGGCGGAATGCTCGAATTTGTTATGGGAAGTCAGCCCAACAAGAAATGGGGAGCAAACGCCGACGATGCACCTCCAGCTTGGGGATATTTGAATGATGGAAATTAAAAAATCTTGCAGCTCATAAAAATGCTATCTTGAATTTTCTTATGAGGAAGGCGGGCTAAAAAGCAATAAACAGCCCGGACTTCATGCCGATTTATTTCTTCTTTCAGAGACCCTGAAGTCTCTCCTCCTGTCAGGGGGAGATTAAGCGGGGGTTCGGAAAGGAATATTGATACGGCTGGATTGTTGAGATAAAATGCTTTCTCTTAAAACGATCTGGATATTTATTAAAATCAAACTCAGGGAATAAAATTATGATGCATCATCTGCTTTTTATCAGCATATCCGCGTTGACGATCCTGACTCCCAAACAGGCGATGAGCCAGTCGTTACCCGGTACTGGTGAAGTATTTTCCAAAAAGAATCTGGTTGCTTGGTGTATCGTTCCATTTGACATTAAAAAACGAGGGCCCGAAGAACGCGCCCAAATGCTGGATAAATTGGGAATTACAAAGTTCGCTTATGATTGGCGGGAAGAGCATGTTTCAAGCTTCGACGAAGAAATGAACACTTTAAAAAAGCATCATATCAAATTGCAGGCATTCTGGATGCCTTATGGCCCGGATCCGGTGAAAAACAAATATTATGTTGAAATACTTGCACTTCTGCAGCGTCATCATATAAGAACGCAATTATGGTGGTCTTATGGATCGTCCAACGATAGCTTGAAGAATATGAGCCAGGAAGAGAAGATCATTACTGTCGGCAACATGGTGCATATTATGGCAGAGGATGCTGCAAAAATTGGTTGTACTGTCGGTCTGTATAATCACAATGGCTGGTTCGGCGAGCCGGAAAATTTACTGTCGGTTCTTCATTACGTAAAAATGCAAAATGTCGGAATAATTTATAATTTTAATCACGCAGAAGACCAGACAGAACGTTTTTTTGAATTTTTTCCTCAAATACTGCCGCACCTCTTTGCCTTGAATATTGCAGGGCTGAAAAAGGGTAGTTCGGGTAAAGTTGTTCCGGTCGGACAGGGAGACAGCGAAGAGAAAATGATACGCATCATTGCTGAGAGCAGCTATCGTGGTACAATAGGCATCATTAATGAGAATACCGATCCGGACGCTGAAGTCGGACTTAAAATGAACATTGATGGATTGAAAAATATATTGAAATCGCTTGGCTACACCAACGTTTTACAAACCTATCATTGATTACGAAAATGAAAATAAATAATAGAACATCAATGAGAATAATGAATATTTCTATTATTTCTCTCATGCTGCTTTGCCTCAGTCTTGGGAAGGATAATCCGGTTACCGTCGATCGAACAGCCCGATTTACCGTTCTTTCACCGGGCTGTGTCAGATTGGAATATTCCTCAAATGGGAAATTTATCGATGAACGATCGCTCTTTGCAGTAAATCGCAGCAACGACTTTAATCAATTCGAATTAAAAACCGGTCAAAATGAAACTATTATTGAAACATCTAAACTGAGTCTGCTCTATAAGCCGGATGGGAAAAGTTTTTCTCCGGACAATCTNNAAAAAACCGGGAAGAATGAAATTAAATGGATGCCCGGTATGACGAACAAGGGGAATCTCGGAGGGACTTTACGAACACTTGATGGTCTGACACAAGAAGTTCCCTTGAACGACGGCTTGCTTTCAACGGACGGTTGGTGTCTATATGACGACAGCAGACGGCCGTTACTTACCGATGAATGGGTGAAACAGCGTCCCGTCGATGCCGGTACGGATTGGTATTTTTTTTCATACGGTTCAGACTATAAGTCGGCGCTTAAAGATTTGGCGGCGATAAGCGGAAAAATTCCTTTACCCAGAAAATATGCATTCGGCTCATGGTACTCACGCTACTGGCCGTATTCTTCCGATGATTACAGGCAATTGGTGAAAGAATACGATCAATATGATTTTCCGCTCGATGTTATGGTGCTCGATATGGACTGGCATAAGGACGGATGGACAGGATGGTCATGGAACCGTAAATTATTACCCGATGCCGAAGATTTGCTTCAATGGTTTCATAAGCAGAACCTGCATGTTACGATGAATGTCCATCCTGCCGACGGCATAGCGCCTCATGAAGATATGTATAAAGATTTTATGAAAGATATGGGCGTTGATATATCGATAAAACCCGATAGCAGTATTACATTCGATGCATCGAACAAAATATATCTCGATAAATTATTCAAATATACACACGCCCCGCATGAAGCGGAAGGGGTCGACTTTTGGTGGCTCGATTGGCAGCAATTTGAAAAAACATTGGGTAATCCCGATCTCAATAATTTAGAGTGGTTGAATAATTATTATTTCAGGTATTCCCAGAGAAAAGGTTTGCGCGGACTTTCATTCAGCCGCTGGGGCGGCTGGGGCGATCATCGCAACCCCATCCATTTTTCAGGCGATGCCGATACACATTGGCCTATGCTCGAATTCGAAGTGCCTTTTACGGCAAATGCCGGAAATGTTCTGTGTTTTTTCTGGTCGCACGATATTGGCGGTCACATGGGCGGATTTATGCCGGAGACAAATTGCCGCTGGATTCAGTTCGGAGCTGTGAGCGCCGCGTTACGTCTGCATTCCACCCGCGATGCAACGATGGATAAAAGGCCGTGGATCAGGGACAGCATCTATGTCCACTCCGAACGGATTGCATTTCATCTTCGCTCGCAGCTCTTCCCCTATATTTATACAAGTGCGTGGCAGGCGGTAAGCGATGTCGTTCCGCTCACCTGTCCGATGTATATCGAATATCCGGAACAAAGCATTGCATATCAGGTTCCGCAGCAATACCTGTTCGGTAAAAATCTTCTTGTTGCGCCCATTACATCTCCGGGACCCGGACCCGGAAAAGTTGCCGATCAATTGGTTTGGTTTCCTCAGGGTGTTTGGTACAACTGGTTCACCGGCGAAAAATTTACAGGCTCCGGAAAATTGGTGAATGTTTTGGCCGATATCGATGAATTTCCGCTTTATGCGAAAGCCGGTATGCCGATCATCATGCAGCCCTCGACCAACAGAATGGCAACCGAACCGCTCAAGCAGTTGATTGTCAGAGTTTTTCCCGGAGCCAATGATTCTGAAAACACATCGATACTTTATGAAGACGATGGTATAACAAAAGAGCATGAAAATGGAAAATATGCGCTTACTGAAATACAATATCATCGTAAAGGGATTCAAAATACGGTTACTCTAAAACCCGTAAAAGGTGAATTCACAGGTGAACAGAAAGAAAGATCCTATTGCATTGAATTTCCATGCACAAAACCTGTTCAAAAAGCATATATAAATGGAAGAGAAATAAAACCGGAATATAAACCTGAACTGGCAATGAACAGAGTCGTATCGGGTAAGATAGATATTCATAAAGAAGTCGTTATTCAGCTTAATGCCGGGGAGTTCGATAATTCAATATTAGAGGCAAAAGCATATCAAAGAAGAATGACAGGCATTTGGGGCTCGGAAGTACATGATAATTTTATGCCGGATGAACGCTTCTTTCAAAAACTTAAAGGCACCCTGAACCCCGATGAATATGCCAACATCGTAAATTATTTTAACGGCGTCCGCATAAAGATAAAAACGCATCAAATAACTATCGTGAAGTCGAGTGATTCTAAATGTTCGAATGATTTTATATTTACTCTTGACGATGTGACGCAGGGCGGTCAAAGAAATATTATGACGGAGAGGTTCAATTTATCGGGCGGGGATTATAAGATCATACGGCTCGCTGAACCGGATTCCGATCATTGTGATATTAAAACCGTGAGAACAATAAATCTGAAATATTCAGTCAACAGCGAGGATATGCTCTATCATAAGGTGATTATGGAAAAATATCCTTTCTTGAAAGATTGGAATGTCGTCGGTCCGTTCGATTACAATCCGGAAATAAATATAAAAGATGTTTCTTATCCTCCGGAAAAAGAAATGTCGATTAATTTAACCAATACATATATGGGTAAAGGCAATAGGGTTGTTCGATGGCAAAGTATTGCGTGCGATAAAGATGGATTGGTCGATCTTGGTTCGGTTTTCAATGAAACGAATGCGGTTGCTTATGGACTTACCTATATATATTCCGGTACTGAACAAAGCGTCAAATTTTTCATGAATTCCGACGACGGAATAGAACTATGGTTAAATCATCAAAAACTCCATTCACATCACGTTTTCAGAGGTGTGAATCACAAACCCGACGAGGCAAGCGGCACATTAAAAAAGGGAATAAACGAAGTATTGGTTAAAATATCACAGCAAGGCGGAGGCTGGTCGTTTTTAACTAAAATTGACCATTCACAGCCTATAAAAATAAGTCGCAATCCGGATAAATTCTAACCGTTGTGCAGAGTGCATAAACTCAATACAAGAAAATTTCACAGAAAAAAACAATCTCCCTTTTTGAAGAAGAAGAATGAACAGGTATTTTAACGCGGATTTAAATATCACAAAAGAAGCGAATTATAAGTTCTATCTCGCATCGGATGACGGCAGCCGCCTTTTTATCGACGGAAAACGATTCATCGATAACGATAGCGCACATGGTACGGTTGAAAAAACGGTAACTGTCAATCTTGGAGCTGGAAAGCACGAGATAAAGGTCGAATATTTCCAGATTGGCGGCGGCGCTATACTAAAACTTTACTATAGCAGTCCGGATATTGAAAAGCAGGAAATTCCGGCTTCGGTGCTCTTCTTAAAATAATACTGCAATGAAAATTCACCGAGTTGCAGTATGATAAAGCTATGAAAATTGAAACGGGTGCTGCGGAATGAAAAAAAACGTCGTTATCGGAATAGGTGAAATTCTGTGGGACATTCTTCCCAGCGGGAAGCGGCTCGGAGGGGCTCCGGCCAATTTTGCATACGATGCAGCGGCTCTGGGCGCTCGGGGTTGTATTGTAAGCGCTGTTGGGAACGATTCACCCGGGAGAGAAATTATCGAACGGATTCGGCAGGCCGGTCTTGATTCCGAATATATTGCAATCGATGCTCGATACCCGACAGGAACCGTGACTGTCCGGGTAAACGCGAAAGGGGTTCCATCTTTTACTATCCATGAAGGAGCGGCCTGGGATAATATCGAGTTCACAGGCATTACCGAAAACCTTGCGGCCGCTGCCGATGCAGTTTGCTTCGGAACACTGGCACAGCGTTCGGAGACTTCGCGGAAAAGCATTTTTCGTTTCATAGAATCAGTTCCAACCGATTGTCTATGCATCTTTGATGTCAACCTCCGGCAGCGATATTACAGCAGTGAGATTATTCGGGAAAGTCTTCAAAAATGTGACGTATTGAAACTCAATGAACAGGAACTTCCGGTAATTTCGGAAATTCTATCGATCAGCGGATCGGAATCTGAAATTCTGCAGAGAATGATCCTCGATTGCGGCTTAAAGCTGGTTGCTCTGACTCTGGGAGAAAAAGGGAGCCGATTGGCATCTTCCAGCGAGGTCTCGTTCCTGGAGGCGATGAAGGTTCCGGTCGTCGATACCGTCGGTGCGGGTGATGCATTTACGGCTGCCCTAACGATGGGGTTGTTGCAGCGCTTACCGCTGAGGGTCATTCATGAAAACGCAACACGGCTGGCGGGCTTTGTGTGTACACATCACGGGGCCGCTTCCGAAATGGCTGCCATTCAGGACTTTATGGGATCCTTCTAAAAAGGGTATCGTATTCAGGGGGCATGCATTTTATGGATGGACGAATTATAAAAGAATTTTCTGGAATGTCCGGCTGCGAGTCGTTCCGCAGGTCACATAGTGATGCCTATGGCAAACTCCTATGGAGGACTCTACTGCCAAATAAAAAAGCGAGAATGATAAAACCAATCTCGCTTTTTTTAAGTACCAATCTGTTACAGCAGATAAATAGATTATCCTTTATTAACCTTGTAGAACTCTTCCATATATTTTGCAAGAAATTCTACCGACTCGACGGGGCAGGCATTGTAAATGGAAGCGCGCATGCCGCCGACGGAGCGATGTCCTTTCAGCCCGAGCATTTTTTTCGGTTTCGCTTCGGCAATAAATTTCTCTTCCAGCTCCGGAGTCGGTAAAACGAACGTCACATTCATCCATGACCGGTCTTCTTTTACCGTTACCGTTCCTTTGTAGAAATTCGGATACGCATCGATCACATCGTACAGAAGCTTCGCTTTCTTTTCGTTTTGAGTGTGAATCGCCTCAATGCCTCCTTTGCCGATAAGCCATTTGAGAGTCCGTCCCAGCACAAAGAGCGGCAGGGCGGGCGGTGTATTGGCAAGAGATCCGGCATCCACATGAGTTTTATATTTGAAAATCGAGGGGATGTTTTGTTTTCCTTTTGCTTCCATCCATGCTTTTTTGATGACCACCATGACGACGCCGGCCGGCCCGATATTTTTCTGTGCGCCTGCATACATAAGACTGTATTTTTTAAAATCACGCTTGATGCCGAGTATATCGGAAGACATATCCGCAACCAGAGGAACGCTTCCGACATCCGGATCGGTTTTCCATTGCGTGCCGTAAATAGTATTGTTGGTCGTAATATGAACATAATCCGCATCGCCCGAATATTTTATATTCTTCGGAATGAATGTAAACTTGCTCTCTTTGGAAGAGGCAACCTCCGTTATTTCTCCGAGCGTTTTCGCTTCTTTGATCGCTTTGGACGCCCATTCACCCGTGTTGACATAGTCGGCTTTCTTCTGTAAAAAGTTTAACGGTACCAAAGCAAATTGTGTCGTAGCTCCGCCGCCGAGAAAAATGACGGAATATTCGTCCGCAGATAGTCCCATCAATGCAAGTGCATCGGCCTGGGCTTCAGTCACAACTTTTTCATACACCTTATCGCGGTGGCTGATTTCCATGATGGAGACGCCCAGTCCGGCGAAATCCATTACGGCGTCTCTGGTCTCTTCAAGCACCGGTACCGGTAAGATTGCCGGTCCCGCAAAGAAATTATGTGCGCGTTGCATTTTATCTCCTTTTCGTTTATATCTTATAACAGGTTGGTCTTGTTTCTTTTTATAACATACCAATATTTCTTGTATTTTTCAAAATATTATTAGAGCTTTTTTGCGGGATAGAAACGAACCTGTAATTCGTAAAAAAACCGTTTGAATGCGTATCGCTATTTGATGGTTTAACCTTTTTTGCTTATTATAGTATAAGTTTATAGAATGGCATCAAGAGGCTCTTCAACAAGCCCGCTGCCTTCTCTCGGATAAATCAATCGTGTAATAACTCATTTTTATTTAAGGAGTTTGTATGAAAATTCTGATCACCGATGGAATATCACCTGAAGGAGCAAAAATTCTCACAGATGCCGGGCATCAGGTCGATTTATTGACCTTAAAACCGGAAGAACTTTTAAGTAAAATCGGCGGTGATGATTGTATCGTCGTCCGCTCTGCATCAAAAGTGACCAAAGAAGTCATCGAAGCAGGCAAAGGCTTGAAAGTTATAGCCCGCGGAGGGGTCGGTTTGGACAATATCGATGTAGCTGCCGCACAAGCCAAGGGAATTCTTGTATTGAATACGCCGGGCGCATCTGCAATTTCTGTTGCAGA
>PMML01000007.1 GCA_003162695.1 Ignavibacteriota bacterium | reverse complement strand
TTTGGATGGTTTAACGCTGACCTTTATTCTATCCGGTACAAAGTCTTCGACGCTCACTTTGTATGCAGTCAGGAACACTCCATCGCCCGTGTGCATTTCAAGACGGTATTCTCCGGTCGGTGCTGATTCAAGAGTCTGGTAATTAATTTCAAATGAGCCCTGCTCGTTTAATGTCCGTTGGAATTCGGTAACTTTATATGCCCGCGGATTAAAGATTTCAATTTTCACGGGCATGTTTTCAAGCGAGGTGTTTNNCGATGTTTCGATCCGGTAATCAGAAAGATTGATAAAATTAAAATCGTCGTCATGCACAGCCGTGACCATTTTTAATGTGAAGTCTTCGCTGAGCTTTGCAAAGTTGTAGAATTTTGCCAATCCATCGACATCCGTTTTCAAAGACGCCATCGTTTGATTATTGGATGAAATAAGATTGATGGTGACGCCGGAAATCGGCCGGTTGTCATTCAAACTCACGGCAAAAACGATCAGTTCCTGTTCGCTCCTTTTCACAATCAGTCCGATATCCGAAAGAGAGACCAGCTTCGAAGTCGATTTCCATGATTCATTGTGATTCGCTATTTCGATAAGATAGAATCCCTTGTAATCCGTTTTCAGGTACGGTGCGAGATCGAGAAGTGTTGTCACTTCGCGGTTTGAACTTTTCGCAATCCGCAGTGTTGTCTCTTCAATCACACGGCCGTAATTGCCGAGATAAAAACGGAATTTTCGGTGATACCCTCCTTCGCCCTCCTCATTGTCATAATCATAGTCGTACGACCTGCCGCCGTCAAGAAAATGGACGAGGTNNCCTGACTGATACGCACTTTGATGGAGTCCATATTCACGGTTTTTATTTCCATGCTTTTCATACCACTCAGCAGCATATACGACCCCGACGAGGAAGCGAACCGAAAAGAAGGCGTAACGTTTCCGACGATGACATCTGCTTCATAATCAGACTGTGTCTTTCCTCCCAGCAGACTTTCCATGCCTTTTTTAATCATGAGATGGAATGTTGTACCGGGCTCGAATTTTCCCTTGATCTGGAACGAAAGTTTCGATTCCGCCTCGATCGTATAATTTCTCGCAGGCGCTATGTCGATGAACTGTTTGATGGAGGCGGCATCGATTTCCTGGGATGTTTTGATCCGTATCCAGCCGTCTGTTCCGTCAAATCCGAATTCATGCCCGTAAATTTTCAAATCTTCCAGCGGCGGCAGCTTAAACACAAACGGTTTTTCAAGGAGTAAATGCGTTTTTGTTTCGGACGAAATGATTTTATCGTCGGNNTCACGTGATACGATTTTACTTCATCTCCGTCAAGAGTGATCTTCAGAGACGGCCCGACATCTGCCGGGTTGACAGCGTAGGTAAATTCGATATTTGCCTTGATACCGACCGTACGCTTGTTATCAATACGGTCATAAAAGAAATCGACGCTCTTGATGGTAAACGGTTCTGTTGCAAAAGAAAATTCTTCATCGCCGGCAAACCGCTTTGCATGTGCAGCAGCTGCCAACAAGGTTCCGTTTAGTTTGCCTGTGAATTTCGTATCGCCCGGAAGGGCGGCATCGGGACTAAAAATAAGACGCGAAGTATCCTGCCATACGAATTTTCCTTCGAGAGCTGGAGTAAAGACGATGTAGGGAGTATTCAGCCAGACGTTGGTGGATTCCGGCGGAACAACGCTGCGGGAAAATGCAAATTCCAAAACTCCACTTTGTGCAACAATCCCTGCCGGCACCTTGCTCGTAACCCATAATGATTCAGAATCCTTTGTTGAACACGAAAAAAGTGCGATGGAACATATCATCCCTGCCAGCATGGAACAAACAACAAAGCGTGTATGCATACGGATACCCCTTCTTATAAGGAATGAATGATTGATGTTATGCAAATTCATATGAAAAACAACTCTAATGTATCGTTATTTCAGCACGCCTCTTTACTCCAAAGGGTATATAGGAGAGGTTGAAAACTATGGAAAATAAAAGCCGTAGAAAATTGTATGCAGTGCGTACCATGAATGACTCACCATTTCGAAAAAGAAAAACTCTTACAGATGTTTGATCAATATTTTTACCATCGATAACCTGCCTTTATCGTCCAAACAGCTTGCAATATACTCTCCGCTTGTCAATACCTTGAATATTTTTGCTCCTGCTTTCACGCGCCCCATNNGCAGAAGAGCATAACTTTTCCCGATCTTCTTCCAATAGTTCAATAATTCTTTTGGATAATCCTGATAGACGACAGATTGGTAATTATGATTTCCAACGCAGGATGTACAATATTGTTTTTTCCCGTCAGGAGAGATCAAATATTCATTGTCGACATCACAAAATATTCCGAGTGTATTCGTCATGGAATACAAATCTTCAACCGTATGCCTGCAGCGAGGAGTGGGAAGTTTTCCGCTTTCAACACACACGTCGCGTATATTCACATCAGCAGGCACAGGTAAAATATATTTCTGATTCTTCCGGGAAATGGAATTAAAAATATCGACGAGCAGCGGCGCCGCAGATTTGCTTCCCGCAAGGTCGGGATTACCTTTATTCGTAACATTTCCCACCCACACGCCTACCGTATATTCCGCTGAATATCCCATCGTCCATGCATCACGCCGTCCGTAACTGGTCCCGGTTTTGNNCATGCCGGAAAGAATTTCTGTAATCATGTATGCCGATGCATCGGAGAAAACCCGTGTTCTTTGGACGGCGGACGTATCGTTCAGATACCTCGGCGGCGCATACTTTCCGCTGTTGGCAATCGCTGCATACGCTGCCGTGCGTTCTTCCAGCGTTATACCGCATCCGCCCAGGATCATGCTGAGTCCCAGCCTCCCGTGCTGCGATTCCAGAGATTCAAAACCAAGAGTATGCAGCAGTGATTCGAACGAGGTCAATCCGGCATTTTTAAGCAGACGCACCATCGGAACGTTCAGTGATTTTCTTAATGCTTCATCAGCGAAAACCATCCCGGAGTACGTGCCGTCATAATTTTCCGCTGCATATCCTTCGGCATCATACGGTACATCGAGTAAGCGTGTTTTGGGTGTCAGGGTTCCCTTATCCATGTGCAATGCATTAAGAAACGGCTTGAGCGTTGAACCGGGTGAACGAAGCGCCTGTAANNCCGGCATATGCAGTAACCCGCATGGTTTTGTTCTCAATGACCATAACAGCGCCGTTTTGAACTCCGAGCATTCTCCACGTACGAAGATGATTTTTTAGCAGCCGTTCAACGCTTTGCTGAATATCAAGATCGAGCGAAGCGCAATACGTGTTCTGCTTTGAAACAAGCTGTTTGATGTGAAGACAATAGTGAGGAGCATACTGTTCCAGCAGTTTGCGTACAGCACCTGTCGGTGTCTGAACGAACACAAGAGAATCATCACTGGTGAGTATGTGCTT
>PMML01000043.1 GCA_003162695.1 Ignavibacteriota bacterium | reverse complement strand
ATGAAAACCGATGCCGAAAAACATACTGGACCTGTATGGGCCGGCAGGAACGATCCGCGCGTGACAAAGGTCGGACGTTTTTTACGAAGGACGCATCTGGATGAATTGCCGCAATTTCTCAATGTCGTCAAGGGAGATATGAGTCTTGTTGGACCTCGTCCTGAACGCCCGTTCTTTGTAGAAAAACTTTCTAAAGAAATTCCACTCTATAAACACCGGCACCGGGTGAAGCCGGGTATAACCGGATGGGCACAGGTAAAATATAAATATGACGAAAATATCGAAGACGTGCGCAATAAAATTAAATACGATTTATTTTATATCGAAAATAACTCGTGGAGATTGGATTTAAAGATTCTTTTTAATACTGTCTATGTTATGGTTGCCGGAAAAGGACATACCTAAAATGAATTCAACAATACATATGGTCGATGTCGTCGGCCAGTATCAGAAAATTAAACCGGAAATTGACGCAGCCATTCAGCGTGTGATGAACTCCGGACAGTACATTCTGGGTAAAGAAGTATCCGAGTTTGAAAATGAAATTGCTGCATATCTTGGAGTCCGGCATGCGATCGGCTGCGCTTCAGGAACCGATGCGCTGCAGGCTGCGATGATGGCTTTGGGTGTGCAGCCAGGTGATGAGGTTATTACGACGCCATTCACGTTTGTTGCGACAACGGAAACAATTGTCCTCCTTGGAGCGAAGCCTGTTTACGTGGATATCGATCCGCAGACATTCAATTTAGACCCCTCTGGCGTAGAATCTGCAATCACAAAGAAAACGAAGGCTATTATACCGGTACATCTCTACGGTCAAGCGGTCGACATGGATCCGCTTATCGCGGTTGCGAACAAATACGGCATTCCGATTATTGAAGATATGTGTCAGGCCATCGGTACGGAATATAAAGGAAAAAAAGTAGGCGGTTTGGGTACAATCGGATGCCTCAGCTTCTTCCCGAGCAAGAATCTCGGTGCGTTCGGAGATGGCGGAATGCTTGTTACCAACGACGTTGCTCTGGCCGAGCGGTTGAGGATGATTGTTGCCCATGGATCACGCGTCCGCTATAAACATGAGATATTAGGCGTCAACAGCCGTCTCGATACTCTGCAAGCGGCAATGCTTCGCGTAAAGCTGAAATATCTTGATCGGTGGATTGAAGCACGACGGACAGCGGCAGTTCTCTATAACAAACTTTTTCAAGATTCAGCGGTTGTGACTCCTTTTGAGGCAGCATTCGGGAAACATGTATTCCACCAATATACGGTCCGACTGAAAAACAGGGACATTGTTGCGCAGCATCTATTGGAAAAGAAAATTCCATATGGAATTTATTATCCGATTCCCCTTCATCTCCAGGAAGCTTATCGTTCGGTGAGCATCTGTCCCAAACCGTTGCCGGTGACGGAACAGGCAGTCAGGGAAGTGCTCTCCCTGCCCATGCATACGGAACTCGATGCAGATCAGCAGCGATATATTGCCGATCATATATTGGAAATTGCATAAATATTTGTATGAAAAGGATACGCATGAAACGTGCACTTGTTGTCATTCCAACATATAATGAAGCGGAAAATATTGAAAAAATTATTCCTCGGATATTGGAAAAAGACCAATGTCTCCAGGTTCTGGTCGTCGATGACAATTCTCCGGACGGAACAGCTGCACTTGTAAAGGCAATGCAGAAGAAAAACAAGCGCGTGCATATTATTGAACGGCGGGGGAAAATGGGATTGGGAACGGCATACGTTGCAGGTTTTAAATACGGTATTCAAGAGGGGTTCGACTACATCCTCGAAATGGATGCAGATTTCTCGCACGACCCCGAAGCTCTCCCGGTTTTGTTGAAAAAGGCGGAGGATCACGATCTCGTCATAGGTTCTCGGTACTTCAACGGCGTCAATGTGGTCAACTGGCCCATGCGGCGGCTGCTGTTAAGTTATTTTGCCAACATCTATACACGGATTATTACCGGCATTCCCATTCATGACACAACCGGCGGTTTTAAATGTTATAAACGCGCGGTGCTCGAGTCTCTCGACCTCGATTCCATCAAATCGAACGGGTACAGTTTCCAGATAGAAACAAATTTCCTTGCATGGAAAAAAGGTTTTACTCTTTTGGAGGTGCCTATCGTTTTCGTGGATCGCCGGGCTGGTGTTTCAAAAATGTCAAAGCATATCGTCCATGAAGCTGCATTAATGGTGTGGAAGTTGAAATTCAGAAGTCTTTTCGGAAAGCTGTGAACCTGCGGCATGAAAACTCTGCTGCCAAAACCCCGCATTCAAATCTCCGTCATCATTGTCAATTACAATGTCCGCGAATTTCTCCGTCAATCGATTGTTTCGCTGAATAAATCTCTCCGGGACATTTCTTCGGAAATTATCGTTGTCGACAACGCATCGGACGACGGTTCGGCAGAGATGGTTCGTAAAAACTTTCCCGGAATTCGGCTGATTGCAATGGAAGTAAATTCCGGATTTGCCGCTGCCAACAATGCGGCATTGAAAATTGCGCAGGGGAAGTATTTATTCCTTCTCAATCCGGATACGGTCGTGCAGGAAGACACTGCACGCGTTATGCTCGCTTTCATGGAGCAGCATCGCGATGCAGGTATGGCAGGATGCAAAATCCTGAATCCGGACGGATCATTCCAGCTTCCATGCCGCCGCGGGTTTCCAACACCATGGATAGCATTTACAAAAATCATCGGGCTAAGTTCTCTCTTTCCCTCTTTGAAAATATTCGGCGGTTATAACGTGACCTACCGAAGCACGGAAGAAACATATCCGGTCGATGCCATTAGCGGTTCATGCATGTTCGTCCGCCGCGAGGCATACGAAAATGCCGGCGGACTGGATGAGTCGTATTTTATGTACGGGGAAGATCTCGATTGGTGTTACCGGATTCTTGAAGTCGGATGGAAAGTCTACTATGTCCATTCAACGCAGATCATTCATTATCGAGGCGAAAGCACCAAACGGAGTAATGTCGATGAATTGAAAATGTTCTATGAAGCAATGCATATATTTGTGCAAAAACATTACCATTCATCTCCTTTCACACTCGCTCTTCTACGCCTTTCGATCGTTGCTGTTTCATGGGCTGCATTCTTTTCATCCCTTTTGCGGCCATGGAGATCGGCTCTTATCGACTGGTTCTTAATCGATGGTAGTCTTATACTTGCAGAATTTGTGCGGCGTGGGAAAATATTTGCATACCCGAGCTATGCATATCCGGTTGTATATATGATTCCGGCAATCGTCGTTATTGCGAATTTATATTCGATGGGTGTCTATACGACAAGGAAAATGTCTGTTTCCAGGACCATACTTGCCGTCGGATCGGGGTACATTCTTCTTTCTGCTCTGACTGCATTTTTTAAAATGTATGCATTCAGCCGAGTCATTATTCTCATTTCCGGATTGTTCGTTATGCTTTTACTGCCGCTGTGGAGGCTCCTCTTGCTGTGGACCGGCAAGCGATCGGTGCATGCAGGGCTGTTGGGGATGAGAACAGCGCTTGTGGGAACCGATAAAAAGGCGCGGGATTTGTTGAAAAAACTTCGCGCAACTCCGCAGAGCGGATATGAGATGATAGGATTCATCGGAACAACACATAAGGAAGTCGGCGAAGAAATAGCGGGAGTTCCCGTGCTCGCCAGCATAGAGAATATCAACAAAGCTGTTCGTGAACATCGGTTGAGCGACATTATCTTCGCACCTGATTCGATTCCATATTCTCAAATTCTTTCCGTTATGAGCCATACATACGAATCCGGAATTGCTTTCCATCTTGTTCCTAATACGATGGACGTCGTAGTCGGAAAGGCGAGCATCGATGTTTTGGATCAACTGCCGCTTGTACAGCTTTCTTTTAATATCAGCAAGCCTGTCAACCGTTTTACGAAAAGAATTTTTGATATCCTCTTTTCGGGATTGCTCTTAATCATTGTTTGTCCTATTTTATACTTGTTCCATTTTAAGAAACCGCATGACCCGTTGTTTTCCCGTCTCATCGGTGTTTTAAAGGGAACGTACAGTTTTGTGGGTCCTTCACTTGAGTCGAAAATGTCTGAAGCTCAAGACGTGTTTATCGGCAAACCGGGATTGACCGGACTGGCGCAGTTGAAAGGAACTCAGCATCTGTCGGCAGAAGAAATTGCACAGTATAATTTGTATTACGCGCGCCACCAATCGCTATTGACTGATGGAGAGATTCTTCTCCGTACCTGGTTCAAAAACTGGCGGAGTGCGTAGGGCGGGGACATTCAAGTTTTGGAGAGCATCGGATGGCAAAAGTAATATTGGATTTTGAAAAACCGATTATAGAGCTGGAACAAAAAATCGCAGAGATGCGAAAATATGCGGACAACCTCGATATTTCCGATGAAATTGGAACACTCGAAGGAAAGGTGGATCAATTGCGAAGTTCTGTGTATCAGAATTTGACCCGATGGCAGCGTGTTCAGCTTGCCAGGCATCCCGACCGGCCGTATACGCTCGATTATATACAATATATGATCGAAGATTTTGTCGAATTGCATGGTGATCGCCGCTATGCGGATGATAAGGCGATTGTCGGCGGATTCGGACGGTTGGACAAAGATACTGTGTTAATCCTCGGCCATCAAAAAGGGCGCGACACAAAATCCAACATCTACCGAAATTTCGGGATGCCAAATCCGGAAGGATACAGGAAAGCGCTGCGTCTGATGCTGCTTGCCACGAAGTTCGGAAAGCCGATCATCACACTCCTCGACACTCCCGGCGCATATCCGGGACTCGGGGCCGAAGAGCGCGGGCAGGGGGAGGCGATAGCACGCAATCTTTTCGAAATGTCCCATTTACCTGTGCCGATCATAGTCGTTGTCATCGGCGAAGGGGCGTCCGGCGGTGCGCTCGGGATGGGAATCGGCGATAGAGTGATGATGCTCGAGAATTCATGGTATTCCGTTATTTCTCCGGAATCGTGTTCCAGCATTCTCTGGCGAAGCTGGGAATTTAAAGAACAGGCGGCAGAAGCGCTGAAGCTGACGGCAAAAGATTTGCTTGAACAAAAGATCATCGACCGGATTATTCCGGAACCGATGGGAGGAGCGCATCGCGATCCATTGATTGCGGCCGCGACGTTGAAGAGAACTCTCATCGAAGAGTTAAAAGCGCTTAAGAAAATCAAACCCGATCGACTTGTTCAGCTGCGAATAGAAAAGTTTTCCGCTATGGGCGAATGGAAGAGCACATAATGTCCGACCTGCTTGCACAGCATTATTCTTCGATACGCGTTCGCTATGCGGATACCGATCAAATGAGGGTCGTCCACCATAGCAAGTACTTTGAATACTTCGAAATGGGACGCTCGGACCTTATCCGAGCGCTTGGTTTACCGTATGGGGACATGGAGGCAAAGGGAATCTTCCTGCCTGTTATAGCAGCAGATGCAAAATTTATAAAACCGGCTCAGTACGATGAAATCCTTATTGTCGAGACTTCGATACGTGAGATGCCCGTCGTCACAATGACCATCGATTACCGCGTTCTCAGGGAGAATAAGCAAGAATGTATTGCAGAAGGACGAACCGTCCACGGTTTTCTCAATGCAAAAACAGGAAAACCAACGCGCGCACCCAAGGAATTTTTGCAGCTTTTTAATAATTAAATTTCATCATGCAGGGAAAAATAGTCCAGCTCGGTAAAGATACGGCCGTCTACGGATTGAGTACTATCCTCGGCAGGCTGATCAATTTTCTCATCGTTCCCTTCTATGCCAATGTCCTGCTCCCCGCAGAGAACGGCGTTATCTCGAATCTCTATGCATATATCGCGTTTGCCTTTGTCATGTACTGTTACGGCATGGAAGCGGCATATATGCGGTTCGTCTCCACACTCGACATTGGCGATAGAAAACAAAACTTCACTGTGCCTTTTCTTTCGTTGTTTACAACATCGATTCTCGTGTCGCTAGCCATACATTTTCAGGCGCCGTTCATCAGCCGCTGTATCGGGTTGAATACGTCAGAGAGCGGACTGATTCAATATGCTGGATGGATATTATGCTTCGATACGCTTTCCGTCATTCCGTTTGCCTCGCTGAGAATGGAGAGGAAAGCAAAGGTTTTTGCATCGCTGAAATTGTTTAATATCGTGACCAACGTTGCCCTGAACCTTGTTTTTATTCTTGGATTTCATTTCAGGGCGGATGGAGTTTTTCTGGCAAATCTCTGCGCATCGGCCGCGACGTTCGCGTTGGCGATGATCATTGTTTCCAAGAATATTACTTGGAAACTGCCAAAAGGATTATACGGTCAGATATTAAAATTCGGACTTCCATACATCCCGGCCGGATTGGCAGGAATGGCAATGCAAGTGATCGACCGGCCGATCGTAAAAGCGCTGACCAATGACGCTACACTTGGAATTTATCAGCTGAACTATCGGCTCGGAATATTTATGATGCTCATAGTCGGGATGTTCGATTATGCATGGAGACCATTCTTTTTGAACCACGCCCGCGATGAAGATGCCAAGAGACTGTTCTCGAAAGTTTTTACGTATTTCACGCTTGGAATGATGTCGATCTTTCTGATCGTATCGCTTTTCATTGACGATATCGTTCGCATGAAAATTGCAGGAAAACAGTTTTTTCCTCCGGTCTATTGGCAGGGAACACCGATTGTCCCTTGGGTTCTGCTTGCGTATGTCTTTACGGGAGCCTATACATGTTTTGTGGTCGGTGTGTATCTGGAAAAAAAGACGAAGTATTTGCCTTTTGTAACGGGAGCGGGGGCGTTGGTCAATGTCGGCGCGAACCTGATTCTCATACCGATGCTCGGAATACTCGGGGCGGCGCTTTCGACACTTTTTAGTTATATCGTCATGGCAGTCGGAATGTATTTTGCATCTCAGAAATATTATCGGATAGACTATGAATGGGGTGTCATTGTAAAAATGGCGGGATCGGCCTTTCTCCTGTTTATTCTTTTTAAATATCTCGGTCTCGAACCTCTTCATTTTTCTTCGTTCGTTGTCAAGCTGCTTCTTCTCTGTCTGTTTGGAGTCGTAGTGATTGTGATTAAGGTTGTGCGGAAAGAAGATCTGCAAAGTTCGATCGCTATGCTGAAAAAACCCAACGGGAAAACCTCTTAATACCGTTTCCTCGTCAAACAGGAAGCCGTGCCGGGAATTTGTTTCCGAAATAAATAGAACTTCTCACCTGCATTATTATTTTATTTAACAAAAGAAAAAAATGCAGCGCGCATGATGAAGTCCGTTTGAGATCAGGAAGAGAAAGTGATCATCAAAAAAAACATACAAGGGAAAAAAATAAAAAACAAAACGAAGAGGTGGTCGCTCCCGGTTATTGTCGAAAAAAAATGCGTTCAAACGTCCAAAAAACTTGACAACGAATTATAAACACGTATATTAGTATCAGTATTTGTTGTTCATTGATACAACAAGACGAACAGTTCACAGATGAAAGGTTGATCATCCCGCTTGTTTAAGCGATTGAACGTAGCTCTCGTCTACAACATGAAAAAAGAAAATTCAGATGATACGTCATCTGATGACGGTAAACCGAATAAACGAATTCAAAATCGGAAAACGGAAACTGCCGTCACACCAGCGAAAGAGACGAAAGCAGATACATACGCAGAATGGGACAGCAAAGAAACCATTCTCGCCGTTAAAACGGCTCTCGAACAATACCACAATGTCACACTCATCGAAGCGAATGAGGAAGCGTGCCGGAAGATCTGCGAGGTAAAACCAGAAATTGTATTTAACATCGCTGAAGGTTTGAGGGGACCGTCAAGGGAAGCTCAAATTCCGGCGCTTCTGGAGATGCTCGGTATCCCGTACACGGGATCCGATCCGTTGACGCTGGGTCTCTGTCTCGATAAATCCCGCGCAAAAGAAATTCTTGCCTATCATAAAATTCCAACACCAAAATTTTTTGTTATTGAGAAAGAGTCACACATAAAAAGTCTCGCTCTAACACTTCCTGCGATTGTCAAACCGCTGTATGAAGGATCAAGCAAGGGAATTTATGATGCTTCGGTTGTCAAAAATACCGGCGATCTCGAAAAGCAGATTAAAAAAGTCCTTAAAGAATACGATCAGCCTGCACTTGTGGAGGAATTTCTGACTGGAAGGGAGTTTACCGTAGCGATGCTCGGTAATGACGGCGACCTGCAAATCCTGCCGATCGTTGAAATTTGTTTCGACTCTCTGCCGGATGGTGTCAATCCAATTTATTCGTACGAAGCAAAATGGATATGGGATACGGTAGAAAATCCGATTGATGTCCATGAATGTCCTGCTAAAATAGTTCCTGAATTGAAGCAAAAAATAGAAAAAATCTGTCAAAATACTTATAAAACGCTAAAGTGCCGGGATTGGTGTCGTATTGACATACGGCTTGACGGTTCGGGAGAGCCGCATGTCCTGGAGCTTAATCCGCTTCCTGGGATACTGCCGAATCCTGAAGAACATTCTTGCTTCCCGCAGGCTGCCAGAGCGGCAGGTCTCGATTATCCGTCTCTCATAAATGCAGTCCTTAATGCAGCTATAAAACGGTACGGCCTCAATTGATGCGAGTATGACTAAAAGTGAAATACATATTGCGGTAGTTTTTAATGAACCGATTGCCGAATTGAACGAGGCAAAGCGCACATTGAGAGAAATCGCAAACCATGGATCTGTACGGGGCGGTACAAAGGAATTGCCGGGTATAATAGATCTTTCCGAGGTTGGAGTTATTGAGGAGCGCGAACATGTTGAAAAAGCGCTGCGTGATAAGGGTTTTCGGACGTCGTTATTCAACATGAACGGCGATATTAAACGTCTTATTCATTTCCTGGAAAAAGAAAGACCGACCATTGTATTCAATCTTTGCGAATCGTTATTAGGACAGGCAATTCATGAAATGCATGTTGCCGGTATCTATGAATTAATGGGAGCGCCTTATACGGGAACAGGAACGGTTGCGCTTGGTGTATGCTTAAATAAAGTTCGGACAAAGGAAATTTTAAGCTATCACCATATTCCAACCGCCCCTTATTTGCTTGTAGAGAAAGGGGACGTGCTTTCTGCCAAAACTTTTTCTTTACGCTTTCCAATGATCGTCAAACCGCTTCATGAAGATGCGAGTTCCGGAATTGAAAACTCTTCTGTGGTATATGATTTTGCTTCGCTTATGGAGCGCACTGCAAAGGTTATAAAAGCATTTGAACAGCCCGCTCTGGTGGAAGAATATATCGCCGGACGCGAGTTGAATGTTGCAGTTATGGGAAATAATCCGCCGGTTGCGCTGCCGATATCGGAAATCGATTTTTCCGGTCTGCCGGATTCCTATCCTAAAATTGTTACGTACAATGCAAAGTGGGTAGAAAGTTCACCGGAATTTATCGGGACTGTCGGTACCTGCCCGGCAATATTACCGCGGGATGTCGAGCATTCAGTTAAAGAAATTGCCTTGCAAGCATATCGCATTATGGAAATTCGGGATTATGCGCGGATCGATATTCGCCTGGATAAAAATAATAAACCGTACGTTCTTGAGGTTAATCCGAACCCGGATATATCACGCGACGGCGGTTTCGCACGCTCGGCATGCACGGCAGGAATGACATTCGAAGAAATGATCGCTAAAATTGTTGAACACACACTTGATCGATGCCGGATACGCTGATATGCCCATACGGAAATTTGAAAAACAAGATCTTCCGGAGATTATCGAACTCGTACGTGCAACCGGAGTCTTTAAAGAGTGTGAAATTCAAGTTGCGCAGGAATTGCTGGAAATAGCCGTGGACGATCCCGATCAAAAAGATTATATCGTATACTCGTATGTAATGGAAAACGGAACGATAGGCGGGTATTATTGCTGCGGGTCTACGCCGATGACAGCGTCGACATACGATCTATACTGGATTGCCGTCCATCCATTGCAGCAGGGTAAAGGCATCGGATACAAACTGCTGCAGCATTGTGAGAATATGATTCGATCGAACAGCGGTTCGTTGATCATGGTCGAAACCTCGTCGCTTCCGAAATACGATGCGACTCGAAAATTTTATCTGCGCAATCGCTATCTCGAAGCTGCGCACGTCCGGGATTATTATGCGCCGGGCGACGATCTTGTAGTCTATTCCAAACACATTCAGGAGGTCTGAGAAGCTTTATGGAACTGTGGCAAGAGATGCTGAGACAAAGCATCGACAGCGGCAAAGATTTGGTCGAACGCTTTGGTTTCGATACAGAGACTGCGGAGAAGCTGAATAAATTTTTTCATATCCGCGTCAATCCCTATTATATGAGTCTCATTCGCTATCCCGGCGATCCTATTTGGCGGCAATGTATTCCGGACGCGATAGAACTGCAGGACGAACATGCTTCGGAAGATCCTCTGAACGAAGAAGGAGACAGCCCGGTCAAAAGCATAACACACCGGTATCCGGATCGTGTTTTGTTCCTGATCACGAGTCAATGCTCGATGTATTGCAGATTCTGTACGCGCAAGCGTAAAGTGAGCGATTCAACAAAGATCAACTCAAAATATATCCAGGACGGTTTGGCGTATATTGCCGCACACCCCGAAGTGCGGGACGTTATCATCTCCGGCGGAGATCCGCTGATGGTCACCGATTATGCGCTCGAACGCGTACTGGCCGGACTTCGGGAGATTCCACATGTGGAGATTATCCGTATCGGCACGAAAATGCCGTGCGTTCTTCCGCAGCGTATTACGCCGAAATTGTGCAAGATGCTGAAAAAATATCATCCGCTGTATATCAATACGCATTTTAACCATCCGTGGGAATGCACGCCGGAAGCGACGCGCGCTTGCTCGCTGCTGGCTGATGCAGGAATTCCGCTCGGCAACCAGGCAGTGTTGATGAAAGGGGTCAATGACGATCCCGATATTATGCTGGAACTGCACCGAAAGCTGCTTCAGATGCGCGTGAAACCGTATTATATTTATCAGGCGGATCTGACAAAAGGAACAAATCATTTCCGGACTCCGGTACGCGTCGGTCTGGAAATTATGGATAAGCTGCGCGGTCATACCTCCGGTCTTGCGATTCCGTATTATGTGATCGATGCGCCGGGCGGCGGCGGAAAAATTCCTTTGCTCCCGCAATATGTACTCGGAAGGAACGGAAAAGACATCATTTTGCGGAACTTCAAGTACGAAATCTATACCTATCCCGATGTGGAGGATCCGACGATTGAGCAGCATCCGGTAGAACAGAAATATCTGCGCAAGCGCCAGAACGGCAGACGGAAACAGGTAGCGATTCCGGATGGCGCAGATGGGAATCCGGAGAATGCGGAAGTTCTCATGCGGATTGAAAAGTAAATGACTGAATAATCGACTGAAGCCCGTTGAAATAAACTTCACGGGCTTTTTTATTTTATCGAAGAGGCACACCTATGGAAACGATGTTAAAAAAGATCGAGAGAATTCAGGAAGCGCTCAGATCGGAAGGAGCAGACGGCTGGCTGCTGTACAATTTTCGGGATTCGAACATCTTTGCTAAAAATATATTGTCCCTTCCGCCGCATATCATGTGTACGCGCAGGTATTATTATTTTATACCATCAAAAGGAGAGCCGCGCAAGCTTGTACACCGGATCGAAGAATGGAATCTCGATACGCTGCCGGGAGATAAAACGGTTTATTTGAGCTGGCAATCTTTGCAGGAGGGATTAAAGAAAATACTGGACGGTGCGAAAACAGTCGCGATGGAATATTCTCCTTCTTGTGCCATTCCGTATGCAGCGACCGTCGATGCCGGGACGATTGAACTTGTAAAATCTACGGGTGTTCAGGTTGTCTCTTCTGCAAATCTAATACAACGCTTTGAGTCGATTTGGGATGATGACCAAAAAAACGGGTGTTTTGAATCGGCAAAACATTTGAGGCAGATTGTCGACGTTGCGTTCGGATTTATTCGGGCAAAATTGCAGTCTGCCAGTCCGGTAACGGAATTCGATGTTCAGCAATGTATGCTGGCGGAATTCGAAAAGCGCGGGCTTACAAGCAGCGATGCGCCGAATTGTTCCGTGAATGCGAATGCTGCAAATCCGCATTACGAGCCGACAAAAGATATTTTTACTCCTATCAACAAGGGTGATCTTGTTTTGCTGGATCTTTGGGCAAAGAAGAAGGCTCCCCGTTCCGTCTATGCGGATATAACATGGATGGGATACGCAGGGAAGAGTGTGCCGGATGAGTACGAGAAGATTTTCCAGATCGTCAAAAGGGGGCGGGATGCGGCATTGAGTTTTGTCCGCTCTTCCTTTGCGGCGGGTAAGATGATACATGGGTATGAAGTTGACGACGCTGCTCGTAATTTTATTACAGGCAAAGGTTACGGCGAATATTTTGTGCACAGGACAGGTCATTCGATCGGCGAAGAAGTGCATGGAACCGGCGCGAATATGGACAACCTGGAAACACACGACGAGCGTATTCTCATCCCGGAGACTTGTTTTTCCATAGAGCCGGGAATTTATTTCCGGGATCGCTTCGGCGTCCGAAGCGAAATCGACGTTTATATCTCCAAAGAAAAAGAGGTCATTGTTCCGGGGCTGCCGATTCAAGAAACGATCATAAATATCTTACAGGATGCTGCAGTTTCCTCTTGAATCGGAAACTGATGATCCTGCTACGACAGTCGGCTGCAGTATCGCTCGAATAAACTCGATCCTCTTGAACGAATATGAATATTCTGAATTAAAAAAGGAGATCATTGATTGGATCTAAAATTTTCATCAGCAGGTTATCTAACCCTGGTGCTCGCGATCTGTGTTTTGATGATTGAGCATTCTCTGTTCGCTGAAGGCTGCGCATTGGTTTCAGCGCAAATATTAACTTTCTCGCTTATATTCTGGGTGCGAATAATACTTGGCCGAAGAAGGCGGTTTGACGACCACAGGTCCGTACAGATTTATCTGTCATCCAATTTATGCGGAAGAAAAAATTATTATGCTTCGTTATCCGGAGTATTCGAATTATATGGCACGAACAATAGGTGTTGTTCTCTTTTTTCTATACCCGAATGAGAGACATTGATAAAAATTTTTCAGTTGAAAAACGAAAGATCGAATCTGTTTCGAGATGAGATATACGTCCGGACAAAGCCGACTATTTGCACACGTCTCTCTGAAGGATTACTTACCGAAAAAACATTGTATTTTGAAATATTGAAAGGAACCTTCTCATGCCGACAGAAGAAGAATTAAAATATCCCATCGGAAAATTTCAACCAATCCAGCCGACACCTGAACTCCGGACTCAATGTATTGGCCAGTTCAGATCTGCACCGAATGCTCTGTATGAGGCCGTCAAGGGTCTCAAGGAGAATCAGCTTCTCACAACATACCGGCCCGGCGGCTGGACTCTTGCTCAGGTTGTACATCATTTAGTAGAGTCGGATATTAATGCTTACCCAAGATTAAAGTACGCCCTTACAGAGAATGTGCCGGATGTCATGGTAGCACAACAGAGTCTTTGGGCTGAACTGGCCGATGCGCAATCTCCCAATATCAAATCGTCACTGACTCTTTTCGAGGCAATCCGCAATCGATGGGCAGATGCATTCGAAGGGTTAAAGCCCGAAGATTTTAGCAGGCAATGGCGGCATAACCGGTACGGCCTTTTGACAATCGATTTCTTGCTTCAACAATATGTATGGCATGCGCAGCACCATACCGCACAAATAAGCGAACACCGCAAGCGGATGAACTGGTAACGAGGTCAAAGATGAAAATAATCGATAAAACCATTGCGGAACATTATACATGGGGTCAGAACTGCGACGGCTGGCATTTTGTCAGGACAGATGCGATAAGCGTTATAAGGGAGTTAATGCCTCCGCATACATGTGAGATATGCCATAAGCATATCAAATCACGGCAGTTTTTTTTCGTTCTGTCCGGCGAAGCGACAATTAAAATTGATAGTGAAAGTCAAGTTCTTCACCCGGAACAAGGACTCGAAATCTCCCCGGGTGCAGTTCATCAAATTTTTAATAACTCAAACACAGATTTGAATTTTCTGGTTATCTCATGTCCTCCAAGTCATAATGACCGGATAAATGTTTAGACATTAATGTGTTTGCTCACGGGAGAGTTGAGTATGAGATTCCTGAAGCAAGTACCGCTTATCTTTATAATTTCTGCTGCTTCCTATATTATGGCCGCTCCAAAAGCGGTACACGTATGGGAGAAGCAGGAACTGACATTCAACGCTGCGAATGCATATAAGAACGCATATTTGGATGTCATTATCTGGGTGAATCTTACCGGGCCCGGGTTCAATAAGCGGATCTATGGATTCTGGGACGGGGGCCGGACTTTTCATCTTCGCCTTGTTGCAATACAGCCCGGCACATGGTACTGGAAAAGCGGATCGATTCCAGAGGATCCCGGGTTGACGGGAAAGTCAGGTTCCTTTACAGCCGTCGATTGGACTGATTCGGAAAAAACCGAAAATCAACTGCGGAGAGGCTTTTTGCGTGCAAGCGCCAACCAGCATGCATTGGAGTTTGCCGACGGTACGCCGTTCTTCATCATCGGCGATACATGGTACTCGCTTGGGACCAACCGCTTTCGCTGGTATGATGACGATAAGGAACATCCCATCGGTCCTGACGCAGGATTTAAAGATTATGTACGCTATCGCAGAGCACAAGGTTATAATTGGGTTAATGTCATTGCAGCATTTCCGAATTGGATAACGGATGGAAAATCCTGGCATCTCGTTATGGACGATTCGGCAAAGACCACTGTGCGTTCTGCCTGGCTCGAATTCGGAACGGGCAGTGCTAAGAACATGGACAATGAAGGGGGACGGCCTTTCTTCTTTCCCGGCAAAGTACCCGGTTACGAAAATGAATTCCCCGACATGGATAGGATCAACCCCGAATACTTCAAGTATCTTGACAGGAAAATCGATTATCTCAATGCCAATGGATTCGTTCCGTTTATCGAAGTTTCGAGGCGCGATGCCGGCTTATGCTGGTATAAATATTACGGCTGGCCGGGTTCATATGTGCGATTTATACAGTACATCTTTTCACGGTATCAGGCTAATAATACCGTCCTGAGTCCGATCCATCTCGATATTATCGACGAGACGGTAAGTCCCGACGATTATACTGCTGCAATTCATTCCCTGGAAAAAAAATTCGGGACGCCGCCGTTCGGAACGCTGCTTTCTGCAAACGCGAACCCGTCTACGCTTGAAAACTGGGGCGAAGATTCATGGGTTACACTTCACCAGATCGGTAACATGCGCGAGCATAATAATTACTGGTATCTTACTGAGATTTTTAATCTAAAAAATCCGAAACCGGCGCTCAATGGCGAGCCGTATTATGCAGGTTACAGGGATGCACGCGGACCGGGGTCGGCCAACTATACACGCGGCGCAGCGGGCGGATCCGAGCGTGACAATGCATTTGTCCGTTCCGGTATGTACGGAAGTTTTCTTTCCGGCGGATTAGCCGGACACGTCTATGGCGCTGAGGGAATTTGGGGCGCCGATATCGAGCCGACTGCGCCGGTGCACATGTGGGATGCATTCCAATGGCGGTCGGGAGCCGAGATGCAGTATTTAAGAATATTCGCTTTTTCCATAGGGAATCGTTATCAGGAATTAGTACCGCTGGCAGATCTTGTGTCACCTAATAAAACGCACGAAACGCTTAGTTACGAGGGCTGGGCTTATTGTGCGCGCACAGATGATAAGCAGGTATTCCTTGCCTATTTTGAAAAAGGATGCCCGCCATCCCAAATCCGCGGCGCACGACTCAATAGTATCTATTGTGCGCAATGGTTTAATCCGCGCAACGGTTCATGGCAGGATGTTGGAAACGGCAGACTCACATCAAACAAGATAGGCATCGTAAGCCTGCCCGATTTTCCATGTGACGCAGATTGGGGTCTCCGGCTGATCTATGAAGGCCGGGAGTCCGGAAAAATTCTGAATTAGAAAATACCGTATCAGGAAGAGTAGGTTTAAAACACTCGAAGCCTTGCGGATGAATGCAGTTCAATTTATTTTTGAGAACCTTACGAGCAGCCGTCTGTGATGCAGCTTATAAAACAATTGCAGGCTTTGCTTCTTCAAAAGATCTGTCTTACATTAATTTGAGAATAAAAAAAATGGAAGGATGTTGATTATGAATCATATATTTGGGAAAAAATTTCTGTTCATTTCTGTTCTTGGACTGCTTCAAACTGGTTTTCTCTTTTCACAGAAGCAATCAGTCGGGATATTCGAAGGAAGCGGCGATATCGGTGATGTCCTTAAAAAAGGTTCTGCAGTCTTCGATGCCGTCAAAAAGAGCTACACCATCGTCGGAGGAGGAGAGAATATGTGGTATGCCAAGGATGCTTTCCAGTATGTCTGGAAAAAAGCATCGGGCGATCTTTCCATCTCTGCGGATATCAGTTTTCCTGATACAGGCGGTAATGAACATCGAAAAGCCGGGCTTATCATCCGTCAGAGTCTCGATCCCGATGCACCGTATGTCGATGCTGTTCTCCATGGAGACGGCCTTACCTCCATGCAATACCGTGAAGTCAAAGGCGGGCTTACGCGCGAGGTTCAAGCCAATATCAAATGCCCGAGCAGAATCAAACTGGAAAAACAGGGCAGCTATGTTTTCATGTCCGTTGCTCCTGCAAATGAAAAACTCCGTCCCGCCGGCGGGTCATTCAAAATTAAATTTGAAGAACCGTTTTTCATCGGACTTGGTGTTTGCTCTCACAATAACAATGTGTCGGAAAAAGCCGTGTTTTCAAATGTAGAAATTTCGAGCGGCTTAAAAGACGTTACGGGTGAAGAATTGGTGGAAAGTACGCTGGAAACAGTGTCCATTGAATCGAAAGACAGAAAAGCAATTTATACGGCCGAAAACTTTATCGAGGGCGCATTCTGGTCGGGGGATGAGGAACAAATATTCTTCAGCGATAGGGGTCAATTATATAAATTGCCGAAAGGAGGCGGAAAACCGGAATTGTTCAACTCAGGGTCGTTAAAAAATATCGGCAGTTGCAACGGCTTTTCTCCGGATCGAAAACAGCTGGCTCTTAGTAATTATGCAGGCGAACATCAGTCCCTGATTTATTTAGTGCCGGCAGAAGGAGGCGAACCAAAACTGCTGACTCCCGATGTTTCATCATGGTGGCATGGCTGGTCTCCGGATGGCGCCGTGATTCTCTATTCCGGCATGCGAAAAAACAACCTGGATATTTATAGTATTCCTGTCCAGGGCGGCAAGGAAACAAGACTAACCGTACAACCGGGAATTGACGACGGCCCGGAATTCTCGCCGGACGGCAAATATATTTATTTCAATTCAGACCGGTCAGGTTCAAGTCAAATCTGGCGCATGAAACCGGACGGAAGTTCTCAGGAACAAATTACTTTTGATGAATATAACAATTGGTTTCCGCATGTTTCACCGGACGGCAAATGGATCGTTTTCCTGTCGTACAATAGGGATGTCAAGGGACATCCGGCGAATCAGGATGTTATGCTGAGAATTTTACCGGCCGCCGGCGGCGACATTGAAGTAGTTTCAAAACTTTTAGGCGGACAGGGAACATTTGATGTCAATCCATGGGCGCCGGACAGCAAAAATCTGACTTTTATCAGTTATAGGGTGGTTCATTAGTCGTTCTTGAAATGTATTCTGCCGGAGCCGTAAAAAACGCAGACGAAAGGCAGGGTTCACGAAATTCGGATCTCATTCTGCGAAGATCTGAAACTTCTATCTGCAACTCGTGAATTTTCGTCTGCGTTTCAAGGAAGTTAAAAAAATAAAAAGTCATAAGTCTGATAAGAGTCTTTTGAAAAAGTGCGAGGCTTTATGAATACAATGAAAGCATACACTGTTTTAATCGCTTATCGATTTATGAGCAGCTCGAATTGTTCGGTTTTGCCAATATACGGTATTACCGTTGTGCGGGATGGGCAGTCTTTTTTATATGTCGATAGTATTTCACCGGAAATGAATTTTGAGTGATGGATAAACGCCGGCAATATGCAGAAGCAGTGCAAACCCTTAAAAATCTTCTCAGTGATGAAGAAGATGCAATTGCAATGATGGCGACCATTTCGTGCGAATTGAAGCATTCATTCGATACGTTTTCATGGGTTGGATTCTATAGGGTCGTCAAGCCGGGACTTCTTAAGGTCGGACCTTATCAAGGCTCTCATGGCTGCATCGATATATCACTCGACAGGGGAGTTTGCGGGAAATGCGCCTCAGAGGGAAGAACTCAAATCGTTCAAGACGTGCAAAAAATTCCTTATCACGTCGCATGTTCAAGCGAAACGATGTCCGAAATAGTCGTTCCTATTTTCGACGCTGAAAAGGCCCTCATTGCGGTTCTCGATATCGACAGTAATCTTAAAGAATGTTTCGATGAAGTCGATAAATATTATTTGAAAAAAATTTGTTCGATGTTTTAAGGTCGCAAAAAAACACTTGACAGATAATGAAAATACGCTTATCTTATACACTAAGGAAACGATAATAGTTTCCATAATAGACGCGNNATATTAAGTCGGCTATATTTTTTAAAATCAGGAAACTGAAGAAACAATAATAGTTTCCAGGGTAATAAAAAAATGGCACATCAAGAAGAAAAGCAAAGAATATTGGAGGCAGCGTCAAAGCGATTCTTTGGATTTGGAATGTCCAAAGTAACTATCGATGAAGTGGCTGCAGATCTTGGTATGAGCAAAAAAACCATTTACAAATATTTTCCAAGTAAAGATGATTTGCTGCTTGCAGCTGTTCGTGTAAACATTGAACGAGTCGGCAAAGAAGTCTCCGGCATTATCAATTCCAAGGAACCGTTCGAAAAAAAAATCGCTGTTCTTTTATCCGTTATCGGGAGACAAATTCGCCGTATCAGTCCGCAATTCCAATCGGATATGAGGCGCTTTTCTCCCCATGTCTGGGATGAAATCGATACATTCCGGCGCGAAGTCGTCATTGGTCAGTTGAAAAATTTGTTTCTGCAAGCGCAGAAGGAAGGATTCTTCCGGGAAGATCTTAATGTGGAAATATTTCAGCTTGTTTTAGTGAATGCTGCGCAGGGGATTGTGAACCCTCAGACTCTGGCCGATCGGTCGTTCTCCGCCGTTGAGGCCTATCAGGAAATTATCAAGGTGCTCTTTACAGGCGCTTTGACGGAAGAAGGGAAAAAACACGTGCATCTTTTCGATGCCCAATTCGAACAACAACTGTCTCAGAGGATGATATGAAATATTTGTCTTTCATTGCGGTTGGCGCCGTTACGATATTTTTCGGATGCGGGAAGAATAACAATGGTGTCGTAACATCGACCGGCACTGTCGAAGCAACCGATATCAACATAAGTGCGCAAGCAGGCGGTATCGTGCAGCGTCTCTTTGTCGATGAGGGGTCAGTGGTGCGTGCCGGCGACACGCTTTTAACAATCGATGATGTAGACTGGAGGTTTCAGTACGATCAGGCCGCCGCAGGATTCATCATGGCAGAATCCCAATACCGGTTAGCTGTCAAAGGTTCGCGTATGGAAGACATAGTACAATCGGAAGCGAATTATCAAAATGCTGAATCCGACCTTAAACGTATGGAAGGATTATGGCAGACAAAAAGCATTACAGAAAAACAATTGGACGATGCCCGCACACGTTCCACGGTTGCCCGGCAAACCTGGGAAAAAACGAAGCGCGGTTCCCGGCCGGAAGAAATCGAATTTGCACGCGGACGGCTGGATCAGGCAAAAGCCCAAATGGCTTCGCTCCGGAAAAGGCTGGAAGACTGCATTGTCCGGGCACCGAACAACGGAATTGTTACAAAACGTTTCGTCGAAGCGGGAGAGCTTGTGGGATCGGGCACATCGCTCGTCCGGCTTGACGATCTCTCTTCGCTGGATATTACTATCTATGTCTCGGAAGTGGACTTACCGAAGATCGCTCTCGGCCAAAGTGCATCTGTCCGGATTGATGCATTTCAAAATAGAACATTCGAAGGGCATGTCATATTTATCTCGCCGATAGCGGAATTTACGCCGAAAAACATCCAAACCAATGACGAACGGACAAAACTTGTTTTCGCAGTGAAAATAAAAGTTCCGAACGCAGACGGGACGCTCAAAGCTGGAATTCCGGCCGATGTAACTTTACGCATCGTTCAATCATAGGCGGAGATGATTATGCCCGATGCAGTAGAACTGAAAAATGTCGTTAAAGTGTACGGGAGCGGCAATCAAGAGTCCGTTACCGCTGTTGATGATATTTCGTTGAATATCCGGCGAGGGGAAATATTCAGCCTTGTCGGACCTGATGGAGCAGGAAAAACGACCGCCATACGTATGATGTGCGGCGTATTGCCTGCGACCCGGGGCACGATAGATGTGCTCGGATATGACATGAAAACGGAAAAAGCTGAAATAAAGAAACATATCGGGTATCTCTCGCAGCGGTTCAGCCTTTACCAAGATCTCACGATTGACGAAAATTTAGATTTCTTTGCTGAAATTCATGCTGTTCATAATTTTAAAACCCGAAAAGACGAACTGCTGGAATTTACGCGCCTCACAAAATTCCGGGAGCGGCTTGCCGGAAGATTGTCGGGAGGGATGAAGCAAAAACTGGCGCTTGCTTGCACGCTTATTCATACTCCTGATATTCTTTTACTCGATGAACCGACGACGGGGGTCGATCCCGTCTCTCGGCGGGATTTTTGGAAGATTCTTTCCAGTCTTCTCAAAAACGGGATTACCATCATTGTCAGTACTCCGTATCTGGACGAAGCGGAACGCAGCAATCGGGTTGCGCTGATGAACGAAGGTAAAATTATGCAGTGCGATACGCCCGATGCCATCCGCAATTCATTCCCTCTCAAAGTTATGGAGCTGTTGTGCGGCGACAACAGGCGCGGCGCCGCCGTACTTTCGCTCGTCTTGGGCAAGGACCGAATTCAAATGTTCGGCGACCGCCTGCACGTGATGATGAAAGACCCATCGATGGAAGTTCAGCAAATACTTGATTGTCTGACGCAGGCAAAGATCGAAGTAACGGGATACCGTGTCCTTCCGCCGTCATTAGAAGACGTATTTATTGCACGATTAGGTTCATGAGGCATTGTATGAAACGGAAATTCATGATCATTGCTTTGCTTATGTTTCAAGCTGCCGCGGCACAGAATAATCCCATACCTGTATCGCTTGCCGAATGTATTGCAAAAGCCCTTGGTCAAAATCCATCGATGAAAATCAGTGAGGCGGCGGCGGAAAACGCTGAAGCACATGCGCGTGAAACGGGGGCTGCTTTATTGCCGCAATTGCGCTTAGCGGCAGGCGCTATGGAATTAAGCAGTGTTCCGGCTTATACGCTGACTCTTCCTCTTCCGCCGCCGTTTAATTTTTCAAAAACGATTTTTCCAGATATAACGGAAAACTATTCTTTGAAGCTTTCGATGCAGCAGCCGGTGTTTACCGGGTTTAAACTCAGTAAAAGCAAGGAGATGTCCGACCTGAATGCGGAGGCAGCGAGGGAAGATTATTCGAAAGAACGATTCGATATGGTCGTTGCGGTGACCGTCGCATATTGGACTCTCTACAGTGCAGTGGAGTCGGAACGGGTGATCGGTCAGACTGTGGAACAAGTGAATGAGCATTTGAAAGACATTGAAAGTTCTGCACAGCAGGGAATGGCGACTGATGCCGACGTTATGAAGGTGCAGGTGCAGCTCTCGAGTATGAAGGTCAAACATGTACAAGCGCGGAACAATATTCGAATTGCCTCGATGACGCTTAATTCTTTAATCGGTAATTCCCTATCCGACAATATTTTCGCTGTAGATGATCCGCAGGAGATCGACGCCGCAGTCGACGGCATGATGAAAAGCGATGTATCGATATTGACGGATCGCGCAGTCGAAAAACGACCGGAGATAAAGTCGATGAAATTACGGACTGAAATGAGCGATGCCGGTGTAGCAGCGGCAAAAGGAGGCTGGTACCCGCAAGTTTACTTGGGGGCGGATTACAATTTTGCGCGTCCAAATCCCCGCATACTCCCTCCGGCGGATGAATGGAACGGAACATGGGATGTCGGGATCACAGTTCAGTGGACAATATGGGACTGGTTCACGACGCGGCACCAGACAGCGCAGGCAGAGGCGTCATTGAAGCAATCGGAAGCCGGTTTGAGCAAAGTGTATGATGCAGTAAAGTTGGAGGTAACCCGGGAATATTACGCAGCCCAAACAGCGTCGGAAGAAATAGCCGTAGCGGATTCAGGTGCGGAGCAGGCGCAGGAATCGTACCGCATGACGCGTGAAAAATTTAAAATGGGAATGGCAAGCAATAGCGATCTGCTGGATGCGGAAACGGCATTGCTGCAGGCGAAACTGACTTTCATGCAGGCAAGGNNGACAAGGGTCGATTATAAAGTTGCGGCGGCAAAGTTAAAGCGTGCGGTCGGAGGATTGCAGTGACCCTCAAGGATCAAACGAAGACTGCAGGCGAAAATGGATTTGCAGTCGAAGTAAAAGGATTGACAAAAATGTTCGGTTCTTTTCGTGCCGTTGATAATATTTCTTTTTCTGTGAGACGCGGAGAAGTATTCGGATTCTTGGGTCCCAATGGCGCGGGAAAATCGACTACTATACGAATGCTGTGCGGACTGCTCTCGCCTACATCGGGAAGCGCAACGGTCGCCGGATACGATATAACGGACAATCCTGATGCAGTAAAAGAAAACATAGGATATATGTCCCAGCGTTTTTCCCTGTACGAGGATCTGACGGTCGATCAAAATATAAATTTTTACGGCGG